>ONKP01000005.1 GCA_900318405.1 uncultured Eubacteriales bacterium | reverse complement strand
AGAAATAAAACGAGCCGCTGCATCTCTGCAGCGGCTCCCGTGAGCTGATGACCAGAATCGAACTGGTGACCTCATCCTTACCAAGGATGCGCACTACCGACTGTGCTACATCAGCATTGCTGTGTCATCTTTCTGACGTCAGCGAAAACAATAATATCAGACACAGCTGGCGTTGTCAACAATTTTCTTTACGCATTGCCAGCCACTGTCACACATGGAGACTTCCGAGCCGCAATTCATGATTCGCGATGCCTGTGATGCTCATGTGCGATCACAGCCCGCAGGATAATCGCAGCCGCAAACGCGAGCACGCAGATGATCCTGAGAATGTTTTTCGCGGATACACCGCTCTGTGCAGATGCCGGAGCGGATGACGGAAGACTGACTGACAGGACGTTATCACCGAATCCCGTTCCGTCAGATGCTGTATCCGTCGATGCGGATACGGCGGAAAGTGTCTCATCTGTCGCACGCTCCCCCACGCCCTGTTCTCCGGCCGCCATTCCTTCCTCCAGGTAATGACGGATATACGCCAGGCGGTTCCCAGCAGCTTCACTTTCCGGATACTGCTGCATGTACCAGGTAATGTCAAAATCCGGTGACGCCTGATCGCCATACCAGACGCCCGACAGCAGAAAATACTGCAGAAGCTCCGCGTCTGTCATATCATCGGCGGACACGTCACCGCGGGGTATGGTATAGTCCGTGCCGCCGACAGTGACCTGATAGGAGGCATTCTGCTCAGCCATGCCGGCATCGAGCTGACTTCGATACCAGTCCGCATCAAAAACGCCGGCATAGGCAGAGACATCCGACAGTGCCTTTTCCGTATCAATTGTATCAGTTGAACCGTCTGTGGCCTGTTGTCCTCCGGCGGTGCTGTCTGTGTCGTTAACAGCTATGCCTCTTCTGGCTGCGATCACTTCTTCCCCTGAACGGGCGGTTGATGACGTCCCGCCGCTCGAATCCAGATGAATCACCCAGATTTCGGAGATATTGGATTCTTCTGTCATTCCTTCAATCTTCGATATGCGGTTCTCTGCTTCTTCTCCTGCATAGGTATCAGAAAGCGCAAGTGCGCTTGAATGCCAGAATTTATCATCATCTGCTGTATCGCCCCAGAAAAATCCGGTGTGATGTGTGTCCGACATGGCGTACGGACCGCCTGCATCAAAGAGCCATATAATATCACCCTTGCGCATGGTGCCGGAGGCCAGCATGTCATCTATGGTATCGTATGCTTCAAATTTCACGCCGGAGCTGAACAGCCAGTTGACCCATCCGCCGGCGTTCCCATAGGGCTCCGTGCTCGCATCACCGCAGGGAATATTGTCGGAATTTTCTGTTGCTACCTCGTGCAGAACATACCAGACGAATCCCTCGCACTGCATATGCCCATCTTCTCCGGGCGTCGGAAATTCGTAGAGGCTCTCATGATAAGGCGTTCCGACAAAGGTATCCATATGGGCATAGAGATAGCTTACGAGGTCCTCCCGGCTGAACTTCAGATAATCGGTCAGATACTCCGTTTCATCATCTGTATCACTCTGCGCAGTATCAGATGATGCTGTTTCATCATCTGTGTCACTCTGCGCGGTGTCAGATGATACCGTTGCAACATCTGCGTCACTCTGTGCAGCGTCAGCTGCTGTCGTTTCATTGTCGCCTGACACAACCGTGTCCGCTGTGTCGGATGCCGCAGTTACGGCATCTTCTCCAGTCGTGCCGGGTTCAGCCAGTGCTGTCGTCGTACCCAGTCCGGATACACCGCTGAGTACTGTCATGAGAAGCACAGCCGCCGTACCGGCAGCAGCCTTCCTCAGGATATTTGCCATTTTTTTCATCATATGCCCTGTCTTCGGTTATTTTTATTCTCGCCAGAGCCGCATCATCTGACATTCCTCTGCCGCCGCTGCACAGACCTGCGCCTGCAGGCACTGATCCGGAGCGTTATCTGCCGCTGAGTTCGTCTTCCGCCTCAATCTCATCGATGATATCGAAATGCTCATTGTCCTCGCGAAGGCGATAGTCATTATACATCAGGGAGAGATTCGGGTTGTAATAAGGATCTCCTTCATCCAGAATCTTCTTCCAGCGTTTCCTGAAGAGGCGTATCTCGTTCTTGAACCGTTCCTTACGCTCCGGTGTGTCCTCATAGCCCCGGCTCTTGGATTCAAAGTGATACAGTTCCACCGCCACATCGACCACGACAAGCTTTCCGGTCTCTCTTACCTTCAGGCAGTAGTCAACGTCATTCAGGGCCAGACGCAGTTCCTCTGTGAATCCGCCGACCTCGTCAAATACCTGCTTCTTTGTCATCATGCAGGCTGCCGTCACCGCACTGACATCGTGCGTCGCATGCAGCAGCATCATATACCCGGCGCTGTCCGCCGGCTGTCCTGTCAGTACATGCCCGGCAAATCCGCCCATACCGATGACAATCCCGCAGTGCTGAACCGTGAGATCGCCGTAATACAGCTTTGCGCCGACGATTCCGACGTCAGGTCGCTGGCAGTAGCCGAGCATGCCCTCGATCCAGTCCCTGGAGATCACCTTCGTATCGTTGTTCAGGAAGATGAGATATTCTCCGTCTGCCTGTGCCGCGCCGAAATTATTGACCCGGGAATAATTGAAAGGTCCTTTTTCCGTATACGTCACGACACGGACACGGGAATCTTCCTTCTGTATCTTCTCGTAATAGTCAAAGGTCGCCTGCTCTTTACTGTTATTTTCCACAACAAGAATCTCGTAATTATCATACGTGCTCTTGCTCAGAATGGAGTCAATACAGGTTTTCAGCAGATCCGCATGGTCACAGCTGCAGATGATAATGGAAACCTTCGGATCCTTTTTCACGGAAAGGATCGGATGGAAGCAGATAAAGTCGAGCGTGTACTCGAGTCTGCCGTCCAGTCCGTTTCGCTGCATATAATCGCCGACCGCGCGCCGCCCTGCATCCACAGCATACATTTTGCTGTCGGGATTGCCCGCCGTAGAGCCACTGGACGCTCTCCAGTGATAGAGGATCTTCGGCACGTGCGCCACGCGTCTGGCTTTTTCACAGCAGCGGAGGATCATATCCCAGTCCTGCGCGCCGTTATATGCATCGCCGAATCCGCCGGTCTCATCCACGATGCTCTTCCTTGCAACAAAAATATGCGTGATGTAGTTCAGGCTCATGAGATAGTCAATGGAAAAATCCGGCTTGAGATGAGGGTCATAAAATACCGTGCCCTGTTCATTGACAACATCCTCATCAGTATAAACCACATCGACATCCGGCGACTGATTGATGGCTCTGACGATCTCGTACATGGCATCCGCTTCCACCAGATCATCGTGGTCGGAAAGCATGATAAAATCACCCGTTGCCATCTTCAGCGCTGCATTCGTATTTCCCGAAATGCCGGCATTGACCGCCAGTTTCTGATAGCGGATCCTCGGCTCATTTCCGTACTCGTCTGCCACAATGCGGCCCGGTTCGTCCGTTGTGCTGCCGTCAGCGAGACAAAGCTCCCAGTTCTGATAGGACTGAGCGAGTATGGAATTGACAATATCCCGCAGGAACTCCGGTCGTGTGTTGTACAGCGGTATGCATACCGATATCTTCGGCTCACAGGAAAAATGTGCGGCGCGCTGTTTTTCCAGTTCTGTCTCCGTCACACGACGGGCACGGAACCAGGTATCATAATCAAAATTCTGCGCCACAGCAGGGCCATGGATGGCGCGGCGAATCAGACCTGAGACACCGTTTCTCCTTGTATACTCGATGACATGGCGAATAAACCCGCGGGTGCTCTTGTTCCGTTTTGCTCCGGGCGTGATATCCAGCTCAATGGTCTCATCCTGCTTCTCGGAGCAGCAGTGGAGATAAATTTTCTTCATTCCTCTGACATCGTCCTGCCTGATACGGATCTGAAAGCCCGGCGTATCATTCATGGACAATCCTTCCAGACGACAGAGATCGATTCTCTTGCTCCGGTCAGTTGTGCACGGGATCTCATTTCCGTCGGCATCGGTAATCTTCACGCTGCAGGCTCCGCTGCGCGCATAGGTCCAGCCGTTGATCCATACCATTCCCTCTGCGGTGACCCAGTTATCCACATGGGCTGCCGGCTTATCCATGTCGACAGCGGACAGCAGTGCCTGTACATCTTCCGTCGATGCTGTCTCCTCTTCATCCCCGCTGGAAAAACAAATGCTGATCTTATTGCCATGCTCCCGAATGACATCCTGCAGATGCTCCACCCGGATATCCAGGCCGACATCCGGTGTCAGGCCGTCATATTTATCATGATATGCCCGGAAGACATCATCGCGCACGGTGTCATGAACGCTGAACGGGATATCCTCTCCCTTCGCATCTCTGACGCTGATTTTCAGATTTTCCGGCGTGGTGGAGAAAGCCCAGCCCAGAACGCGGTAGAAAAGATGGCCGGATCCTGCGATCCTGTGTTCATCAATGTGATAATAAATCGGCTTCATACCCGTTGTACCTCTCAATGTTCAGGGTTTCTGTGAAAAATCCTGCGGAAAAATGTCATGACCGCCCGCATGGGAGCCGTCACCTTCCAGGAAAAAGCTCCCCTCATCTGATTGACGGTTTCCGACAGGCTGACGCAGGATGCGTCCAGCTTTTCCACTTTCTCATGCTCACTGTCATAATCTTTCTGCAGGGATTCCAGCTGTTCGTTCAGGCTGCTGTTCTGTTCCTGTGCATCCTGTAATTCTTTCCGGAGCTTTTCCTCTGTTTCACGCAGCGTCTGCAGTTCGCTCTGCGCCGCGGGAAATTCCTCCCTTAACCTGAAATAATCATTTTCCACCTGGCGGAAGCCCATACTGGGCTTTCCGTAAACGCTGTTATGCAGACGGATCGGATGCGTGTCACCGAGGATCCATTTCTGGAATTCGCTCTCCATGGCGGCATAGATCTGCATGTCTTCCGTACGGATACCGTATCTGGCAAAGAGCGGACCGACAAATTTTTTCCTGCCGGCGCGATAATTCTGAAAATAATCAAGCGCTCTGTACATCACATAGCGGACGGGAATGGGAAAAGGAAATGTCCACTCGTAATCGATGACGTCCCACTTCTCCTTCTTTACCTCATCGATATCATCGATGAGTTCCCGCATACTTAGTGTTTCCGGCAAAAGAATGTTGGAGAAGATCATGTCGATATTCGTGACCGGCAGTGCCGCCTCATTCTCTCCCACCATCTGTTCGCCGAAAATCTCACGGTATTCAGGGGACGGTGTAAAAATCCCCATCGGATGTCCGGCCGTCAGCCGGCGCCAGTACTCATCGATCAGCAGCTCCGCCAGATCAGGCCGCCCGTTCTCCAGACACATGTCCAGCACCGTGTCCAGGGATTTTCCCGTCACATACTCCAGTTCAATGCCTTCCGCATTTCTGCTGCAGCGGTTGATCAGAAAACCCGTTCCCTCAAAGGCAGCGGCAAGCTTCAGATATTTTGACGCGATGCCGGTCACCCAGCTCCTTGACGCCTCATCAAACGCACGTTTAAAGACCTGACGCTGGCCGTTATCATCTTCATATATCGATGTCACCGTATTGAAACCGGCTTTTCTCTGATTGGAGAACTTAACATAGATCGGATATCGCCGGGCCGCCGGAGAAACCGCTTCCACACGGCCATCCGTTTTCTTTCCGGCATCCGTACCCTTCTGCGCGTTCTGGCTTCCGCCGTTCTCCGCTCCGCTTTCGTCATCCGCATGCTTCTGCGTGCCGTTGTCCGCACTGACCTCAGGATGTTTTCCGTCATCCGCATCCTTCTGTGTGACGACACCTCCGGATTCTGAGGTGAAGAGCGGCATCGCCGCCGTTCTGCTTCCACCGGCCGGCGGCGTCAGAATACAGAGAAAAGCATTGGCCACTTCCGGATACAGGCCGTTCTCCAGCGCATAGGCATACTCTTCCTGTTCATCGCACCAGCAGATGCGCGGCCGGAAAAAGCCCTGCTCATACAGCCCGAGTTCCTCGCTTCTGGGAAGGAAACGGTCTGTATAAACGCTGTCCGTGAATTCAAGGCTCTGGTACGGATAATATACCTGTGCCTGCATGCCGAGCTCATCGAAGAGTTTTTTCAGCTCCTGTCTGGTCGCCGAACCGTGCGGGGCCGGTGCGCCGTCGCGCGTGCGCATGCCGTGACTGTTGTCGACAGCAAGAACGATCCTGCCGTTTTTTTCGACAAAGGCTGACGCGAGCTCCAGATCTGACCGGAGACTGAGCGTGGATTCCGGACGATAGATGATCACCCAGTCAAACTTGCGCACCTGTTCGGATGTATCCGTTCCTTCCTTTTTCAGGTACTTCTGAACCTGGATATCATCTCCGGCAAGATTCCAGATACCGCATTCCACATTGTGACGCGACTGCTGACGCCTGCTGTTGATCACATAATGGCCTTCGGTCTGTTCAAGGCATACGACTTCCGCAGCCCGTCCCGCCAGATCAGCAGTGGCCGGGCCATATCCGGCCTGCATCTCCAGCACGCGGTCTGTCCCGTGTATGGGCAGCCAGTTCAGAAGGTTGGCACGCCAGGGGGAGAGCTGATAGAGAAGATCCGGATCCTTCCGTTCCCATGTCACGGCTGCGTATCTCTCTTCCGGCTCACCCTCAATGACCGCCAGTATTTTTTTCTCTTTATCGGAAAGTTCCGGCCCGGCATCCGCAGCATCCTTCTTTGCAGGCTCTGCTGCGGTATCCACGTTCTCCGAAAGCTCCGGCCCGGCATCCGCAGCATCCTTCTTTGCAGGCTCTGCTGCGGTATCCGCGTTCTCCGAAAGCTCCGTCACGGCATCCGTGTTGTCCGGCACTTCCTGCCGCAAATCCTGATTGTCCATATCTTTCCTCTGTAAATACCATGTTTTTGTACTGTATTAAACCTGCCGCGTCGACGTTTAATCCAGTACCTTTTTCACCGTGGTCACGGATTCCATATCATAAAATCCGACTGTATTTTTATTGGATACAACGGAGACACTGAGCAGGTCATAGCACCTGTGATAAGCTGTCAGATTTCCGTTGACGTAGCCCGTACAGCTCATCGACAGCAGGTATTCACCGCCCTGCAGCGTCATGCGCTGGTCGTATGTGACCACATACACTTCGCCCTTATGTGCAAACGGCACTGCTTTTCCCTCCAGCATCGTGTTCGTGCCGGTGATGTCGATACCGCGCGCATTCCGGAATGTGTAGGTGAATATGGGTTCCTTAATATCATCATTGAACCGGATCTTGGTCCGGATCTGAAAGTTCGTTCCCTTGACAATGGTACTGGTCAGGTTGCCGTTCTCATCGACAATGGCGAAATCCACAATCTCCGCGCGGTGATTCCCGTACTCATTGAGTTTGGGATTGATCGCGAAATGTGATTTCCACTCCTCACTGTCATCGGCTCCCTCGCGGATGGAATCGCCCTTGTAGGTCTTCTTCTGCTCCGCGCGCAGCTGGTCTGTGCTGATCGTACCGGAGAGCTCATCGCTGTGGTTTTCCGTCAGATCCTGAATGTCGTCTGATGAACCTGTGAGGATCTTCTTATACAGGTTGATCATGTCCTTCGGCGTGCCCTCTGCCAGCTTCTCACCCTTGTTCAGAAGGATGACACGGTCGCAGTATTTGGACACGGAACTGAGGTCATGACTTACGAGAAGGATAGTCTTGCCCTCGCGCTTGAATTCATCGAACTTCGCATAGCACTTCGCCTGGAAAAATATATCGCCTACCGAGAGTGCTTCATCTACGATGAGGATCTCCGGATCGATATTGATGGCGACGGCGAAGGCCAGCCGCACAAACATACCGGAGGAATAATTCTTGACGGGCTGATTGACGAAATCTCCGATATCGGCAAAGTCGAGGATGTCCTTCATTTTTGCATCGACCTCGGCACGGGAATAGCCCATCATCGTGCCGTTCAGATAGACGTTTTCAACACCCGTGTACTCCGGGTTGAAGCCGGCACCGAGTTCCAGCAGAGCCGAAATCCGTCCGCGGATATCCACCGTACCTCCCGTCGGCTGAAGAACGCCCGTGATGATCTTCAGCATCGTCGACTTTCCGGCGCCGTTCGTTCCGATCAGACCGACGGTCTCGCCTTTTTTCACATCAAAGCTCACATGATTCAGCGCATAATATTCCGTGTAGCGGCGTTTTTTTGACAGGCCGAGCGCCTCCAGCAGGCGGTCCTGCTTGCGGGCGTACATCTTGTACATTTTGCTGACGTCGCTGACGCGGATCGCGTAATCATCACTCATTACGGATACCTCCTTAAAGCACGTCCGCAAAATGCGGCTGCAGTCTGCGGAATACGTGTGTGCCGCAGATAAAAATCAGGATCGTCACCAGCCAGAAATACAGCGTGATGGCCGGTCTCTGCCAGAACCAGATGTGGTTGATGAGAGAATCCCTGTATCCCATGACGATGTAATACATGGGGTTGGCCTTCAGAATAACCAGAAGCGCACCGGATACATTCATCGCATCAATATTCCACATGATCGGAGTGAACCACACGCCGACCTGAAGAACGATATTGACGATCTGAGACATATCACGGAAAAATGCGACGATGGCGCTCGTTAAATAGACCACTCCCGTCACATTGATCAGCATGGCCAGTGAATAATACAGCAGCTGAAATGAGAACCACCCCGGGAACATGCCGTAGGCAGTATACATAATCAGTGTGAATGCAACAAAGAACAGATGCACATACAGACTCGACAGGATCTTCACCACCGGCAGGCAGCTGACATGGAATACGACCTTTTTTACCAGATAGGTATATTCCATCAGAGCATTCGAGCCCGATCCCATGGCATCAGAGAAAAAGAACCAGGGAACAAGACCGGACAGCAGCCAGAGTACATAAGGGACCTCAATGCCGCCCTTCGTCACCTGACTTCCCACGTTCAGAGCCCTCTGAAATACAAACCAGTAGACAAATATTGTCACAACCGGCTGTACAAAGGCCCAGAATGTGCCGAAGAACGAACCCGCGAATTTATTGCGGAAATCATTGCGGCCGAGAGAGCCGACCAGCTTCCTGTTTCTGACGACCTCGATCGGAATCGAGGATATGGCATTCCACTTCCATATGAGAAGGAAGAAAAGCAATGCGACAACAGCACAGACCAGGACGCGAAGGACAATCTGTCCTGCCGAAAGCGGCTCCGTTGCGATCTCCTCATCGATCCGCTGAATGCCCGCCTGCGTCTCTGCCGGGTCAATGGCATGAAATACGATATAGCCGTCATTGCTGGTGAGGTCCAGGGAATAGACATCTCCCTTCTTCACCGCATTGATGCTGACCATGTTCTGTACGTCATCATCCAGCGACAGGGAAAAAATCGTGCGTCCCCGATGGTTGACCGCAATCCGGGAGATATCCACCTGGCAGCTTTCCGCCGCAGGATCAAAACGAATGACCGCCGTGTCGAGAGGTATCTCGATCGACACCGTCTGCATCTCGCCGTTGCCGGTGTAGGAACCCTGCTCTGTTTCGTCTTCATTAAAGTCCCCGTTTTCCTCACCGGACTTCAGATAGTACACTTTGCAGGCCTCCGCCTTCGGCGAAGACATGGTGACATCCAGGCTGATGACCTCCTGCAGTTCACCCGGTCTGTATTTGATTACGCCCACAATGATCAGCACTGCCAGAACAGCCAGGATCACGCGGACTATTGTACTTTTTTTCTTCATCCGAATCATTCCTCAGCAAGAAATTGCCACTCAGAAATTTTTTCTGCGCTGCAGAAACTCCTGATAACTCCAGTTTACCTTGTCTTTTTCTGAAAAGATAAGATCATCGGCAGTCATGCCTTCCGGCATCGGCCACTGCACATTGATATCCGGATCATTCCACATAAGGCCGCCCTCATCATTCGGATGATAGAAATCCGTCACCTTATAGCAGAACTCGGCATAGTCGGAAAGTACGATAAAACCATGAGCGAAATTCTTCGGAATAAAGAACTGCTTCTTGTTTTCCTCCGTCAGTTCAACACCGAACCACTTTCCGAAGGTGCTGCTGCCCTCACGGAGATCCACTGCCACATCAAAAACGGAACCGCGGATGCAGCGGACCAGCTTATCCTGCGGATAGTGGATCTGAAAGTGAAGGCCGCGAAGGACGCCTTTCTTCGATGCAGACTGATTGTCCTGTACGAACTGACAGTCAATTCCCGCCGCACTGAAATCCTGATAGTTATAGGTTTCCATGAAATAGCCCCGATTGTCACCGAACACCTTCGGCTCGATCACGTAAAGTCCCTGAATACCGCCGCAATCCTTCTGAACACTGATTTGTCCCATGATTTACCTCGTTTCTTCTGATTTACAAATTTGTAAGATAAGTTCTGATAAATACCTGCCAGCTGCCTGACGCGGTCTTCGGCCTGTCAGGCACGGTATTTCATTATAAATCCTGCTTTTGTAATGTGCAAGCTGTGTACGCTTTCCGAACAGCCCACGGGTTACAGCTCAGACGCTGCCAGAGCCACGGAACACATGGGGACCCCCAAGCCGGGACCTCCGCAGGCGTCGGTGGTTGGCTGTACTGTTATCCTGCCAGTGCATAAATCAGATAGCCGTCAGCTGCCTGCCGGAAGGAAAAACCGCAGGCTTCCATAACACCGTCAGCCGGCTCTTCGTCCTGCCTGATGACCAGATATGAATAGCCGCGCTTCCTCATGATATCCGCCACATAAGCATAATCCGGATTTCCGCTGCTCATCTGGTCAAATACACTCTTTGCTTCATCATCGATGTTGTGAGAAATAAAGCTGTAGGCATCTCTTCCATACATCTGCATAATATTTGAGGAATATACTCTCGAATAGCAGAAAAGATCCGGGTGCATGACCACATAAGGTCTGCTGTCCATGGCCAGCAGGGCATTATCCACGTCGACAACCGCCTGGGGAATCTTGTATGCATTGGCAGCCCGTGTGAAATGGTCTGTCATATAAGCGGAATACGCATTCGTTCCACCGATACAGATGATAACAGCCAGAGCTGCAGAAGCTGCGGCCTTCATCCATTTTTTCGGAAGATCCGTCAGCAGGCTCACGGCTGCGCAGGCGATCACCGGAACAGCCGGAATCAGCCAGAATGCCCGCCAGTACGCATATTTGAACACTTTCAGATACACATACTGATACAGATGCGGTGCAAAAATCACCAGCATTAGCAGCACGGACGGTCCTATGATGATCCTTCTCTTCTCCGGCTTCGCGAAAAACAGGTAAACCAGACTGACCAGATACATGGGAAAGATCAGATTGCCTGCCATGGACTCTTTCAATATGGAAAAAATCCCGAATATGATATCTTTCATTGTCAATCCCCTGTCAGCTGACGCCAGCCGATGTCAGCCACACCGACAGAACGCCGCAGATGGCCGATGGTATACACGCAGCTGCCATGGCAAGTACCGGACGAATTCTGCGATAAGCCAGCAGATACCACAGGCCTCCGACGCCAATCAGCAGCGCCGCCAGTATCACACCCATACCGGACATCAGACAACAGCCGGCATCCGTGAGAAAAAGAATCAGCCACGCGCGGAAAGGATGCTGCACCAGAAAACTGCCTTTCCACGGAACCGTATCATTTTTCTTCCGACGGACTTCTGCTGTCTGATACAGGATCAGGAGCTCCAGCATAAGCAGAGGAATGCCGACACCCGCCACCGTCGCCTTGCCCTGCCATATCCTGTGCAGGGTAAACTCTCCTGCCGTTCTGGATGATCCGGCAAAAAACATCATGCAGACAGACGCCACAAGTTCAAACAGCAGGACTTTATTTTTATCATTCTGAAAAAGTCTCTGTCCGCCGAGAAAAACAATGGCGTAAAAGAGCAGAAGCAGCCAGGGGGCATAGACCGTATGGCTGAAGATTGCCGGATGGATACAGCTGAGGCGCGACAGAAGTGCCAGCCATATCGTCCAGGGCGAAGGCATATCCTTTGTGATCTCCGACCAGTCCCGGCTCTGCACACCCGTTGCCGGATTCATCTCCAGTATTGTGTTCTGCTGAAACGCCTCTGTTGCCTCCGCGACAAACCGGGAATCATCCGCATCCATGTAACTTCCGAAGATATACATGCAAACCTGATATCCCACGGAACAGATTACCGCTGCCAGCAGAATCCAGGTGAGCAGTGTCATACCCCGTGTATGCCTGCGAAAAAACGAACGCACATCCGGCGCTCTCAGAGACACATCTCTGCACAAGGGCAGCCGTCTTGTCGTGAGACTGTAAACGATCAGGATCGCCGCCAGAAACGCCAGCCACAGACCGACAGCTGTTGAAAAGCGCATATGACCGAGCAGACCCGGTACAGCGATCAGTTCGAACACAGCCCACATCAGCACCGTCCCGGAAAGCAGGCACCAGATCATTCCTGAAATGCCCGGCTTTTTTCTGTCACTGTCTGTGTCTGCCGGCCTGTTCCTGCTGTCTGCCCTGTTCCTGTATCCCGCTCTGTCTCTGCCTCCGGCGGCATACGCCGGGAAAAACATCAGGCCAAGCATGATCGGAAGAATCAGCAGCCAGACCAGCAAAAGAATGAACTCAGCAATCATCATCATGTTCGTATCCTTTATTCATCGGAACAGGAAGTTGTACTGCTGTTCCGTCCACGTGACCACATCGACACCATTTCCCTGCAGATGTGCAATCAGCGAAGGGCAGTCATACGTACCCGTTGTATCTCCGGTGATGGATGCAGGCGCATCGATAAAAGCTCTCTGCGGGCTGACGATATCATAAAATTCCTGTGAAAGTCCCCAGTTACCGTGATGTGCACACTGCACAAAATCAGATGACAGCTCCTGTTCATGCGCAGGCAGGATATACTGTTCCATTTCCTTCTGGACATCTGCACAGAACAACATGCTGTTTTTTCTTCCTGTCAGGCGAAACATCATTGATCCGTCATTGCACAGATGATCCTGTAATTCGTCCGTGTGCCCGTCCCAGGAATGCAGCACCTTCATCTTCATGCCGATCAGATCAAGTTCGTCATTTTCCCTGAGAAAAGTGATATTGTTCATTCCCTCTGTCAGCTGCAGGAAGTCCTCGTATGCACTCAGCACATCATAGTCCTGTGCGGTCTCTTCATACCGTTCCCGGTTAACCGGCACTGTGTAAATATGATCAATGGTAACTTCACTGCCATATGTGCGGATGACGCCATTAAATGCGCCCACGTGATCCGGATGCGGGTGTGTTATGATCCAGGCCGTCACATGATTGTCATGCGCCCGGATCACAGACATAACCTGTTCAATATCACCAGCCTCATCCCATCCGCCGTCAATGAGCACCAGCCTGCCCTTCGCATCAACAATGGAATAGAACATGCTCTGTTTTTCCGATGTTCCCGCGCAGCGGGTAAATCGCCATTCTCCCGGAAACAGGGAAAACGAACCGTCTGTCTGTTTCTGCTCAACAATCGGTACCGCTTTATTCCAAACGGTCAGAACAACCCAGATGATCAGCAGGATAAACGCTATACAGGAGATAACTGTTTTCTTGTTTTTTTTCATAAGCATGATAACCATGTGCTGTGAGCAGAGTCACCGCGCTATATCAACTTCGCGCACTGCCAGTGGCAGCAAACGCCGTCGTCCGAACGTCGGGTATTCTGCAAAAGATCCTGTTTTTACCAGGTATCACACGCATCATACAGCATGCACAGGCAGTGACAAACGATTATCCGTGCTGCGTAAATACCGTGGAAGCGAAATCCGCCAGCATGGCCTTCCCGGATTTCAGTTTTCTGTACTCCGGTCGCCGGAGCAGCCGCAACAGCCCCAGAGCATCCCGTTCGCGTATGCAGCGGATATCCTCTTTCAGAAAGCTGTCTGCCCTCTGCATGCTGCGGCTGGCAGCGTAAAGATCGGGGAAGGTCTTCTGTACCCACGACAGAAATGCTGCCGCCCGCTCCGCCTCCAGTGTCCGGTAATCCGCGTTCATCCGTCCGCCGGAAGCATCTGCATGCAGACCGTGCACATTATTGCCGTGAATACGGTAGCAGAACAGCGGATGATGATATAACCATAAGCCGTTTTCAGCCGCACCCATCATGACGATCTGCCAGTCATGAGGGACGGTATCCGTAAAATTCCGGAGAAAGCTGTCGCAGATATGCGGCCTGAAAGCCAGGGCACAGCCCTGGGCAAAATTATGATAGATCAGATCTTCAGCCGGCACACGGACAAGCGCATCCGCAGCGACGTTTCTGTGATAGAGATGCTGGTTTGACCAGCCTTTTCCTGTCCTGTCTGGCAGCCGTTCTCCTTCCGGTCCGATCAGAAGAAAGGAGGAGGCGAGAACCTCCATATCCGGATGTTCCGCAAACAGAGCAGCCACAGTTTCCGTCTTCTCCGGAAGCCACAGATCATCCTGATCGCAGAGCATGAAAAGCGCATCTTCTCCGCCGGCCTTTTCCCTGCCGTATGACAGCGCCTGATAAAAATTCCGCCGGTATCCGGCATTGGAACTGTTTCTGCGCAGGACAAGCGGAAACGCCGGCCACTGCTTCTGATAATCCTGCAGAATTTCCCATGTATGGTCAGTCGAAGCATCATCCGATACGATGATCTCATCGGGAACGCGTGTCTGGAGACGAATGGAATCCAGCTGTTCACGGATGTACTTTTCTCCGTTCCAGGCAGCCAGTGCAACCGTAATATGCATATGCGCCCGCTCCTTTCTGTCTTCCAATTCGAATGCGCAAATCGTCTGTCGCAGATGTCCCCGAATACACAGAAGGCCGGACTCCCGGCCCGCAGAATAACCACAGGCTGAGAATAATCCGGTCGGTTTTCAGATATAAAGCAGATACCCGAGCGAGCGCACCCAGTCGCTTTTGAGGTAGCCGCCGTCAATGAGCGCCTTCATCCGTTTCAGCTTCGGATAATCGCGGATCGCCAGGAAGTCATCCAGGATTTTCTGCGACTTTCCGCTCATCTCGGCATAGAAGCGTTCCTTCAGAAGCTCAGCCTGCGCATAATAGGTATTCTTTGAATTCCGCACGGTTTTATCACGCAGCTTCTCCAGACGGTATTCCATGCTCTTCACATCCCGTGCGCCCACGTCATTGTCACCGTGCTGACGGTAATACGTGAGTTTTTCCGGCACATGACAGATCCTGCCCATGGCACTCACATACAGGGCGATCCACCAGTCATGCATCAGAATCCTGCTGTCGTAATCTCCTGCCAGCTGGCAGGCTGTCTTGTTGATCATCATCGTACATCCGGTGATGTAATTCTGAACGAGAAGCCTGTTCAGACTTCTGTAATGCCTTGCGATCTGGAGACTGGATTCATTGACCGGCAGCGGACGGAGCTGAGCATCCGTCACCTGATAATCCGAAAAGACCAGGATCGGCGCAGCGCCGTCAGCCGTTCTCTTCTCCTCTGCCTGCATCCGCTGCAGCAGGGTGCTGACCTTGTCAGGCATCCAGCTGTCATCCTGATCGCAGAACATGACATAGCCGGCGGTGGAATGCTTCATCAGCAGCATAAAGTTTCTGGCGGGATTTCCGCCTCCCAGGTCATCTTCGATGATCTCGATCTTTCCCGCGTGATGAAGCGCATACTCTCTCAGAATACGCATCGTTCCATCCGTCGATCCGTCATCCCGCACAAGGATGCGGAAATCCTGAAATGTCTGGTTAAACAGGGAATCCAGCTGCTCCCGCAGGTATTTTTCTCCGTTATATGTGGCCAGCAGAATATCAACCAATGCCGTATCTCCCTGTCAGCTTGCCGTCTCCCCGATGTCGATCAGGAAACGGTGCAGCGCATCTTTCCAGTCAGGGAGCGGTTTAAATCCGTTCTCTGTGAGTTTTGATTTATCCAGCCGGCTGTTGAACGGGCGGGCCGCTTTGGAAAGGCCGTATTCAGCCGTCGTCACCGGCGTCACCTTCGTGTCGAGACCTGCCTGCCGGTAAATTTCCTTTGTGAAATCGTACCAGGAGATATAGCCGCCCTCGTTGGTCGCGTGATAATAACCGTATTTATCGGTTTCGATCATATCCACGAGCAGCCGCGCGAGATCATAGGTATACGTCGGCGTGCCGATCTGGTCATTGACCACGCGGACCTCCGGATGTGTTTTTCCCACATTCAGCATCGTGCGGATGAAATTCTTACCGTTTCTGCCGAATACCCAGGCGATCCTGACAATAAAATATCTGTCGAGCGTCTTCGATACAGCGAGTTCGCCGGCGAGTTTGCTCTGTCCGTAGACGTTGAGCGGCGCATAATCTCTGCAGTCCGGCTTCCAGGGCTCCGTGCCCTGCCCGTTGAACACGTAATCCGTGCTGATGTAGACCATCTTCGCACCGACTGCTTTTGCCGCATCAGCGATATGCTGCGTTCCGTCCCTGTTGATGGCCATGACCTTGCCCTGATTCGCCTCATCTTCCGCCGCGTCTACAGCGGTCCATGCGGCGCAGTGCACGATCACATCCGGATGAAGCTTTCCGATCGTCTCCGATACAGCTGCCGCATCCGTAATATCCAGGGATACATAGGGCATCCCGGTCACAGGGCTTCCGTCCGCCACGCCGTTATACGCGGGCGCCAGATCCGTTCCGATTCCCTCATATCCTCTCTTCGCCAGTTCATTCATCACGTCGTGGCCGAGCTGGCCCGCGACACCGGTCACAAATACCTTCATCCCTTGAGTACTTCCTTTTTTCCGTACATGTCTCTGTAGTAGTTCTGATAATCACCGGAGATGATATTCTGCCACCACGGCTTGTTATCCAGGTACCACTGGATCGTCATCCGGATGCCGTCCTTGAACATGGTCTCCGGCAGCCAGCCGAGCTCATTGTGGATCTTGGTCGGATCGATCGCATATCTTCTGTCATGACCCTTGCGGTCCGTCACATGCTCGATCAGGCTGTAGGGCTTGCCGAGGTAATCGCAGATCAGCTTCACGATGTCGATATTTCTCATCTCATTGTGTCCGCCGATATTGTAGACCTCGCCCACCGTTCCCTTACGGATGATGAGGTCAATAGCCTTGCAGTGATCCTCGACGTAGAGCCAGTCGCGGACGTTCAGTCCCTCGCCGTATACCGGAAGAGGCTTATCATCCAGCGCATTGGCGATCATCAGCGGGATCAGCTTCTCCGGGAACTGATAAGGGCCGTAGTTGTTGGAGCAGCGGCTGATGGTGACAGGCAGGCCGTACGTCCTGTGATAGGCATTGACGAGAAGGTCCGCCGAAGCCTTGGACGTGCTGTACGGACTGGATGTATGGATCGGGGTGTCCTCATGGAAAAACAGATCCGGCCGGTCAAGCGGAAGATCTCCGTACACCTCATCCGTAGAAACCTGATGATACCGCTGAATGCCGTATTTCCGGCATGCGTCCATCAGAACGGAGGTGCCGATGATATTTGTCTCCAGGAAGATCGTCGGATTCTCAATCGAACGGTCTACGTGGGACTCAGCCGCGAAATTGACAACGATATCCGGTTTTTCCTCTTCAAAGAGCTTATACACACCCTCACGGTCACAGATATCCAGCTTGACGAAGCGGAATCCCGGATCGTTCATCACAGGCTCCAGCGTCGACAGGTTGCCGGCATAGGTCAGCTTGTCCAGGCAGATGATCCTGTCTTCCGGATGTGCTTTTCTCTCATAAAAAATAAAATTGCTTCCGATAAATCCGGCTCCGCCGGTCACAATAATAGTCATATTCTCCTCCTGTGGATCATCTGTTGTTATCTGCTGATCGTGTCCAGATACTTTCCGTTCAGGACATCCATCAGGTACTGGCCATACTGATTTTTCTTCAGCGGCTCATACTCGCGGAGCAGATCCTCGCGGCTGATCCAGCCGTTCAGATAAGCGATCTCCTCCAGGCATCCGATCTTACGGTGCTGATGCTGTTCCGTAATCTTTACAAAGTTTGTGGCGTCAACAAGGCTTTCATGCGTTCCCGTATCCAGCCATGTGAAGCCCTGTCCGAGCAGTTCCACATTGAGTGTCCCGTCCTCGAGGTAGATGCGGTTGAGATCCGTGATCTCCAGCTCGCCTCTGGCTGACGGTTTCAGGCCCTTCGCATAGCCGACTACGCGGTTATCGTAGAAGTAAAGGCCCGTCACACAATAGTTGCTCTTCGGCTTCGCCGGCTTCTCCTCGATGGAGATGGCCTTGCCCGTCTTATCAAATTCCACAATACCGAAGCGCTCGGGATCATCCACATAGTAGCCGAAAACCGTGGCACCCTTTCCGGTCTCCGCATTGTTTGCGGCTTCACGCAGTCTCTTTGTCAGACCGTGTCCGGCAAAAATATTGTCCCCGAGAATCATCGCCACCGGATCATTGCCGATGAAGTCCTCACCGATGATGAATGCCTGGGCGAGACCGTCCGGGCTCGGCTGCACCCTGTACTGCAGGGAAACTCCGAACTGGCTCCCGTCTCCCAGAAGCTCCTCGAATCTCGGCGTATCTGCCGGTGTTGAGATGATCAGGATATCCCGGATCCCGGCATTCATCAGTACCGAGAGCGGATAATAGATCATGGGCTTGTCATAAATGGGAAGCAGCTGTTTGGACGTCACCTTGGTCAGCGGATAGAGCCGCGTGCCGGAACCTCCGGCGAGTACGATACCCTTCATTGTTTTATTCCTCCTGGATTTATGCAGGTTACGGCCCTGCATATTGAAAGCATACCTGATCATATTATATCATAATTGCTATGTTATGAACAGCGGCCT
Organism: uncultured Eubacteriales bacterium; assembly: GCA_900318405.1. Lineage (GTDB taxonomy): Bacteria > Bacillota > Clostridia > Lachnospirales > Lachnospiraceae > Bilifractor. The sequence continues at coordinate 57,662 of ONKP01000005.1, read as the reverse complement.
CTATATAGTGACAGAATATATCTCTGCGACTTTCGCCCCGCTGTTCTCGCATCAGTCCCCGAGAAATTCCAGCGACTCCTCCATGGTGCGCATAAACGCACGCTCCGTAAAGTTTCCCTCGAACACGGAACGAGCCGCTGCCGCGAGTTCCTGCCGGTCCTGATCCGCCAGACGGCAGATGGCTGCTGCGCCTGCCCGGGTATCGTCCGGATCCACATTCACGCCGATGCCGTATTTTTCGATGATGTCCCATGTGTCACCGCCGATCGTGTTGATCAGCGGCAGACCGAATGACAGATAGTCTATGGACTTCATCGTCAGACCCACGTGGACGCTTTTCTTCATGACGTTGAGGCCGAACCGGCACCCGGAGAGGATCGCCGCCTTCTTCTGTTCGTCGTAAACCGCGCCGTAATCCGTGAACGGAATGCCCGCCTGACAGAGTGCTCTCAGGAAGTCCTGCTTTCCGTCTCCTTCTCCGATCACATGCAGGTATACCGGACGCTGCGCCATGACAGCCTGCAGGATCCTGACAATACCATCGATATCGATGATATGGTTGACGGCGCCCATGTAGGCAATGTGCAGCGGTTTCCGCGTCTCCATCAGGCTCGTTGTATCTGTCACACCGGCATCCGCTTTCCCATTGGGAAATCCTTTTGCCGCGGTACCGGGCTGATCCGGTGAGACTCCCGCGGCTTCTCTCTTGAACCAGTAGAGTGTCCTGCTCTTTTCCGGATCCAGGGAGAGTTCCTTTCTGTACAGGCTGCATTCTGTAAAAATCATATCCGCAGCACCCAGATTCCGGTCGCGGAGATTCCGCCAGGCAGCCAGCGGAGGAAAGGCTTCGATTTTTTTCAACGGCAGTGATTCCGGCCAGAGATCCAGCAGGTCAAAGACGATACGGACGCCATACTTTGCGTGCAGCCGTCCGGCTGCCGCAGCCAGCGAGTTGGCCGGGATCAGAATGTAGAGAAGGTCGGGACCGCAGCCTGCGGCGAAGAGGTCTTCCAGATATTTTTCCACAGCGAGGGAAAAATCACGGATCGACAGGATGCGCCGGACGGACAGATTGGACGCGTAGGGTTTCATGTGCAGATACACATGCTGCGGCTGCTCTCTCTCCAGCGTCTTCTTCCTGAGATGATCAAAATCAGCGAAGATCCAGGTGACCTCATATCCCTTATTACTGAAAAAATCACCTGCAGCTTCCGCGCGGGACTCGTAGGTAGAGGAATGTGTGACGACAACAGCTTTCATGGTTCTTCCCGCTTTCTGCCGGTCACGGCATCCTCACCGGTAACTTCCTCGTGGATCAGTCTGCTCTCATTCTCATCGAAGCCTTCGGTACTTTCCCTCTGGAATACGGTCCGGACAGTGAGCAGGGCGATACGGAAATCAAGCAGCGTGGTCTGGTTCTCGATGTACATGAGATCCATGAGCAGCTTGTCATAGGCAGAGGTATTGTATTTGCCGTAAACCTGCGCGTAACCGGTCAGTCCGCCCTTAACAGAGAGACGATAGCGGAACTCCGGGATCTCGCGCACGTACAGATCCACATGTTCCACGCGCTCGGGTCTCGGTCCCACAAAGCTCATATCACCCTTCAGAACGTTAATGAACTGTGGCAGCTCATCGATCCTGGTGCGTCTGATGAATCGTCCGACCTTTGTGATTCTCGGGTCATTTTCACCGGTAGAGGGCTGCACGCCGTTTTTCTCCGCATCCACGACCATGCTTCGAAATTTCAGCATGCTGAAAATCTTCCCGTTTTTGGTATAGCGGTCCTGACGGTAAAAAACGGGGCCGCCGTCCTCTGCCTTGATGGCGATCGCGGTAAACAGCATGACCGGGGAAAGAATGATGAGAAACAGAAGGGAAAAGATCACATCCATGATGCGCTTGACGACCAGTTTTCTGGGGTCGTTGTAGCTGTATTCATATTTCATCATGGGCGTGTCGAGCAGGTGCTTTGTCTCCGCTCCCTGCTCCAGGATATCCTCGATATTCGGCGTGAAGTAGAAATTTTTCCGGTTCTCGATGCAGGGTTCGGTGAAGCGGATCTTCAGGCCCGGCGTGATATTGTACATGATGACAGTCTCCACCCCCTGCAGCCTCTGGAGAAATATATCATCATCCATTTTTTCGGATTCGGTGTAGAGAATGTCAAACAGATGCTTATAGCGGTGAAGGAGCCTGTTTTCAAAATTGATTGCTTCCTCCTCCGTGGACTGTTCGCCGTAAATAACGAGCGTTTTCTGACGGGCGACATGGCGCATGAAATAGCGCTTGGTCTCCAGTGAAAAAAAACTGGTCCCCGCCAGCTGTATACCCATGACCACGAGCGTCGGTATGAAATTTCTGATCTGGTTGTAGACCAGCGAGCACTCCACATACAGCAGCAGATCGCCGGCCGCAAAGGATACAAACTGGGAAAAAACAATGTCCGACACATCCGTGGACGCGATCCGGAATGCCTTGTACACATTACAGAGCGCACTGTAGATGATAAAGAACGTCAGCGCACTGAAGAGGGCGCCGAAAAGCTTATAGGTATCAAACATATACCTGTTGTAATATTTCACCCAGAAGATCAGGAACCATCCGACGTTCCACAGACGGAGGATCGTTCTGGCGGTATGCGTAACACGCTTATTTTCCATAGATACTCCTGCGCAGATCTGCTGCCTTGCTGCGGATTCTCTGCAGCGCATTGTCGACTGATTTCGGTGTGCGCCCCATGCGGGCAGCTATTTCCACATAATCGTAGCCATTCAGATAATCTTCCAGCACGCGTTTTTCCATGGGGCTCAGCCGGCTGAAGATCTTTTTCCTGAGATCCTCGGCATTTTCCCTGTCAAGCAGCAGCGTCTCCGGATTGTCCCAGGCGCGGGAGACGGCATCCTGACCTTCTTCACTGATCGCATCAATAGAGACCGATGTGTTCAGCGTCTTCTGCTTCAGCGTATTGGATGCCCCGATGGCGGTATATATCTGCCGTTCTGTCAGCAGCCGGGCATAAACGGCAAACGGAGAACCTTTCTCCGGATCATAGGTCCGGATGGCCCGAAACAGTCCCAGCATACCCTCCTGGATCAGGTCTTCCTGACTGCCGCCCGTGAGGAAGTATGACCTGGCCACGGTGCGGACCATACGCTTGTACTTTTCGAGGAGGTATTCCTCCACATCCCCGTCTCCGCTTCGCAGGCGCCGGATCAGCTCCTCATCTGTCAGCTGATCATAGGTAGTATTTCTGCTCATGTCCGCTCTTATCTGAACTCCCGTCTCTGCCTTCCCGCTTCTGCTGAAAGTCATGCACTTTCCTTCTGTCCGCGCCGACCATCGGACAGCATACGCTCTCCTTCTGTCTGCGTCTTCCTCCTGACAGCTTCTTTAGCCGCGTCTCTGGCGCACCACTTCAAAGGCGAGCACGCCTGCCGCTACGGAGGCGTTCAGCGAATCGATATCGCCCTTCATCGGAATCGATGCCGTAAAATCGCATTTTTCACGCACGAGCCTGCTGACACCGGATCCCTCATTGCCGATCACGATGCCGACAGCTCCCGCCATATCCACATCGTACATGGGGGTTCCGTCCATCGCCGCGCAGACAAACCAGATGCCCTTCTGCTTGAGCTCATCGATCACGGCGGCGAGATTCGTCACCCGCGCCACCGGCGTATAATTGACAGCTCCTGCCGAAGCCTTCGCAACAACAGCCGTCAGTCCCACGGAGTGATGCCTCGTGATGATCACGCCGTGCGCGCCCGCCAGATTGGCCGTTCTGATGATCGCACCGAGATTATGAGGGTCCTCAATATCATCCAGGAGAAAAATAAACGGTTTTTCTCCCTTCTCTTCCGCCCTCTTCAGGATATCTTCGACCTCCACATAGTCCACGGCTGCCGCTTCTGCTATCACGCCCTGATGGCTTCCCGTCTCTGACATCATATCCAGACGGTTCTTCGGCACATAGCTCACGACCGTTCCCGCTTCCCGCGCCAGGCGGACAATGGAAGAGACCACGCCGTCGTGCAGATCTGCCTGTACGAAGAGCTTGTCCACGCTTCTGCCTGAGCGGAACGTCTCAAGAACAGCGTTTCTGCCCTCGATCCTGTTCGGATCCTCTTCTGCTGTTCTCTCCTGTGCAGTAAACGCCGTCGTATCCGGCCGTCTTTTCTGCTCTGCCGCATGGCGGTCTGTTCTCCTGTCGTCCTGCGATCCATACCGGCCGCGCTTCCGTCCCGTCGATGATCCGTATCCGCCGCGCTTACTGTCATCCTGCGAGCCATACCGGCCGCTCTTCCGTCCCGCTGACGATCCGTATCCACCGCGCCGGCTGTCATCCTGCGAGCCGTACCGGCTGCTCTTTCCGCTGCCGGATGAACTGTAACCGCCGCTCCGTCTGTTTCTTCTATCTGCCATCGTTTTCCTCCGACTTTTCCTTCAGACCGGCGAGACCATCTCTCACCAGCTCATATATCCTCTGCATTCTGCCGGTCAGGTACAGGTATCCGAGCACAGCCTCGAAGCCTGTCGCCCGACGGTAATCCTGAATCGGGGCATTCTTCGCATGCGTGGCCGCCTTCGCGTTGCGGCCGCGGTGATACACATGTGCCTCGTCTTCCGTCAGCAGCTGCTGCGTCTCCCAGACACCGACCATCTGTGACTGTGTCTCCGCATTAACCAGACCGCTTGCTCTTCTGTGCATCCGCGCCACCGGAGCTCCCGGAATACCTGTCGTCCTGACAAGCATGGCCCGGATGACCATCTCATAGATACCGTCGCCGATCCAGGCGAGAATAAGCGGCGATTCCTGCTTTGCCTCGTGATCCGGAAGCGGTTCCGTCCGCCCGATCTCCGTCAGCATCCGTTCTGTGATCTCTTCCTTCACTTGCGCTCCCAGCGGACACCGTCACGCGTATCCTTCAGTACAATACCCATCTGCAGCAGCTCATCGCGGATCGCATCAGCTCTGGCGAAATCCTTCGCCTTGCGTGCTGCCTGGCGCTCGGCGATCTTCGCTTCGATATCAGCCGTCAGATCCTGCTCCTGTACATCCACGATCAGACCGAGAATATCACACAGACTCATGATCTCATCCTTCACTGCGGCGGCGAATGCCTTTGAGCTCTCCTCAGTGACCACGATATTCGCAAACTTCACCAGATTGAAAATAGCCGCCTCGGCATCTGCGGTATTGAGATCATCATCCATCGCCTGCTCAAACTGCCAGCGGAACAGACGCATATCATCGGAAAGGATCTTATCTCCCGTCTCAGGATCCGTTTCCACCGTAAAGGAAATCCTGTTTCCGGCCGCGTCGACGCCGAGCTTTGACCGCTCCGCATCCGTCAGCTCCTCCGTCTCCGCATGTGCCATGCGGTCATTCAGCGTCCTGACTGCCGTGCGGATTCTCCCGAGGGATGCCTTTGCCGCTTCCATGCTCTCCTCACTGAAGTTCAGTACCCGGCGGTAATGCGCGGAAAGCATGAAGAAACGGAGTACCTGCAGATCATATTTTTCCCCGATCTGCCGCACGGTCAGGAAGTTGCCGAGGGATTTGGACATCTTCTCATTGTTGATATTCAGAAAAGCATTGTGGAGCCAGTAATGGGCAAACTCCTTTCCCGTTGAGCACTCCACCTGGGCGATCTCATTCTCATGATGCGGGAAGATCAGATCCTCTCCGCCCGCATGGATATCGATCGTCGTCGAATGGAGATATTTGCGGCTCATGACGCAGCATTCCGTATGCCAGCCGGGACGCCCCTTGCCCCACGGGCTCTCCCAGTACGGTTCCCCGGGCTTCATCGGTTTCCAGAGAACAAAATCCAGCGGATCCTCCTTCTGATCCTCTCCCGTGACCTTCAGATCACGGAAGCCGGAACGAAGCTCATCGAGATTCTTGTGGGAGAGTTTTCCGTACTGCGTATCCTTTCTCGTGCGGAAATAAACCGTACCGTTGACGTTATACGCATATCCCTTGTTCTCCAGATCCTGAATAAGACTGATCATCTCGGGGATCTCCTGCGTCGCCAGCGGATGTGTCGTCGCCGGCAGGACGTTCATCGCCGCCATATCTTTTTTCGTCTCAGCGATATATCGCTGCGATATCACCTCCGACGACACACCTTCTTCGATCGCGCGGTTGATGATCTTGTCATCCACATCCGTGAAATTGGATACATAATTCACGTCATATCCTTTATATGTCATATATCTGCGTGCCGTATCGAAAACGATCATCGGCCGTGCGTTTCCGATGTGGATCAGATTGTACACGGTCGGTCCGCACACGTACATGAGAACCTTTCCCTCTGTGATCGGGTGAAATTCCTGAATGGATTTCGTCAGCGTATTATAAAATCTGAGTGCCATATCTACCCTCCGATATTCAGTCTGCTTCTGTCTGCCGCTGCATGCGCACCGGTCATACCCTGCAGATGTTTCTGCCGTTTTTCCTTCCGTCCGCCGCCGTGACCGGACGCAGTCCCGGCATCATTCCGGGTTATCAGTGTCTCCGGCATCTGTCGCAACCTGCTGTTATTCTTTCATGCCGCCATCAGGCCTCTGCTCTCAGCGTCTCGGACAACCCGAACAGCCTGCCGCGCCCGGACAGCCGGCGGGCGCCCCTGCATACGGATCTGTCTGAAATGCCTCATTGATGAGACAGACCGCCTGCGCGGCGATGCCCTCGCCGCTTCCCGTGAAGCCCAGGTGCTCTTCCGTCGTCGCCTTCATATTGACGCGCCCGGGATCGATGCCCAGTGCATCCGCCACATTCTGCGTCATCTGATCCAGATACGGGCGGAGCTTCGGGGCCTGACAGACGATCGTACAGTCCACATTTTCCACAACGTATGCCGCCTCATCCAGCATCTCCGCCACACGCTGCAGCAGCTTTATGCTGGAAGCACCCTCATACGCCGGATCACTGTCCGGAAAATGATATCCGATATCCTTCATGGCCGCGGCGCCGAGCAGCGCATCCATGATCGCGTGAAGTGCCACATCCGCATCAGAATGTCCGAGAAGTCCTTTTTCGAAAGGGATCTCCACACCGCCGAGGATGAGCTTTCTTCCCTCCGTCAGCCGGTGCACGTCATATCCAGTACCAATCCGCATATTTTCTCCTGTCATTCAAATCCGTATACACGCTGTGATGCGCGATAACCAAAGCTGACGAGCTTTGCACCCGTCTTGCCGGGTATGTGCATGCACATGCCGCTCATGCTGTACCGCCTGCGGAGATAGCATCCGTAGTCCGCCTTTTTCAGACGTTCCCAGAGCTCCTTCTTTCTCCGTTCATTTTCCTCGCTGGGGTGGCAGATCAGCAGCGTGGAGGTGATCATCATGATCACGCCCAGATAGTGGATGATGAATTTGCGCTGATTTTTCTCAAGCGGCATATAGCGGAGACGTCCGGCGAAATCGATCATTCTGTTCGTCACGGCAATCTGCTGGTTGATACGGCCGTACATGACATCCACATTCACGCTCTGATCGGCACGGCCGATGAAATAATGGTACAGCGTGACCGGACAGTAATACATCGTCTTCACCCAGGCGAACGGCTCATAGGCATAGATATTGTCCACGTAGAACGTGTGCTCCGGAAGCTTCATGCCACTCTCCCGCAGGATCTCTGTGCGGTAGGTGATCGAATGCATCAGCACGTAATGAGCCTCATCGATCGGCCGGATACTGCTCCACCCGAAGCGGCGGTTCTGCGGGAAGTACCTTTTGTACTGCATCGTGAATTTTTTTTGCTTATCCACCTTGTCGTAGATAAAATTCGTAAATACGCAGTCCGTCGCCTGATCCTGACGGATGAGTCTCTTCAGCACCTGCAGATAATGCCGGAATGCGTCGACGTCGAACCAGTCATCACTGTCGCAGACCTTGAAAAAATAGCCGGTGGCATTGGCGATCCCGGTATTCACCGCGCCGCCGTGTCCCTTGTTCTCCTGATGAATCGCACGGCACTGATTCGGATATTTCTTCTCGTACTCCCGGGCGATCTCCAGCGTGTTATCCTTCGTTGAACCGTCATCAACGATCAGGATCTCCACATCGTCCCCGCCCGTCACCAGCGAATCAATGCACTTGCGCATATAAGCTGCCGAATTATAACAGGGTACAGTAACAGTCAGAATCTTCATGCTTCTTTCTCCACTTTCGATCCGGTTTCCGGATCATCTTTCTTCACTGTCCGTGTCGTCAGTATCTCTGAATAGGTTCTGTAGGCAGACGGCACGGCATAAGTTTTCTCCGCGTCGGCAATATCCGCCAGAAACAGTCCGTCGTCCTCACGACTCTCCCGGAACGGAGATACCCGGATCTCATATCCGGTCATATGCCATTCCAGATGCGTAAAAATATGAACGGCTGACGGAAGAGGCAGAATGCGGACCGGATCAAAGCCATATGACTCTGTCTCCCGCAGCGCCTGTTTCTGCGTCAGATGTCCTTCCGCGCACGGGTACTCATACAGCCCTGCCAGCAGGCCTTTTTCAGGCCGCCTGCGCAGTGCCACCCTGCTGCCGTCCGTGATCAGCAGCACCGTCCTGTCCTCCATCCGTCTGTGGCGCTGCTGCCTGCGGACAGGATAATCCATCTCTTTCCCCGAAAGATGTGCACCGCAGATATCCGACAGCGGACACTGTCCGCAGAGCGGCTGCGTGTGCGGCAGGCAGACCGTCGCTCCGAGGTCCATGAATCCCTGATTCACATCTCCCGGAAATGTTCCGGCCTGTTCCAGTCCCGCTGCATTTTTATCAGCGGCCGCTTCACCGCCTCCTGTTTCACCGCTGCAGTCGGCATCGGTGCGGGCGCACTCCTGACTGACAGAAGCGTTCTCTGCCATCTCCATGGCTTCGCAGATGGCGGCCGTGAGGCACTTTTCTGTTTCCCGTTTCACCTTGTCACGCAGGATATCTTCCCTGCTGCAGGTCAGCCGGCTGAAGATCCTGAGCACATTACCGTCGACAGCGGCAACAGGAACCCCGTAGGCGATCGAGGCGACAGCCCCGGCCGTGTACCTGCCAATACCGGGCAGCGCCTGCAGTGCTTCCGGATCTGACGGAAAAATACCGCCATACCGGTCTCTGATAATGCGCGCCGTTTCCCTCATATGCCTTGCGCGGCTGTAATACCCCAGACCTTCCCAGAGCTTCATCAGCTCATCCTCAGGACAGTCCGCCAGCTCACGCACCCCCGGCAGTTTTTCGAGAAACCGCCGATAATAGGGAATCACGGCGGCCGCCCGGGTCTGCTGGAGCATGATCTCCGATACCCAGATGCGGTAGGGATCTCTGTTCGCCCGCCAGGGCAGCTCTCTTCTGCAGCTTCTGTACCATGTGCAGAGTCTCTGAACCACCGCAGTCATCATGAGGAATCCCCCGTTGCGGTGGGTGTCGCTGTCGGTGTTGTTGCCTTGTCCTTCAGATGGACCATGATATTCTGCGGATCAGCTGTCACGCCGTCCGGCAGATTGTTCACGGAAATCGGTACGGAAAAATCTCCGCTCTTCAGTCCGTTCAGATTGATGGATAGGCTCAGATCCGACGCTGTCAGATCATCGATGTCTGCCGTCGGTCCCGTGATGCGAACCGTTATATCGGTCGTGTCATAGGAAACCGTCTGTGTGGAATCCAGATTCTGTGTCGTAATGTTATCCACATCCACATGGAGTTCCTTTGTCTCATCCGAGAGGATCGTGATGGAGACCGTGACAGCATCTGCCTCATTTTCCGTCAGACGCAATCCGTCAGGCAGGCTGTTGGAAATCTGTACGTCAAAGGACAGATCAGAATCCGCACCCTGTACTGTGATCGAAGAATCCTCCAGCGTGATCGTATTGTTGTTTTCTGCCAGTTTTCTCAGCGCTTCATCGTTACCGACGACAGAGATCGTCTCCGGTGTTGTGGTGACATTCTCCACGTTATAACCGCTCGCCGGTGTACCGGCGTAATCCACGTCGAGTGCCACGTCATTCACTTTCTTCCACAGGTCAACTGAAACCGTCACTTCGCTGATATCCCCGTCAAAGCTCAGATCATCGTTAACGGTGTCTTCCGAAAGCGCGACGCCGTTCTGATCGAGGAACTGCAGGGTTGCATTTCTCGTTCCGTCCCTGGTCATTCCCGTCACATCGATCTGCGCCACTACGCTCGCGATATTGTTGACGATGGACTCCGGTCCGTTGATGACGATCGTCTCCGGATCAGGCGTCATGGTACCGACTTCATACTGGCTTCCCGGTACGGAATCACCGCGGCTCACACTGACAGGCAGCGTCTTGCTTGCCACATTCTCAATATTGATCGGTATCGCCTGCCGCGACAGGGTAATATTCCCCGCTGACACATTCGGACAGGAAACGGAGAGCGGCACCATAACCGGGTCTGTATCCAGACTCACGATCTGCGTCAGGTCAGCCGTCACGGTGATATCATCGGAACTGATGTTGTTCAGTGTGGACCGGTTGCCCTTGACATAAGCCGTCACCGTTTTGTAGTTATCATCAATGCTGTAGACCTGTTTGCCGCTCGCAATATAGGATTCATTGGTGACAGTCACCCGGACAGAATAGGAATTCGTCTCCACCGGGTCATTGACATTGACGACGGCATACCAGATCACCACGGCGATCACTACGGACAGAAATTTCAGTCCGAGATTGCTTTTCAGTGCAAACAGTATTTTTTTAAGCACTGGTCTTCTTCTCCTGTTTCATTGGCCTTATCGTATCCGGATAAAGCACCTGTATCTCCTGAAGAGCATTACGAAGTTCACTCTGCGGTACAGCCACGTGCAGCCTGCCGTTCTCCGCATAGGAAATGTGACCGGTCTCCTCAGATACAATGATGGAGAGACAGTCGGAAATTTCCGTGATACCGACACCGGCGCGGTGCCGGGTGCCGAGTTTCTTGCTCAGCTCCATATTATCAGAAAGGGGAAGATAACAGGTAGCCGCAGAGATCCGGTCATCCCTGATGATGACCGCGCCATCGTGCAGCGGCGTATTGTGTTCAAAAATATTGATCAGAAGCTGACTCGTGACCTTTCCGTCAACGGCGATACCCGTATTGATGTACTCCTGAAGACTGGACTCTTTTTCCATGACGATCAGAGCACCCGTTTTGACTTCACCCATGTCATAGCATGCCCTGACGATCTCATTGATGGTTTTGTCACTGAATCTTTTTTTCTCTGTCGTCTTTGAAGCACTGGAAAAGAGCGTCCGAAACAGATTGCTGTGTCCCATCTCCTCCAGCACTTTACGGAGTTCCGGCTGAAAAATGATGACCACGGCCGTAATGGCAGCCACGCCGATGTTGCTCAGCAGCCATACGATCACTTCCATGTGCAGAATATTGGCGATCACCACAAAGGCAAGGATAAAAAGGATGCCCTTCATCAGGGCATACGCTCTCGTGTTTCGCAGCCACAGGATCAGCCGGTAGACTATCCATGAAAGGAGAAGGACCTGCACAATATCGATCACTTCTATGGTCTTGGGCGGTCTCAGCCACGACAGCACGTACACCTGAAACCAGCTCGCTAATGTACTCATGCCGTCACCTCACGGTCATTATTTGAGATTTTTTCTGCCCGGACTGATCACTCTCGTGTCGCCCGATGTATTTCTGTCCTCATCGTCATCCCCGGTTTCCAGGTCATCCCATCTGTGGGATACGCTGCCGGAGCGACGATAGATCCTTGTTGTCGTATCTCCCGTACCGTTTTCTTTCCCGCTCTGGTTCGTATTCAGCGTCTTCAGCGATTCCTCCAGCTTCGACTGCAGGTTGATGCCCTCGAATTTTCTGGAAACCTCGTTCTGCTGTTCCGATTCCATGAAGCGGCTGTCGTCGGAAGGGATCTGCGACATATCCTCTGTTGCATCTCTGTCAAGCGACTCCATATATTCCGTGGTGCGCTTCGGTGTCACTCTGACATTATAGTAATTGTGATCATCCTCGAATTCGAGGTACTCTGTCCGCGTGTAATCCGCGCAGAAATTGAAAAATTCGATGATCAGGCAGATGCCCACAGATAATGCTGTGCCAAAGATCTCCGCCAGGATATCGATATCCACACCGAGGAGCAGTGAACCCACAATCTTAAGTCCTACATAGAGGATGGAACCGACGGCGATACTCATCTCCCAGGAATGTGAAGACGCCAGCTTGCGGATCATGGCGACGATCAGCAGTACGATGACGCTCACGATCAGCAGAAGCAGCATTTTGGTCGTGAAAAGTGCTCTTGGCATTGCCTGGATCACGTCCAGCAGAGACGATTCATCCGAATTTACAAGCGGCGCGATATCCGCCGGAAGGCTTTGCACATAGGACCACGAGATCAGGCCGAAGATCATGGAGACCGTCGAAACCGGGCCGCGGATCAGACCGAGTGCAACCGGTACAGCCGCATCCACGTGAAAAACAAACGCCACCGGTATCAGGATGATCGCGAGCGCGTCTTTCGGCACAAAGCGGAAATAGAGCAGTACCATCAGGAGATAAAGAATGATGGCAAAGGCACCCGTTTCGACGCTCAGTGCCATACTGTGCGCTACGATAACCACAGAGCAGATAAGCACCAGCCCGTTGATCGGGAGAATGGCACAGATCACTGCCAGAATCAGCACAACAAATACCTGATTCAGCACCTCCAGATAACCGATCTGATTGTTCAGTGCGATCAGGCTGATCAGTGCAAGAACAAACCGGAATACAGGCCGGATGACAAAATCATAGTCTTCATAGAAATTTTTCAGTCTCTCACGGAGTTCCATCAATCCGTTCATTGCCGCCCTCCCCGGGGTTAATCCTCATCATCATCGTCGAAATAATCGTAATCATCTTCATCATCTGTTTCGCTGAGACGGTCTTCTTCCCTGTACATCCTGTTCATGCGGTCCAGCGCATTCTCGTACTGTTCCACATCTGCGTCAGCCCGCACATACTGAATCCTGGCCCGCGTAAAGGCGATGACCGTATACACGCCGAGAAAGACGAGATAAAACACAATGATCACCGCAAGGATCGGCCGGAAATTCATCTCGTTCAGGTTGCTGAGAATATCCTCCAGATTATACATCGCATAAAATGCCAGGAGCAGTATATATGCGACGGTCGTGACCAGGAAGTTCACGATCAGCTTCATGGCAATGTAATCTCTCTGGTGATAATTGCTGATTCTTACGGAACTGTCGGTCTTTTTGTCCTTGAACCGCGCCATGGCGATCATCAGGTAAAGACGCCTTTTGTCTACCATTTCGTATTCCTTTCCGAATTCTTCAGGCACACAGATTCATGCTATTTTACCATATTTCAGGGATTATGCAAATTGCCGCGGCACTAATGTCATGACATCCCCGGGGCGATGGTGATGCAGACCTCGTAGATGCGGGAAGCGCCGTGCGCGGAAACGGCTGCGGCGAGCTCGTCCATGGTGGCGCCTGTCGTATAGATGTCGTCGAGGAGAAGAACGGTTGACGGAAGTGTGATATCGTCGCTGATACGGAATGCGCCGCGGACATTTGCACGGCGGTCGGACGGGGCGAGTCCCTTCTGCGGACGTGTGTTGCGGACACGCTGAACGGTATAACCGATCTCCGGAATGTCCATGAGATCCGCCAGTGCGGCGGCCGTTACCTGCGCCTGATTATAGCCTCTCTGACAGCAGCGCAGCGGATGCACCGGAACCGGGATGATCGCTTCGGGCTGCCATCTCTTCAGGCGTTCTCTGCCGAAATTCCATATGGCTCGCGCATAAAACGCGGCATATTCTGCTCTGCCCCCGTACTTGAAATTCAGAACGGAAGCCTGTGCATCTCCCAGATAGAGCATGGGCGCGAAGCCCTGGATAAACCGGTGTTCCCGGCGCCTGCAGGCATCGCAGTATTCCGCATGCGCGTGTTCGAGGGGCCGACCGCATTTCATGCATACCGGGCCCTGAATAAAACGGACCCTGCGGGCACACCGGCGGCACAGATACGGCTCATCCCCGCGCAGAAGCCTGTCACAGAACGGACAGTGCCGGGGATACAGCAGGCCGGACAGATTCTCCATGCATTTTCTCCCATCTTCTGTCATGTGCAAATGAATAACGTATTTCACTTTCTCCTGTCCGCGCCTGCCAGGAAGGTCCTTCCGGCTGTTTGCACACACCGGGCAGTCTGCTGTCAGATATCATCCTTCTGATTATCGGCGTCGGGCAGTCTGCCGTCAGGGTTTTCCTCATCACCGGCGATGGCAATGATCTGCTCCGCCAGTGTCGTGTAGCGGAGCTCCTCCGTATCGTTATCGATCATCTGCTGAAATGTCGCCATATCGCCGATGATCACAACGCACTGTCTGGCGCGCGTCACGGCCGTGTAGAGCAGATTTCTTGTCTGCAGCATGCGGGGTACACCGAGGAGCGGCAGAATGACGATCGGATACTCGCTGCCCTGCGCCTTGTGAACCGTAACAGCATAGGCGAGTTCGATCTCATCCAGCTGCGTTGAATCATATTCCGCCAGCTTGTTTTCCTCATATTCGACTGTCACTGTCCCGGCTTCCGTGTTGATGGACCTGATCACGCCGGTGTCCCCGTTGAACACGCCGATGCCACGGCGTGCCGTCACCCCGTACCGGTTCCTGATCTCCCACTCCAGCTGGTAGTCATTATGGATCTGCATGACCTTGTCGCCTTCGCGGAAAACACCCTGCCTTGTTTCTTTTTCCTTCTTGTCCGGAGAGGGCGGATTCATCTCTTTCTGCAGAAAAATATTCAGGCTTTCCACACCAAGAGGTCCTCTGCGGGAAGGTGTGAGCACCTGGACATCCGCAGGCGTGAGATGGAAATAAACCGGGAGATTGTGACTGGCGAGAATGTAGACCGTCTGCTGTACCTTGGCTGCATCCTGACTGCGGATAAAGAAGAAATCTTTGCTTTTATTGTCCATGCGGACAGGCAGACCAGCGTTGATGCGATGGGCGTTGACGATAATATCGCTCTCCTGCGCCTGACGGAAAATTTTGCTGAGAATGACGACCGGAAATTTTGCCGAGCGGATCAGATCCCGCAGCACGCTTCCCGGGCCGACGCTGGGCAGCTGACTGCTGTCGCCCACCAGAACAAGCCTCGTACCGGGAACGACCGCATCGAGCAGAGAATGCATCAGATAAATGTCGACCATCGACATCTCATCGATGATAATCACATCCTGTTCCAGGGGATTGTCGGCATTCCGATCAAACTGAACTCTGGACGAATCATCGGAGAGACCGCTTACTTCAAGCAGGCGGTGAATGGTGGATGCCTCACAGCCCGTGGTCTCGGTCATCCGTTTGGCCGCGCGTCCTGTAGGCGCTGCAAGTGCGATGGTCAGCCCCTCGGAGCGGAAATAGCGGATCATGGTGTTGATCGTTGTTGTTTTTCCCGTGCCCGGACCTCCCGTAAGAATGGTGATGCCGTGACAGGCAGCGGTGAGTACAGCCTTGCGCTGCAGCTCATCGAGGGTGATATCATCATTTTTTTCAATCCGCCGGACCGCATCTTCGACTGCTTTCTCATCCTGATGGATGACCAGATTGAGATCGTCCAGCTTTCTCGCCGTCTCAAGCTCGGTAAAATATACGCTGCGCAGATAGATACGTGTATCCGTCTCTCCGTCAGCCGCAGCCCTGTTACCCTCCCGGCGCACGATCCTGCGCTCAACGGAAAGATCCATCAGCTGATGGTCAAAGACATCCTTCTGCAGCGTTGTCTGCATCAGACCGGCTGTCTGACGGAAAAGCACGGATTCGGGCAGATAGATATGCCCGCTGGCCCCCGCCTGTGACAGCACATAGAGAATAGCGCTGCGCATGCGGAATTCGGAATCTCTGCTGATGCCGACGCGCGCAGCGATCTCATCTGCTGTACGGAACCCGACGCCATCGATATCCTCTGCGAGCTGATAGGGATTCTCTCTCAGCACCTGATACAGATTATCCTGATATTTGTTGTAGATCCGGACGCCGAGGCTCATCGGTATTTTGTACTGAGCGAGAAAAATCAGTGCGTTCTGCATCTGGGATTTTTCCATGACCTGAATGCCGATCTCACGCGCTTTTTTCTCGCTTATGCCCTTCACCTCTGACAGACGTTCCGGCTCTTCCTCGAGAATACGCATGGTGTCATCGCCAAAACGGCGGATGATCCTGGCGGCGAGCGCCTTGCCGATGCCGCGGATCGCGCCGCTGCCCAGGTAGCGTTCCAGCGCTTCCTTCTGTTCCGGAACCTCCACATGCGCCTCACGGATTTTAAACTGCAGCCCATACGTCGGATGAAATGTGTTTTCTCCTTCCGCACGCAGAAATTCTCCTTCTTCCACACCGGGGATACAGCCGACACAGGTCACATCGTCCCCGCCGGATTCCAGAACAAGCACCGTATATCCGTTGTCTTCATTTCTGTATACGATATGCTTTACATAGCCTTCCATCCTGTCAGACATGCTGTTTCTCCATTGACATACTCTGCACAGTCTTCCATCCTGTCAGACATGCTGTTTCTCCATTTCACTGGCCAGCCGGATGTACTTTCCGGTTCCGATCGCCGCTGCCTGCTGCGGAATATCCGTCAGAACGGCGGGAATTCCCGTTGCGCGCTTCACAGCGTTTTCCAGGCCCGCCAGCATGGCGCCTCCGCCGGTCAGTACAATACCCCTCTCGGCAATGTCATTGGCCAGATCCGGCGGCGTCTTTTCTATCACGGCACGTATCGTGTCCACAATCTGATGGATCATCGGAAACACTGCCTTGCGCACATCATCCCGCGTCACCGTGATAGCCACAGGGACAGCAGAAGTCTCATTCCGCCCCTTCACGCTGACGGCATCCGCCCCTTCCTCAGAGGAAACGGAGGCGATTCCGAGTTTGATCTCCTCTGCACATCGGTGTGTAATGATCGCGTTATCCTGGCGACGGACCTGATCGCGGATAGCTTCCGTAAAGGAACCACCGGCGATCTTCAGCGTCTGAAGCATCACGATGCCTCCCATGGATATCACGGCGATCTCCGTGACATCTCCGCCGATGCACACGACGAGGTTTCCGCTCGGCCTCGCGATATCCAGCCCGGCACCCAGCGCTGCCGCGATCGGTTCATCGATGATCACAGCCTCCCTGGCACCGGCCCGGTAAGCCGCCTCCTGGATCTGTCTTCTCTCCACATCCGTTACACCGCCCGGCACAGCGATACACACCCGCGGCTTCAGGATATTCCGGATGCCCAGAGATTTTCGGATAAAATACCTGAGCATCCTCTCCACCACAACAAAATCCGCGATCACGCCGTCCTTCAGCGGCCGGATCCCGACAATGTTGTCTGCCGCTCTTCCTATCATGCCTGCCGCTTCCGTGCCGAAACTGACAATTCTGCTCGCATCACTGTCATACGCCGCAATGCAGGGCTCCTGATAGAGGATTCCCCGCCCCCTTGCATAAACGATGACTGTAGATGTTCCCAGATCGATACCTATATCTGTAACTGCTGGCATAGAAGATGCTCCTCATTATACTATATAATAAATACTATTGCTATTATTTTGTTGATTCAGGCAGAAATTCAGATATACAGATGCTTCCACCCGCAACCATCCGCAGACGCCGGTGGTTAGTAAGTCCGAGCGCAGTAACTTTTTAATCCACACCAAGCAGCGGCTTCAGATACTGTCCCGTATAGGAGCCCGCCGTGGCCGCTACCTCCTCAGGCGTACCGGATGCGATGACCGTGCCGCCCTTATCTCCGCCTTCCGGGCCCATATCAATGATATAGTCCGCGGTCTTGATGACATCCAGATTATGCTCGATCACGATGACCGAATTTCCGCTGTCCGTGAGCCTCTGCAGCATGTCGATCAGCTTATGCACATCGGCGAAGTGGAGTCCCGTCGTCGGTTCGTCCAGGATATAGCAGGTGCGTCCGGTGCTGCGGCGTGATAATTCGGCCGCAAGCTTGATCCGCTGTGCCTCTCCTCCGGAGAGTTCCGTCGAAGCCTGCCCGAGCCGGATATAGCCGAGTCCCACATCGTAGAGTGTCTGGATCCTGTTTTTGACGGAAGGTACATGGCTGAAAAAGTCAAGCGCCTCCTCGACCGTCATATTCAGGACATCATAGATGCTCTTGCCCTTGTAATGGACCTCCAGCGTCTCACGATTGTACCGCTTGCCGCCGCAGACCTCACAGGGCACGTAAACATCGGGCAGGAAATGCATCTCGATCTTGACAATGCCATCTCCCTGACAGGCCTCACATCTTCCACCCTTGACATTAAAGCTGAATCTGCCCTTTTTGTACCCTCTGGCTTTCGCGTCCGAAGTAGCCGCAAAGAGATCGCGGATGATATCGAACACACCGGTATACGTCGCAGGGTTGGAGCGCGGCGTCCGCCCGATCGGCGACTGGTCAATATTGATGACCTTGTCCAGCTGCTCCACGCCGTCGATATCCCTGTGTTTGCCGGGAACGACCAGGGCGTGATTCAGCTGCCGCTGCAGCCGCTTGTAGAGGATCTCATCGATCAGGGAACTCTTGCCGGATCCCGACACACCTGTCACGCAGGTGAATACGCCGAGCGGGATGGGGACATCGATATTTTTCAGGTTGTGCTCCCTGGCTCCGCGGATCTTCAGCCAGCCCTTCGGTTCTCTCCGATGATCGGGAACGGCGATCTTCAGCTCGCCGGACAGGTATTTGCCGGTCACCGAGCGCGGCGAACGTATGATATCCTCGACCGTTCCCTGGGCGACCAGCTCGCCGCCGCGTTCACCGGCACCGGGGCCGATATCAATGATCTGGTCAGCCGCACGCATGGTCTCCTCATCGTGCTCCACGACGAGCACGGAGTTGCCGAGATCCCGGAGGTGCTTCAGCGTATTCAGAAGTTTCCCGTTATCCCGCTGATGAAGGCCGATACTCGGTTCATCGAGAATATAGGCAACGCCGACCAGCCCCGAACCGATCTGTGTGGCCAGGCGGATCCGCTGCGACTCTCCGCCGGACAGCGATCCCGCCGATCTCGCGAGTGTCAGGTAATCGAGACCGACATCCACCAGGAATTTCACGCGGGCACGGATCTCCTTAATAATCTGCGCACCGATCATCTGCTGATAGTCGGTGAGCTGCAGCTTTTCCAGAAAATCGTAGAGCTCACTGATCGGCAGATTGGTAATCTCATAGATATTTTTACCGCCGACCGTCACAGCAAGTGCCGCAGGCTTCAGACGCATCCCGTGACAGGCCGGACACGGCTCAATGCTCATGAAATTTTCGTATTCATGTCTGGCTGACTCTCCGGCTTCGCGGTAACGCCGCTCGACATTTTTGATCAGTCCCTCAAACGCCACGTCATAGACGCCGGTACCGCGCTGTCCCGTGTACTTTACCTTCACGGAGTGGCCGTCCGTCCCGTTGATGAGGATGTCGTGGATTTCCTTCGGATAATCCTGGAAAGGCGTTGCGAGGGAAAAATGATACTCCTTCGCCAGAGCTTCCAGCAGGCATCTCGTGAAGCTTCCCTTCACATTGGCGGACTGCCAGCCGGGCACGGCGATGGCGCCGTCATCGATGGACAGCGTGGGATTCGGGATCATCAGTCCCTCGGAAAATTCCATCTTGTATCCGATACCACTGCAGACAGGGCAGGCACCGAACGGATTATTGAAAGAAAATGAACGGGGCTCGATCTCTTCGATACTGATCCCGCAGTAAGGACAGGAAAAGCTCTCGGAAAAGCTCTTCGTCTGACCGTCCATCGTATCGACAATGAGCAGGCCCTCCGACAGCTTCAGTACATTTTCCACGGAATCCGTGAGACGCTGTTCGATCCCCGGTTTGACGATCAGACGATCGACGATGATCTCGATATTGTGCTTGATATTTTTATCCAGTGTGATGTCCTCTGACAGATCGTAGCGGTTTCCGTCCACCATCACACGCACATAGCCGGCTCTCCGCGCACGCTCCAGCACCTTTTCATGCCGGCCCTTCTTTCCGCGGACGACCGGAGCGAGCAGCTGGATTCTCGATCCTTCCGGAAGTGCCATGATCTGCTCCACCATCTGGTCCACGGTCTGTCTGCTGATCTCGCGGCCGCAGTTCGGACAGTGCGGTGTGCCAACTCTCGCATACAGCAGACGGAAATAATCATAAATCTCCGTCACGGTGCCAACCGTCGAACGCGGGTTTCTGTTCGTCGACTTCTGATCAATGGAGATAGCCGGCGGAAGACCCTCGATCGATTCGACCTTTGGTTTTTCCATCTGTCCCAGGAACTGCCGGGCATAGGACGAGAGACTCTCCATGTACCGCCGCTGCCCCTCCGCATAAATGGTGTCAAATGCGAGGGAGCTCTTTCCGGAACCGGAGAGTCCGGTCAGCACGACCAGTTTGTCTCTCGGTATGTCCACATTGATATTTTTCAGATTGTTCTCCGCTGCTCCGCGGATTTTGATGAATTTATCTGCCATATTCTGCCTTCAAAGTATCGTATGATTTCTTCATGGAAGGAAGTCAGCCATGACGGTATTGGACAGCGATATGCCCCTGCGCGTCAGCCGGATCCTTCCGTTCTCTCTTTCCAGAAGACCGAGGTCAGTATAATGCCGGATTACATCGCCGTAAACCCGATCAGCTGTTTTGCCGAAGCGATGCAGAAACTCATTCTCACTGACACCGTCCGTCATACGCAGGCCGAGGATCATGAACTCCGCCATCATGTCTTTCTCTGTCAGCGCCTGCCACTTTCTCCCCAGCGAGCAGTCTCTGCAGTACCGGTCCAGATCCGATGTATTCCGATATCGTGTGCGGCTCATATAGGAGCTCGCACCAAGTCCCATACCGACATACGGCACACCGGTCCAGTAGCCGATATTGTGCCGGCAGGCATATCCTTCACGCGCGTAGTTGGATATCTCGTACTGATGATAGCCGTATGCGTCGAGGATCTCCGCCGTGCGGTCATACATAAGGCGCTCGGTTTCCTCATCCGGAAGCCACAGATGACCGGCATCACATACCTGCACGCGGTCAGCCGGCCGTATCTCCATGTTGCCATTCGCCTGTCGTATATCCTGTTTTCCGTCAGTCTGTCGTATTTCCGGATCCGCGTCAGTCTGCCGCATTCCCTGTCCATCCTCTGCCGCGTGTTTTCTGCGCAGAATACTGATCATCTCTTTCTGCGTCACGCCGGTGTCGAGGATATTTTTCTGTTCAATATATTGGCGGTAAAGCGGTGTGCCTTCCTCAAGAATGAGACTGTAGGCGGATATATGCTCCGGTCCCATCTCCGCCACGGCGCGAAGGGTTCTCTCCCACGATTCCTCTGTCTGCCCCGGTATGCCGGACATCAGATCGACATTGATATTCGTGAAGCCCATCTCTCTCGCCAGACGAAAACTCTCCTGAAACTCCGGCCACGTGTGAATCCGTCCCAACTCCTTCAATTCGCCTGCATCTGCAGACTGACAGCCGAAGCTGATCCTGTTCACGCCGGCCTTTCTGTAGAGGGCGAGCTTATCCGCCGTGACGGTCCCCGGATTCGCCTCCATGGAAATTTCGGCATCCCCGTCCACCACAAAACGCTCCCGGATCGTCTGCAGAATCTTCGCCACCGCCTCTGCATAAATAAAAGAAGGTGTTCCTCCGCCTATATAAATGCTGCTCACTTCCATCGGCGGATCACACGGAAAATCCCTGATCTCCGTCAGAAGTGCTTTCATATATTTTTTCTGCGTATCCGCATCTGCCGGAAAGCTCAGGAAATCGCAGTATGCACACTTTCTCTGACAGAAGGGAATATGAACATATATTTCCATACTTACTGCTCATCAAGTTTCAGCACGTTGAGAAACGCTTCCTTGGGGATCTCCACCTCGCCGAACTGGCGCATCCTCTTCTTGCCTTCCTTCTGCTTCTCCAGAAGTTTTTTCTTACGCGTGATATCACCGCCGTAGCACTTGGCGAGGACATCCTTGCGCAGTGCCTTGACCGTTTCGCGGGCAATGACTTTCGAGCCCACTGCCGCCTGAATCGGGATATCAAAGAGCTGACGCGGGATCTCATCCTTCAGCTTCTCGCACATTTTTCTCCCGCGGTCATAGGCTGATCCTGCAAAAACAATGAAGGACAGCGCATCGACCGGCTCCTTGTTCACAAGGATATCCAGCCGTACCAGTTCGCTCCGCTGATATCCGATCAGCTCGTAATCCAGCGATGCGTAGCCGCGTGATCTCGATTTCAGTGCATCATAGAAATCATAGATGATTTCGTTCAGCGGCATATGATAAGTGATCAGCGCACGGGAAGCCTCGAGATACTCCATGTTCTGATACTCTCCGCGCCGCTCCTCGCAGAGCTGCATGATCGAACCGACGTAATCCTTCGTGACCATGATCTCGGCCTTGACGATCGGTTCTTCCATGTATTCGATCTCCGAGGGATCCGGGAGATTGGACGGGTTTGTCAGCTCGATGATCTCGCCATCCGTTTTATGCACCTTGTAGACAACGCCGGGGGCCGTCGTGATCAGATCAAGGGCGTATTCTCTCTCCAGCCTCTCCGTGACGATCTCCAGATGCAGAAGGCCCAGGAAACCGCAGCGGAAGCCGAATCCGAGCGCGGCCGATGTCTCGGGTTCATAGAACAGCGAGGCATCATTGAGCGCAAGCTTTTCGAGCGCATCACGGAGATCCGGATATTTCGTCGGATCCTCCGTGTACAGGCCGCAGTACACCATCGGCTGTACTTTTTTATAGCCCGGCAGAGCCTCATCACAGGGTCTGTCGGCGTCTGTCACGGTATCGCCGACGCGCGTATCACTGATCGTCTTGATGCCGGCGGTGATATAGCCGACCATGCCGGCCGAGAGCTCATCGCAGGGGATCATCTGTCCCGCACCGAAGTAGCCGACCTCGACCACTTCCTCCTCAGCGCCCGTCGCCATCATGCGGATCCTGTCGCCGGCTTTCACCGAACCGTCCCGCACGCGCACAGAAATGATGACACCCTTATATGAATCATACAGGGAGTCAAAAATAAGCGCCTTCAGTGGCTTTTCAGGATCGCCGTCCGGGGCGGGAATTTTATGCACGATCGCCTCCAGCACCTGATCCACATTCTGCCCTGTCTTGGCTGAGATCTCCGGTGCATCCTCCGCGTCGATGCCGATGATATCCTCAATCTCGGTCTTCACCTCTTCCGGGTGTGCACTCGGCAGATCGATCTTGTTCAGTACGGGAAAGATCTCCAGGTCATGCTCCATCGCGAGATACACGTTTCCCACGGTCTGTGCCTCGACACCCTGTGTCGAATCCACGACGAGAATGGCGCCGTCGCATGCCGCCAGAGAACGGGATACTTCATAATTAAAGTCAACATGTCCCGGCGTATCGATCATATTCAGTATATATTCCTGTCCATCCTTCGCCTGATAGACAGTCCGGCAGGCCTGTGCCTTGATCGTAATGCCCCTCTCTCGTTCGAGGTCCATATTGTCGAGCACCTGATCCTGCATCTCACGGCTCGTCAGCAGTCCCGTCTTCTCGATGATACGGTCCGCCAGCGTCGACTTGCCGTGGTCAATATGCGCTATAATACAGAAATTTCTTATTCTGCTCTGATCTGTAGATCCCATAGTTCCGCCTCCGTGGGGAGAATTATACCTGTTTTCTATCTGCGCCGCAAGGCACGAAGAGATCGTCGCCTATCCAAAGGTGCCTGTTCACACATTGACAGGCACTGTCACATATCAAGACTTTTGAACTGAAACCATCGGCAGGTTCATCTGACCGGAATCTCACAGACTGCTGTCCGCCCGTCCGTATCCTTTGCGGAGATCTTCACCGGACCGCTGCCGTCTGCGCGGACGATCGCCATGGCTTCCCCGTAATATGTCTTTGTCAGGTCTGTCAGGAAGCCATCCGGATTGTACGGGCAGCCGCTGCCCAGCGCCACCAGTGTACCGTTGCTGCAGACGACATGGACGGTATGATGATCCGCCGGCTCCCAGATGCCCTTCGCATCAGTATAACGGATGCGCACCCAGGTAAGCTTCCCTGCCTGCACCGTCTCCGCCTCGGGTTCCAGCCGCAGCACAGTATCCGGTCCGGATGTCGTCAGCGAAACCGCACCCATCTCATTGCCGTCCTCATCGTACGTCACGGCCTGCAGGAATCCGTCCTCATACTTCACGTGAAAAACAGCTGTGCACTTTCTGACATGGTTCACAACGCCGACCCGTTTACCGTTCAGGTAGAGCTCCACCCGGTCCGCGCGCGTATAGACTTCAACGACAGCATTCTTTCCCTCACTTCCGCGCCATGACCAGCTCGGCATCGCGTTTGTCAGTTTCCACGAAGAAGGTGTGTGTGCACCCTCTTCATTGACCGGACGCACGCACATGAAGGGGCCCCTGTCCTGACGCATTGCCACGCGCGTATACAGTGCCTCTCCCAGTTCTTTTCCGGTGAGATCCAGGCGCCCGCTGCCGGCGGAGATCCAGCCCTTCTCATCAGAAGGATCCGCATAGTCCGGATATTCCCACGCGCCGATGCCTGTCTCTCCGAGGTAATCCATGCCGGCCCAGACGAAATCGCCGATGATCCTCGGATCTTTCTCCGCCAGCTCATAAAAATCGTAAGCGTCACAGCAGAAGGTCTCCGTACCGAGGATCAGGCGATGCGGATATTTTTTCAGATCCTTCTCATAACGGCGGATGCCGTAGTTGTATCCGGCGATATCCAGCTTCTCATAGGCGTCCCGCGTGGAGACGTCGCCCAGATGCGTCGCCGCGCTGAGCTTCATGGACTGCTGACCGATCAGCCCCGTCAGCGTATTGAACAGCTGCGAACCCGCCAGCCGGCGGCCGGCTCCCGTCTGCTCCACCATATCCGTCTGCTGATCCGCCGATGCTTTTTCATTGGAATAGATACCAGCGCCGGCGGCTGTCATCATATTGATGGAGATATTGATGCCGCAGGTAACCGGGCGCGACCGGTCGAGCGAGTGCAGGTATTCCGTCATCTCTCCCGTGAGGTCAATGCCTCGTTTTTCAGCCGTCTCTGACACCTCATTGCCGATGGAATACATGATCACAGAGGGATGACTGCAGTCCTTCTCCACCATATCCCTGAGATCGATGCGCCACCAGTTCTCCATGTCAGAGGCGTAGTCGTATTTCGTTTTATGCGTATACCACATGTCTACATATTCATCGAGCACATACATGCCAAGCCTGTCGCAGGCATCGAGCAGAGAACTGCTGCATGGATTGTGCGCGCTGCGGATCGCGTTATAGCCGGCATGCTTCAGCAGCCGGACCTTTCTCTCCTCCGCCTCCGGATACGATGCCGCGCCGAGCATCTGATTGTCAGAATGGATGCAGGCACCCCGGAGAATCACGCGATCACCGTTTACCGTCAGTCCGCTGACGCTGCCCCATTTGATACTGCGGATACCAAACGATGTCTCCGCCATATCCCCTCCAAAAGCCGCCCGGCACCGGTAGAGAACAGGCGTCTTTTCAGACCACAGCTGCGCCGCAGGGATATCCAGCGTCACGGACGCGATGTGCACGCGGCGGACTTCCACCTGTGTGACCTCGTCGTGCGCACGCGTTTTCCCTGTGGCTTCCGCGACCCTGTTCCCGTCCGGATCAAAAATATCGATATTCACCTCTCCTGGTTCACTCGTCTCCACTTCGACCGATATTCTCGCCGGATTATGGGACAGCGTCTTCACACGGATGCCATAAGGGCGGATAAATTGGCCTTTTTCCGCCACATACAGAGAAACCGGTCGGTAAATGCCCGCGCCGGAATACCAGCGGCTGTTGGGCTGATCCGCATTGCGGGCGATGACACGGATCTCATTTTCGCCGCTGCGGTTCAGCTCCTTTCCCGCTTCCGTCACGATCTGCGTGTAGCCGTAAGGCCGCTCCGCGATCAGCGTTCCGTTCAGATAGATGGAGGCATTATGATAGATGCCCTCAAAATCAAAAAACAGATGACCGCCCGGCGTCATCTCCGGTGCCGTAAATGTCTTTCTGTATTCGTAATCCCGTCCGGCAAAGAAGCCGGTATTTTTGCCGCCTCTGCTGTCAGAAGAACGGGGCTCACTGAGCATCGCATCATGCGGCAGTGTGACCTCCGTCCATTCCTCATCCGTTCCCAGGTGCCGGTATGTCCATCCATCGTTAAAAGAAATTTTCTTCATAATATTTTCCACATCCCTTCTCAGGAATTACCTTCAGAACTGTATCATGCCGCCCGCCATTTGTGCTTCAGCGACATAACTCTTTCAATTATAAATGTCAGAACGGGTCAGCGCAACAATCGTTACAATTCAATCAATCCGCAGAAATTCACATTTTTGATTGACAAACCCTCAGAAATTGGATAGTATTACTTCGCGTGTTCCGAAGTGGAAAAGTGTCGTCCTATAAGGAACGCGTCCACAAGAATACGCATGAACAGGAGGTGTACAGTTTGGCTAACATTAAATCCGCTAAGAAGAGAGTTGTTATTTCTCAGAAGAGAGCTGAGCATAATCAGGGCATCAGATCTGCCGTTAAGACTTCTGTAAAGAAGGTTGAGGCTGCAGTAGAGTCCGGAGATAAGGAAGCTGCTTCCAAGGCACTGCTTGAGGCTTCTTCCACCATCGACAAGGCTGCTTCCAAGGGCGTTATCCACAAGAACAACGCATCCAGAAAAGTATCCAGACTGAGCAAAGCTGTAAACTCCATCGAGTAATACAGCTCATATATTCAGCTAATAAGCGGGTTCCGGAGTCGTCGCCGGAACCCGCTTTTTCTGTGCTTCGACTGTTTGATCTCTCCGGTGTTATGAGCAGTCCTGTCACTGTCCCGGTGCTCGGTATGGTCATCGAAAAAGCGCGGGATTTCCGTCCGGCCATTGAAAACAGGTTGAATTTCACCTGTGCCTTTGTTACCCTTAGGGCGACAAAAAATATTAACGCTATGGAAAT
Source organism: uncultured Eubacteriales bacterium (assembly GCA_900318405.1). Classification (GTDB taxonomy): domain Bacteria; phylum Bacillota; class Clostridia; order Lachnospirales; family Lachnospiraceae; genus Bilifractor. Next base: position 30,635 of record ONKP01000005.1, on the reverse strand, counting down.
CGATTGATATATACGTCTTTCCGCCTGCGGCTGTGCTATCTGAGATGCCGGCTGCGGAAGAGGCAAGCAGAGGGGGAACATCAACTTGCAGGTACATAAGAAGAAATCTGATGACAGAAACCCGTTGCGTCGTCGCATGAAATACCGCACCAACAGGAGAAAAAAAGCGATATTGGCAGCAATCTGCCTTTGTGCGGCAGTCATTATCGTTTCAGCAGTCGTCATCCACAGTAAAAGCAGCCGCGAACCTGTCGAGGCAGATACATCGATGACAGCCGTGGCAGCAAGCGTAGCAGATACACCTCTGACAGCATCTTCTGTCCTTCCTTCTGATGACAGTACCGAATCTGACAGCAGAAACTCCATCTTTTTTTTGCGCTCATCACTCAATGACCGCGTTCTGCGATCAGATCAACCATCTCGCCAACATTAGCCATGGTTGAGACTTCCTTCATCTTGAAACGCATACCGAATTCATTTTCAACGGCTGCGATCAGCGTGATATGACTCAGGCTGTCCCAGTCATCCACATCGTCCGCCGTAGTCTCTCCATTGATCTGCAGTGTGTCATCATCAAACACATCCTGAAATACACGCGTCAGTCTTGTATAAATTTCTTTCTCTGTCATCTCTGTCTCCTTTTTTACTGTTACCATTTCAAGCACTTCCGGACTTACGGAACACATGGAAACTCCCGCCGCAGCTCACTGAACCTGTATATAGTGGTTCTGCTTCTCATATCCAGCTGTTTCCAGCTTCCAGACAGTATCTCCGTTTTCATTTTCCGAGATCCTGATAAATCCGAACGTCTGATACAGTTCCTTCACCATTTTATTCTTTTTTGTCGGGTAATAATAGCCGTAAATCGTTTCAATGCCGGCATCCGTACATTTTTCCACCAGCTGGTCGAGCATCGCCTGTTCCATACCGCGTTTCAGGACACGGCAGCTCATGAGCCAGAGGTCGATGTGAAGCTCTTTTCCGCGAATTTCACCTATGACAACTGAAACCACACCATTGTCACCGAACTTATCCACCAGTTTTCCATACAGGCGGATGTAATTCGGATTTTCCCTGATGGCCTCGATCTCCGACAGCGTGTAGCGTCTTGTCGTCAGATTAAACTGGTTGCTCTTATTGGTCAGCTGTGCGATTCTCGCAAGGTACACCGAATCAAAGTCACGGATTGTCGCCGTCATCTCCAGACTTTTCAGATAATCCCCGTAATCCGCGAAGTCAGCTCTGGCCGAGTTACGCAGCGCATTGGCCTTATACATATCATTTCGCTTCAGATCATCCTCGCTGAAACTGGTGACCTCAAAAAATCCATTGCGATCCAGTGTCGTAATGTAATTTTCCACGCTGTCCATAACCGGCGCGACAACGCCGTCGATCTGCCCCTCCACAATGGCTCTCTCCGCCGGATTATCATCCACAAACACGATGGATTCCGGCAGAATATTTAATTCTGAGGCGATCTGCAGCAGATTGCGGTCCTTATTCTCCCAGTTTGCTTTGATCACGACAAAGTCATCCGGTTTGAGCACCCCATCCGGATGAAGAAGTCCCTCCCGGGCATTTTCTTCCTCATTTTTGGAATCGACAGTGAGCAGGACGCCAAGCGGCTTCAGCTGTTTCAGATAGGACTGAAATTCGTAATAGGACTGTGCGACGCCGTTTTCCTGTCCGATGTCAATACCATCCTGTCCGTCATCTCCGATCACACCGCCCCAGAGCGTGTTGTCCAGATCCAGGGCAAGTGCCTTTTTGTTGCGGCCCCAGATGGATTTGATAATATGTGCCACGGAAAAAGCAAACGCCGGTATGGCGTCAGGGCACATGCAGTATTTGTACATATTCCAGTAATAGGGATTCGTCCACTCCTTCAGGCCGTAATCCGCTGCCAGATACTCCATGTCGTTGATATAAAAATTATCATGGCTCTCCGCATACTGGTAAAACGCCTCATTCAGCCTTTCCAGAAAATGCCGTCTGCCCCGATAATCACTGGCATCCCGGTTTCCCATCAGACGATAAAACGGCATCTCAAAATTATTCTGAATGATCGGACAGCCAAAGGTCTCGGTGAGCTTTTCCCAGATCGTGCGGAAACGCTCCGTCTCTGCCTTCAGTTTTTCCTCCACCTGTTCCTTTCCATCCGTGAGCTCCGGGAACTGCCGTACATTCCGACTGGATGTATGGATGAAAATCAGGTCCGGATGAAAGTTCAGAAATTCTTCACTCGGGAACAGTGCCTCCTGCTCAAACTGCGCATACTCGCACTCATAAAACTTCGGTGCGATCCCGTAATCCAGCAGGAACAGTTCCAGGATATCAACAATATGACTGGTGGTGGATCCCCCAAGCACTGCAATTTTCTTCTCAAGTCTGTTCGAACCGGCAGCGAGAAGTCTGCGTTTGATAGATTTTTTCTTTTTCATGATGCCCGGCGCATCAAACGGATATACAAGTTCCTTCATCTTCGGATCTCACCCTTTCTTCGAATCCGTCTTCTCAACTGCTCTGGTCAGCGCAGTCTCCGGCGCCTCATCAGTGATCTGATTTCCCTTATTCTGTGTGATCAGTGTGGCAATATTCGATGCATTCGCTCCTGCCACAGAATCTACATTGGCTGAAAACAGGACATCCGTGATTCCCATCTGCTGTACAAAATCCACCAGATTCAGATCAAAATACCGCATGTCGATGACGAAGATCTGATCAAAAGAACTGGTAAGGAACGGCACCTCCGGATTACCGTAGCTGTCCTTGATAATAGCCATCTTCCTTCCGGTACCCGCAGAAGTCGTCACCTTCACGATCTGATCGTCCGTACCGGTAAATTTCATGTAGGAATTCGCCGTATCCGTCTCGATCATCAGTTTCCCGGTATAGTTATAACCGAAGGAGGTCGTGTAGAAGTCTGCCTGATAATCCGTAGTCGGTGTATAGTACACAAATGTCTCCGGGTCATTTAAAAGATTCGCGCTCTGCGTATAGCCGTACAGCGAACCTACGTACCCATCATTCTCCGCTTTGACATAGGCGTCGGAATCCAGTGCCGGATAGGGAACGCCTGCCGCTTCCGCGAAATCCTGTGCCGCATAGTATGCGCCGAGTGCGGTCCAGTGATGATCTGTCCTGAGATAGATATCCTCGTCCTGATGCTGACTCAGTGTGTCTATGATATTCACCTTGATGATATCGTCATCCAGATTTTTGAAAATATTGTTGATAAACTCCGTCTGATCAGCGGAATAATCACTGTAATTAGACGGCAGATAGTAAGCACTGGCAAGTGGATCCGGCATCGCATAGACCGCCACATCATCCCCTACCTGCTTTTTGAATTCATTGACATTGTCAACAAAATCCTCTCCCGTACCGCCGGGGAACAGAGGCAGTCCGCGCCAGTGCCCCTTGTAATCAATGATCAGGAATCCGTTATTCAGTTCTCCGTCCGCCTGTTCCTTTTTCTCATCTGTAGCAGATTTGGACTGGCCGTCATTATTACGCGTTGTCTCCGTCGATACAGCTTCCACCGATGCGCTGCTTGCAGCCACAACAGACTCCCCTCCGTCATTTCCGGCATCCGGGGTGTCATCAACCTTCTGTACCGCGCCGATGATCTGAGCCGTTCCGCCTGTCTTCAGGCCGAACAGCGACTTGATATTATTGTTTACATTTTTAAAGAAATCCCGGAAAGGCACCGTGTCATCATAAAAGCTCGTGATACCGGAGGTGTAATCTCCCGAAAAATAAGAGCTGATGGAAAAAGACGGCCACTTTGCCAGCTGCCTTTTTTCAATATTGGAGACCGTCGATCTGGGGAAGAATAGAAGAAAAATACTGATCGCCGCCCAGAAAAGGATAAAGAAAAACATGGTTGTGGTGGACAGTCTGTTGTCCAGCCGTCTCCGTCTTCTCTTCGCTCTTTCCTCCCGTGTCAGTGTGCGTTTTTCTGCCTCAGCTGCTTCGGTTCTGCGTAATGCTCCCGCCCCGGAGCCTGCCCCTTTTCCGGGCGCAGCAGATGTATTCTGTTTCTTCGATAGATCAGCCATATCATGAAACACTTTCTTTAGAAAATACGAATGTCAGTCTGTTTACGAAAAGATCATTCTGCATGCCGCCGTCCTGTCAGAATCTCCAGTACAGGAACGGATTGTTGGTCGCATCCACCAGTGCGATGGAACAGATCACCAGTGCAACACCGCAGATCACCACCCAGGAAATTTTTCCGATCTTGAAAATCCGGGTATCCCTGTTGTCATGGAACCACGTCCGGATCCTGGGAAGGACCGGAAGACATGCCACAACGCCCAGGGCGATCAGAAACAGGTTGTTCAGTAACGAAGACCATGTCACCGGATCTGCAAACCCGCTGTGATTTACGATCATGCTGATGCCGGTAATGTTCAGGAAGAACTGTCCCAGCTGACCGAAGTCCTCGAAATAGAAGATGCCGAATCCGATGACGATGAGAAAAAGGCTGTACAGATGTTTAAACCAGACCGGCCATTTTTTCATGGCCTTCTTCCCAAGCTTCTGTTCAAAGAAGATCCAGAACCCGTAATAAAGTCCCCAGAGGATATAGTTCCAGGACGCGCCATGCCACATGCCCGTACAGAACCAGACGAGAAACAGGTTCAGATACTGTCTGCGTTTACCGAAAATCGGCACATATAGCAGATAATCTCTGAAAAAGGAGCCCAGTGATATGTGCCACCTTCTCCAGAACTCGGCAATACTGGAGGTAATAAACGGGTAATTAAAGTTCTCGTTAAAGTGGAATCCGAAAAGGCGTCCCATACCGATCGCCATGTCCGAATAGCCGCTGAAGTCAAAATATACATACATGGAATATATGATGACCGTGTACCATGTTCCGAGCGTGGACAGACCGGTGATTCCGTTGCCGAAAAAGTTCTCAACAATCGTATACAGATTATTGGCCAGCAGCACTTTTTTGGTCAGACCGATGACCACCCGCGTGGAACCTTCATAGAAATCCTGCGGTGTGACACGACGCTTTGTCAGTTCTTTTTCCACATCCGAATACCGCACAATGGGGCCGGCAATCAGCTGTGGGAAGAAGCTCAGATAGAGCAGAAAATGTCTGAATTTTTTCTGTGCGGGAACCGTCTCCCAGTAGACATCCAGTACATAGGAAATAGCCTGGAAGGTAAAGAAACTGATACCGATGGGAAGACGAATAGAAGGGACAGGTATGCCCGTCCGGAAGATTGCATTGATGGTCTCCACAAAGAAACCCGTGTATTTAAATACAAACAGGAATCCCAGATCCACGCAGAGTGCAACTGCCAGAAGGATCTTCCCGGGAAGCTCATCCTTGAATTTCTCGAGCTGCAGTGCCATGAACCAGTTGAAGAATGCGCTGAATATCAGCAGGAAGACCCAGAGCGGTTCTCCCCAGGCATAGAAGATCAGTGAAAAAATAATCAGGATAAGGTTTCTTGTCTTCAGACGGCTGGCCTGGTAGTAGCACAGCAGACAAACCGGCAGAAACAGAAACAGAAAAAACAGATCTGCAAAAATCATCGGTTACGTTCCCCTCACTATAAAACAACATGTTTTTATTTTGCACCGAATTTGACTGCTTGTCTATCTAAAAAATATAAAAAAGGATCACGCCTGCCAGCTGATAATCTCCTGTTCCAGCTTCTGATCCTTATTCAGCATCTGTGTGATCACACCGGTATACTTATTCTCCTGCAGAAGATGCTCCGCCTTGATCCTGTCGTTGTCATTCAGTTTTCGGCAGAACTTCGCATACTGATCAAGCTCCGCCTGCCCCATATGCCATGGTCGAAAATCGATGCCCGTCCTATCCCTGAGATTTTCCAGAATCAGAAAACCGTCCGGATCGATGTCACCGAAGTGCAGCCATTCCGCAATTCCCGGGTTTTCATCCCTGACGCGGACCAGAAAGTCCTGCTTGACTTTGTTGTGATATCCCGCCAGGTAGACCAGAAAGGTATCCTTCAGCTCCGCCGATACCATCCGGTTATAGGAAGTCAGATTTTCAATGGTCATATAACGACTGTCGTCGATATGTACAGATGTGATAACGCTGATCCTGTCGGAGCGAAGGGCAACCGGAACACCGGCTTTAAGATGAAGCAGCGTACCGTTTTCAAACCGAATCTCCGCATTTCCGCTGAAATTCACATATACGGGATTTCTGTATACGTGATACTCCGCCAGCACAGCATCTTCATATGTTCCGCCGCTGTCAAAATCGTCAGCTGTAAAATCATACTTCCCGTAGGTGATCAGTATATAGAGTACACGGCTGAGCAGCGAACGCTGTTCCATCTCCTTGGTATAACCAAAAGCCCGGACAGACAGTTCCCGCACGAGGATATCCTCTCTGTTTTCACAGACAAGCGTTGCAAGCTTCAGAACATCTTCCGCCGCATCTCCATACCGGGAATTCTTATCCGCCTTCAGCCTGCTGATCTGCTCTGTGCAGAATCCGGCCACAGGTTCCAGACTATTTCTCTCCGCATATGCAAGAAATTTCTCATACAGAGGAATTTCCGCGGCATGGATGTCTCTTCTGGGCTTTCTTCCCGTCAGCTCGTACAGCAGTGGCTCCACAGCATCTGCCGGAATGGCCATCGCAGCAAATTCATTCCGCAGTTTTTTATCCGTATACACGATTTGAAACGGCGTCCGCTCCGCAAGCTCCCGCATGGATCGTTCAAATTCCGCAATGCCAGCCACATCCGCCATATCATCATAATATGACGGATAGATCCGGTCTGTGCGAATCCTGATCGTCTGCGTCACGGTGTTTTCTCTGCGATATGTACTTGTTTTCTCGTACTCGCCGATCGTAAGCTCAGCAAGTTTCTTCTGCCATTTATCCAGCAAAGCTCTCTCCTGTGTCATTGACACTTCTTTATCCCGGTGATGATTGAAGAAGGTTTTTCAGAAATACAGATGCTTCCAACCCGCAAGACCGCAGATGCCGGTGGAAGCATCTGTACCTGGGAATTATCCATGCACATCCAGATCCGCCTGCGCATCGATGATATCCGCCTGCCGTCCCTTCTTGACAACAGCGATCGTCGTACTGACGAGCGGTGAAATATTCGCCATTTTTTCCGGAGGCGCGGCGTAAAACACCTGCAGTCCCATATCGTTAAAATAATTGATCATGCTCTGAATACGGTTTCCGTCGAGTGCCGCAAACGCCTCATCAATAATAGCCGGCCGGATACAGCAGCCCTCACTGCCATAGCTCGTCATCAGCGCCGCCGTGAGAAGAATGAAATACGGTGTCTGCTTGCCGCCGCCCGAATATATGCCCTGTGATTTGGACAGATAGGCGGAATGCCCGTCCTTCGACCGGATCAGCACATCGTAAGAATAATACTGGCGGTAGTCAGTGAATGTCTCCATATCCGATGTTTCCAGTACTGTATCGCGGAACTGTGCGAATTTATCCGCAAAATCCCCCTCGCTCATGAGCGACTGGTTGGCAGCCAGATACAGATCCAGCGTATCTGCACCGCCGATCTTTTCCAGTTGTCTCGCCAGATAGAAGAACGGTTCCATATCCGTCGAATTCCGTTCTTTCATCACAATGGAATACGTCTTGTCCCCGAAGGCATGCCGGGTCAGAATCCGGTTGATCGCATCCTTCTGATCACGCATGGCTGAGATCCGCGCGTAGATTACCTCAATAAAATCATGCATGAACGTATCGGAGATTGCCTTTTCCTTGCTCCTGACCTTATTTTCCGCCTCGTCCAGATCTCTGTTGCGCAGATCGTCAAGGCGCCGGATATATTTTTCCGCACCGCTGACGGAAGGCGTGTAATTGTCATGCGTCGCCGTGTAGGCATACATGGCCTTGAACATCACATCCTTCGTTCTGTCGTGCTGTGCGGTGATCTCCTGATACCGGCGCTGCAGCGATGCCTCCTTGACGTTCTTCTCCATGTCCTGCCGGCTGATCTCATCCGCCGCCTGTTTTTCCTGCGGATACAGTGCGGTCAGACGATCATACGCCTCGAAGAGAATCTTTGCCTCCTGCTGACCGTCAGCGAGCTCCGTTTCGCGCTGGCGCTTCATCGTATCGACCTGGCTGATCTCGGTATGCAGCTCCGTATACTCCTGATCCGCCTTCTTCTTATCCTCCTGCGCTCTGACCAGAAGATCCATAATCTGCTTCAGCGAAGGATTTTTCTCCAGCGCTTCCACTTCCTTCGTCTTGCGGAGAATATCCTCTTTCAGTTTCGGAAGCACGGCTGGTGCTGTGAGATCGAAGTGCGACGGCGTGAAGTTTTCCTCCTGCACATCACGTTCCCGTTTCTGTACATCCTGCAGCTGCTTCTTCAGATTATTCTGATCGCCGTCGGCCTCCTCGAAAGCCTTATTCTTCTTCTCCAGCAGCCTGGCCACCGCATCTCTTCCGAGCACCTGATCCGCCACAGGCTCGATTCTGTGTGCCACAACGCCCTGTGCCATCATACCATCCGGCATAATGGCACCGTTCGGATGATCATTCAACTCCTTCAGCGTCTCTACACACACAATCCTGCCGCAGACGTAATTGATATACTTCCTCGCGTACAGATTGGCGATCGTAAATCTGGCCGCCAGCGAACCCTCCTCGGGTACATCGGAGATATCCTCCATCCGGTTGGTCAGAACCAGGTACAGATGATAAAAATGATGGTCATGGATGATCTGCAGCACAGCCGGCACATCCTTCGGCTCCACAATAATATTGAAACGCCTGCCCGCCAGAAAAGCTTGTCGAGTTCGGGTTCCATCTTCGGCGGCAGGATACGGCGGTTCATCTTCAGAACACTGATCTCATGGCGCAGCCTGTCTGTCTTTTCCCTGCTGTCACGAAGCCTGACACTGAGATCCGTTTTCTGCCCGTCCTGATATTCGCAGAGGGCAGTCCTCGCCGCCTCCGCCTGCTGCAGTGCCGCTGTCATCTCCTGCTCACTGTATCTGCCTTCTGTCAGCGCTCCGATCACAGACATGGCATTGGTGCTGAAGAAGTCCTTCACGCCTGAAATCTCTTCCGCCCCGTCGAATACTTTTTCTACACGATGACGGAGTCCTTTCAGAACATCGATCTGCTCCTCCACTGCTTCCCGGCTGACTTTCAGCTCCGTGATCTCCTCACGCATTTTTTCAATCGGTGCGCTCTGCTGCGCCAGCGACACCTGCAGATCCATCAGCGTGTGATCCGCCTTCTGTCTCACCTTATCCGCCTTTTTGATCTGCTTATCCAGCACTGTATGGCGATCTGCATAACCCCGGATTTCCTGCAGTGTCTGATCGTTCTTCTCCTTCTGACGGAGGTAGATCACATTTTTATGCGCGATCTCCAGCTGATGCTGCCGGGACTCCTCCTTCATATAGGTAAAGTATGCCTGCTCGATCTCCTGGAGTAAATTTTTCTCATGGATCAGCTCTCTCAGAGCCGCCAGCAGCTGATTGTATTCATCGCGATGACGGATGATATTCTGCAGGGAATCCGCCGCCGTGGTATCCTCTTCAAAAATCGACTCGCGGATGAAGGAGTTAATGTCCATCTTCTTCCGCCCGCAGGCGAGAAGCCGCTTGATTTTTCCGCGGAGCGTACGCACACCGTCTTCATTGAGATGAACACCGCAGGCACGGAGAAAAGTGGCGATCCCGACCTCCTTCTTCATCATCTCCACTTTCTTTCCCTTGCAGCGGAGATCCTGCCGCGCCGTAAAAACAATGCGGTTGCCTTCTTTTTTGTAGAAATTGAAGTCATCGATCACAGCATCCTGCACAACGAACCATCGGGCATGTGTTCTGTTCTCATTCCGGAAGAGCTCGATGCAGACGCCCTCGGTCAGATACCTGTGATCCACCGGATTCCAGATATCCAGCGCGATATAGCTCGTCACATCCCTGTCCCCGCGCAGATAGCGGTCCTCATTGTCCTTGGTGTCGCCAATCACATAGGCATACACACTTCTCTCATCATCTCCGCCGCCTGCCTGCAGATTGAAATCCGTGATACCGAACATCGCATAGACCAGCGCATCGATGGCAGTGGATTTGCCCGACTCATTGACACCGGTGATCAGAGCCGAGCCATTGACGCGGAAACGCGAACAGGTATACACAGCCCAGTTTGTGATCAGAACATCCCTGATCTGCCGCGTCTTTTTCTCGCAGAGTATTTCTTCCGGTGTTTTTACTGATACCGTTTCTGACATGATTTCTCCTCATTCTTCTGTAGCTGTGTCATCCGATTCTTCATCTTCCTGATCCTCTTCGGCTTCTTCAGCCTCAGCTTCCTCCCGCTGCTCCGGTGTCTGTCTGGCAGCCGTATAGAAAGTAGCTTCGCGGTTATCCAGGAAACGCTGCATCTCCTCGGGATTCAGGCCGAACATCAGCGTCGGATAGAGAACGATCACACAGTCCGGATCTCCGAGCGTACCACTCACTTCGACCAGATTGTATCGTGAAAACATCTTCAGAATATCCTTCAGCGACGTCAGATTATAAGCCGTCCTGTAGCCTGTGCGGATTTCAAACTGCTCCAGTGTCTGCATGAGTTCCTGCACACTGATCGTGATCACCCGGTCCATGATGTCATTCATTTTGCGCATATAAAGCCAGGTGAGTGCGCAGTACAGGACACTCTCCCGCACATAAAACGTCTTCCGGTTGACAGCCGGCTGCCCCTGCTTCATCTCTCCTTTGTCACGCAGCATGCAGACACCGTAATCCTCATCGACAAACAGCTGAAATCCCGCTGTTCTGAGGCTCTGATCGATAAGGTCGCGATGCGTGGAGGCAAAGCGAAACAGTCCTCTGTCCCTGGATCTCACAATAAATGTCCTTGACAGCAGCGTGCGCACGCACATGCGCATCGTATCACTCTCCTCTGCCGAAAGGGCTTCCAGCTGCTGTTCATATGTCAGATTTTCCATTGTTCTGTTCCTTTCCGGAGACCTCTTCATCCACCAGTGTAAAATCGCGCATACGCATCGTTCCGGACTGCAGGTAATGTTCATCCACCGTCACCCGCATGTCATTAGTGCCGGCAAACGACGCGGCAGCCAGATCATTGGTAATATCCTCCTTTGTCGCAAGGGGCAGGTCGGATGCCCTGACGACATGATCCTTCTTATAAAAATCAGTGTAAATCTTCATCTTCTGACGCGTGTGCGGCGATTCTGACTGGTTCTTCAGTTCCATCCTCGCCTCTTCCAGCTCATCCTCCGAGAGGGTCACAGCGTCAGCGGGCGCCGCGTCGATCTTGCCATGCACAATGCGGGCGCCCCGTACTGACTGCGTAGAGATAAAATCCATATGCGTCATGCGGAAAGCAGCGTTCATTTCCTCCGGCAGTTCCATGCCGGGATCAAGCTTCGCCAGAATCTGCAGAAAATGCGCAATTCTGTCCTGACTGCCGGCGGAGAGGTCCATCCCCATCTTCAGCTTCAGGCGTGTGATCATGATATAGTCAACCATCTGATTCCGGATATCACGGATGATGCCGTTGTAGCCGTTTTTCAGGAAATCCTCCACATAGCCGACCTGATCCATGACGCGATCCAGTGCCTGCTGGCGCGTCATCTGCTCATCGCGGTAGGTGGCCATACAGTCCGTGATAAAAATATCCCGTGTTTTCTCCCGGCCGACCAGCCGGTGCAGTGTCGTAAGGATCGGTCCGCTGAACAGAGACGCGTTTTCATTATTGATCAGTCGGGTGAATTCACCGATGAATTCTCCGTCAAGGTATTCACTCAGATGATCCATGAGTTCATCAAAGCTAAGACTTCCCGTGACCTTCTTCACGATTCTGCGTATAGAGCGCCGAAGCAGTTTCAGCTGTCCGTTCAGTTTTACGATATTGCTGTACACATTGAGAATAACGGATGTATATGGGTGATTGTTCATTCGATCCTCCACATTCTTGGAAAAATCGGTGACAACCAGATAAGAGTTATAGAGATAATTAGACATCTCATCAAATTTCTGTGAAGATGCCCGTTCGATATAATCTGCCAGCAGCATGGCCTGCTCCGTGATCATGAAGGTTCTGTGGAGCGTTCCGTTATCCACACCCTCCTCGATCCAGCCGACTTCTTCATCCGAGAGGTATTTCAGAATACGGTTTGCCAGGTCCATCCGCAGCCTGATTTCTTCATCTTCGTCAGACACCTGTTCCTGCGACATATTCTTTTCTTTACGCGCAGCCAGGAAGTCATCCTTCGCTTCTGCCTCAGGCTCAAGAAGTGGATCATCGATTCCGGTAATGTTGCCCGCTGCCAGAACATCGACGACAGCATCGCGGACTTCTTCTCTGGGCACCTGAGCCTCTGACGCAAACAGCTGATTAAAGGACAACAGGCATGAAGCGCAGATCTGGCCGCTGCTGCCGTTGGTGACTGCGGCGAGCGGGTTGAAAAAACGCCGCGGCACAATATCAAATAGCATTCCCATGAGGCTTCTCCTGTCAAGAATACATTCACGCAACAGATCTATTCTATCACAGGATAGGCTGTGAATTGAATAAGCGGATTCCGGATTTGCACTGGAACCCGCTTATATCTCACTTCGTTTGAATCATTACGCGTTTTATCTGGCGAAACATCTGACTTGCGCTGGCTGCTGTCTTCATTTTCTCCTCATTACGCAACGTCGCGATAACGGGATAAAACACGCTTCACAAGTTTTATCCCGTTATCGCGACGTTTGCGTAAATAAGAAAGTGGACAGGAAAGAGAGTTAATCCCGAATTTACATTTCGGGTGCAACAATTCCGCCGAATACTGGTATACTGGTAAAGGCTTTCTGACCTCTCCCGCAGAACCATGTGGCTGAAGTGTCCGACAGCCCTGACGGCGCCAGCGCTCTGCCCGTGCGCCGCATTCGAAAAAGGAGGTGCACAGCCATGAGCGAAGAAAACAGCAGCGTGCAGATGGACAAGGAAACCTTTGACTCCGAAGTAAGGAACCAGATGCGCCTCCGACAATTGCATACCATTATAGAAAAACAGGATTCCAAAGGTCTGTCCGAATTATATGACAGCATGGAGCCCATCGACTTTGCCCTTCTGCTGGAAAATCTTGACGACGAAGAGCTCAGTCAGCTCACGCCCATCATGGACGATGACGAACTCGCCGGAACCATGGAGGAAGCAGAGGACAAAGAGCGTATCCGCATCGCGCATGCGCTGGACAATCACCGACTGCTGACAGCCTTCGAATATATGCAGAAGGATGATATCGTCGATATGCTGAGCGACTTCCCGATCGGCCGGCGCAAGGATGTCATCAATCTGATGAAGGCGGACGACCGGAAGATCATTACCAATCTCCTGCGTTATCCGGAGGAATCCGCCGGCGGTATTATGACCACGGCCTATATTGCACTGCGGGGCGACTACACTGCCGAATACGGACTGGAGAAGATCAGGGCCATCGGTCCAAAGACAGAGGATATCGAGACGATCTACGTCATTGATAACACGGGAAGCCTGGTCGGCTACGTCGATCTGCGACAGATCCTCGCCTCACCCAAATCCACGCGCCTGTCCGATCTGATGGATGACCGCGTGATCTCTGTTCTGCCGGAAACCGACCAGGAGGACGTTGCCCGCCTGGTTTCCAAATACGACCTGAACTCCATTCCCGTCGTCAGCCCGAATAAGCACATCCTTGGTGTTGTCACCGTCGATGATGTTCTCGATGTCATCGTAGATGAGTACAACGAAGATATCCTGGAGATGGCCGGCGTGTCCAAGGAAGAGAGTCTGGACACCTCGCTCGGAGAATCCGTCCGGCTGCGGCTTCCCTGGCTCATGGTCAATCTGGCGACAGCTTTTCTGGCCTCTTTTACGGTCAAGCTCTTTGAGAGTACAATCGAGCAGGTGGTGGCTCTGTCCGCCATCATGACGATCATCAGCGGCATGGGCGGTAACGCAGGCACGCAGACACTCTCCATCCTCGTGCGACAGCTGGCGCAGAAGGATCTGACCTTCCGGGAATGCTGGAAGCCGTTCTGCAAGGAGCTGCTGCTAGGCCTGATTGACGGCGCCTCCACCGGTCTCGTCACCGGTGTCATCGTGAGTCTGATGTACGGCAACGCCTGGCTCGGCGTCATCGCCTTCATAGCCATGATCGGCAATATGCTGGTATCCTCCGTCTTCGGCTTCCTCGTACCGCTCATTCTGGAAAAATGTCATGCGGACCCCGCCGTATCCTCGTCTATTTTTGTCACCACGGCGACGGATGTGCTCGGTTTCTTCATCTTCCTCGGACTCGCAAAGCTCTTTCTTCCCCTGCTGATGTAAGTGTATAAGTCCGTCGCATGCCAGAGGCGGGCTGCACACCCGAAGGGTGTGCAAGGCCGACTATGGCTTTGCGACGATATACGTGCGCAGTGCGAAGCGGCGCATAGAAAACAGCCCTTTCTTCATACATCTGCTGATGTACGAAGGAAGGGCTGTTTTCCGCCATATATTCTCAGTTGTCCGCATACAGATGTGCACTGAAATAGCGGTCCCCGCGATCAGGAAACAGCGTCACAATCGTCCCGCTTCCGATCCTGTCGGCGAGTTTTATCGAGGCAGCCAGGGCAGCGCCGGAAGAAGATCCGACGATGATCCCCTCATGGCTGCAGAGCAGACGGGAATTCTCCCAGGCTTCGTCATCATTGACCTTAATTACGTCATCCACGAGCGACATGTCCATGGTTCCCGGAATAAAATCATTGCCGATTCCCTCGATATTGTAATCGCCGTGTTCTCCGCCGCCGATCGTCGATCCCACGGGATCCGCCAGAATGCCCTGAATGGAAGGATTCTGTTCCTTCAGGTATTTCATGATTCCCGTGTACGTTCCGCCGCTGCCGGCTCCCGCGACGAAATAATCGATCTTCCCGTCCATCTGACGGTAGATTTCCTTACCGGTCGTCTCATAATGCGCCCGCGGGTTGGCCGGGTTGGTAAACTGTCCCATCATGACCGAGTTTTCGATCTCGGCATGCAGTTCATTCGCCTTCGCCACGGCACCGAGCATGCCCTTCTCGCGCGGCGTATTGATGATCTCCGCACCGAGTGCATGCATCAGTGTCTGCTTCTCCTCTGAGAATTTCGTCGGCACAACGAAGATCACGTGATACCCCTTGTTCATGGCGGCAAAAGCAATGCCGAGGCCTGTATTGCCCGCCGTTCCCTCGATGATCGTGCCGCCCGGTTTCAGCGAGCCGTCCTTCTCGGCTGCCTCGACCATATACCAGCCCGTCCGGTCCTTTACGCTTCCCGTCGGATTCCAGTACTCCAGCTTGGCAAAAATGCCGACATTATTTTTTACCCCGATATGATTCAGCTTCACCATCGGCGTATTGCCGATCAGCTCATGCATGTCCTCATAATAATCTGACATAATTCCTCCTGTGGCCGTCTTTCCTGCATGACAGCCTCCTGCCCTGACGATTTGGCGGTTCTGCCTGTTATACACTGCTGTTTCCAGCAAACCCCATACTATACGTGCCGCATACTGTCATCGCATCATTTACGGCTCTTCCAGATCGCCTGATCCAGATCGGCGATAATATCGTCCACATCTTCGATGCCGGGAGAAAGGCGGATCAGCTGATCTGTGATGCCGACCTTTTCACGGATTTCCTTCGGGATCGATGCATGTGTCATGCTGGCCGGATGGCAGATCAGCGACTCGACGCCGCCGAGCGACTCCGCGAGCATGATCAGTCTCAGCTGCTCAAAAAATACAGCAATATCATGATCCTCCGTGAGTTCAAAGGACATCATCGCGCCGCCGTTTCTGGCCTGTTTTTTATTGATCTCATAGCCCGCGCTGTTTTTCAGTCCCGGGTAGTACACTGTTTTGACATCGGAGTTTTCATCGAGCCACGCGGCGATCTTCTCCGCATTGGCCACGTGTCGGTCAAGCCGCACGCCCAGTGTCTTGATGCCGCGGATCAGCAGCCAGGAATCAAACGGCGGAAGAACAGCGCCCTTGGAATTCTGCAGAAAAGCCACCCGCTCCTTCAGTTCCTCCGTTGTGACAACAACCAGACCGGCCACCAGATCGCTGTGTCCCGCCAGATATTTGGTCGCGCTGTAAACGACGATATCCGCACCGAGTTCAATCGGCTTCTGCAGATACGGCGTCATGAAGGTGTTATCGACAATGACCGTAAGTCCCTTCTCATGCGCGATATCCGAAATGGTGCGAATATCCGTGATCTCCATGAGCGGATTCGCCGGGCTCTCGATCAGGACTGCCTTTGTCTGATCGGAAATCTCCGCTGCGAAGCGCGCCGGATCCTCCGTATGCGCCAGACGCCCTTTGATGCCGAAGTGGCTGAATACCTGATCCAGAATACGGAACGTGCCGCCGTAAACATTTTCGGAGGTCAGGATCTCATCACCCTCTTTGAACAGGCTCAGCACCGTATCGATCGCAGCAAGTCCCGAGGAAAAAGCAAAGCCGGCGAGCCCTCCGTCCAGTTCCGCGATCAGCGCCTCCAGCGCCTCTCTCGTTGGGTTGCCGGTCCGCGCATATTCATAGCCTCTCCTGCGCACACCAAGGCCGTCCTGCTTGAAAGTAGATGTGAGATATACAGGTACATTGACAGCGCCTGTATATTCGTCCATCGGAATCCCGCCGTGAATCAGTTTTGTATTGACCTTATCGTAGCTCATCTTGCCCTCCTGCTGTATCCGGTTATTTATTTCCTATATATCATACTTATTTAATAAGATTACTATGTTAAAAATTATAGACAGTACCAGGAGCTTTGTCAATACACAACTGAAAAACACGCAAAAACGCCGCCACGGAGATTTCTCTCTGTGGCGGCGCCTTCTTATACTTTGTTCAGTTCATGCAGCTGCTGCTGCTTTAAAAATATTCAGCTCAGTCGATGTGCGGACCTGCAGCAACCAGTGCCTTACCAGCCTCATTGCCCTCATACTTCTTGAAGTTCTTGATGAATCTGTTGGCAAGATCCTCAGCCTTCTTGTTCCACTCATCAGCGGATGCATAGGTATCACGCGGATCAAGGATCGCAGGATCTACACCCGGAAGCTCTGTCGGAACCTCGAAATCGAAGTACGGGATCTTCTTGGTCGGAGCCTTGTCTACATCACCGGTCTGGATAGCTGTGATGATACCACGGGTATCCTTGATGGAGATTCTCTTGCCGGTGCCGTTCCAACCGGTGTTAACAAGGTAAGCCTTTGCTCCGCTCTTCTCCATCTTCTTCACGAGCTCTTCAGCATACTTGGTCGGATGCAGCTCAAGGAATGCCTGACCGAAGCATGCGGAGAAGGTAGGTGTAGGCTCGGTGATACCGCGCTCTGTACCAGCCAGCTTAGCGGTGAATCCGGACAGGAAGTAGTACTTTGTCTGCTCCGGTGTCAGGATGGAAACCGGCGGAAGCACGCCGAATGCATCTGCGGAAAGGAAGATAACGTTCTTTGCATCAGGACCTGCGGAGATGCCGTTTACCTTCTTAACGATCTTCTCAATGTGCTCGATCGGATAAGATACACGGGTGTTCTCTGTAACGGACTTGTCTGCGAAATCGATCTTGCCGTCCTTGTCAACAGTTACGTTCTCAAGAAGAGCATCTCTTCTGATAGCGTTGTAGATATCCGGCTCGGAATCCTTATCGAGGTTGATAACCTTTGCATAGCAGCCGCCCTCGAAGTTGAATACACCGTTGTCGTCCCAGCCGTGCTCATCATCACCGATCAGAAGTCTCTTCGGATCAGTGGAAAGCGTTGTCTTGCCGGTTCCGGACAGACCGAAGAAGATGGAGGTGTTCTTGCCTTCCATATCGGTGTTCGCGGAGCAGTGCATGGAAGCAATGCCCTTCAGCGGCAGATAGTAGTTCATCATGGAGAACATGCCCTTCTTCATCTCACCGCCGTACCAGGTGTTGATAATAACCTGCTCACGGGAGGTGATGTTGAAGACTACGGCTGTCTCGGAGTTCAGCCCGAGCTCTTTATAGTTGGTAACCTTAGCCTTGGAAGCGTTGTAAACAACGAAATCCGGCTTGAAGGTCTTCAGCTCTTCATCGGTAGGTTTGATGAACATGTTGCGTACGAAGTGTGCCTGCCATGCGACCTCCATGATGAAACGGATGGCCATGCGGGTATCCTTGTTAGCTCCGCAGTAAGCATCAACAACGAACAGTCTCTTGTCGGAGAGCTCCTTCTTTGCGATGTCCTTTACTGCTTCCCATGCTTCCTTGGAAGCCGGATGGTTATCATTCTTGTACTCATCGGAAGTCCACCATACGGTGTCCTTTGAGTTCTCATCCATAACGATGAATTTATCTTTGGGAGAACGTCCGGTGTAGATACCTGTCATAACGTTGACAGCACCGAGTTCTGTAACCTGACCCTTGTCATATCCGGTCAGTTCCGGCTTTGTCTCCTCTTCGAAAAGTGTCTCATAGGACGGGTTGTAAACAATTTCTGTTGTTCCCGTAATTCCATACTGTGTTAAATCAATCTGTGCCATTTGGTTACCCTCTTTCTGATCACTGGATCTACAGTTGCTTCAGCATATTCATATCCTGCTTCGCCAAGTTTCACAATGCCTATTATACATAACCCGAAAAAAATTTCACCATCCGAAAAGAAGTTTTTCCCATTTGAACGACTTTTTTTTCACAAAGTCGGCAATTCTGGTGAAAACGCACAAGTGCAGGTTTATTCCGGATGGTTTTCTGTAAAAATAGCATTCGACGCTGTCATGCCCTGCCACGGAGCGGGTTCGTAGTCAGGGCTGTTCCGATAGTGAACTGCATTGGACGATCATCATCTCGGCTGCCAGGCGGCCGTCAAGGTGTCCTGTCTTCACATCCTGTTCCGCCTGGATCAGCTTTTCCATAATGGCCCGCAGCTCCGGTGCCTTATACATTCCCGCCGTACGTGACAGGTAATACAGTTTGCCGCTGCTCACGCCGGCCGTCTGCATGATCTCATTTCTCGATGCATGCTGATCCGTCATCACACGCACATGATAAAGCTCCGCATATCTGGCCGACATACGGTTCAGGATAAACTCCGGCGCCACCTTCAGCTCGAGCAGATCGTAATAATAATCCAGTGCTTTTTTCTGATGGCGGAATGAAATTTCATCGATCATCTGAAAAATTCGGTCCTCGAGCTCCGGTGCCAGAATCGTATTCAGATCCTCTTCCGTGATCTCGTCCGGATCTTTACCCGCCGTCGGCCGATCGGGACTCATCACATAGGACATGAGCTTATCCATCTCATTGTGGACATTTGTCATATCCGTGCCGACCATCTGCAGCAGCTGGTCCATCGTCTGCCGGCGGATCTTCCGACCCTCCTTTTTCAGCCGGGTGAGGATCTGCGCGCTCAGCTGTTCTTCCGTCCTCTTTTTGTACTCTTCCACGCAGCCGTTTTTTTTCACAGCCTTCGTCAGGCGATACGTCGCATTGATTTTTTCCTCTGAAAAAATCATGACGAGGTACTCCGGCAGATGCGTCACATAATCCGCCAGATCATTCGCCGCGCGTGTAAAAATACCCGTATCCTCGATCAGGATCACACGGCGTTCAGCGAAAAACGGCATGGTGTCCGCCTGGGAGATGACCTCCCGCTCGTCCATGTTCTCGCCCACGTAATGATTGAAGTTCATGGAATTCCCGTCAGGGATCAGAGCCTTCGCCAGCGCATGCGCATAGCCGTTTCTCAGATACCCCTCTTCTCCGTAGAGCAGATAGAGCTGGTGAAACTTTTTATTTTTCAGATCTTCTTCCACGATACCCATGGTAAATATCTCCTGTATACCCGTGCTTCACATATTGACCGACAGCATCAGTTCCATATCTGCTCAGCAGCTTCCACAGTGACCGTCTCACGGTACGTTTTTCTGTGGCATCTTGTATGATATAGATGTTTATGACACAGATTAACGTTATGTCCGAATGCCAGTTAATTATGCACGTAACCTGGAACATTTTGCAATACCTGCCTGTCTGTCTTTGCGTTGAGAAAGGTCCGAAGATGCAGGTCCCCGCGATCCATGCTGACGGTGATTGCCCCGCAGTCCTTCGTGCACCAGGCGTCTGCCCCCACTGCCTCGATCCGATCGAGTGTTTCCTGATGCGGGTGACCGTAAACGCTCCGGGCAGGCGCGGAGATCGCGCAGATTTCCGGTGATGCTGCCCGCAGCAATTCCTCCGATGTGGAATAGCGTGAACCGTGATGTCCGATCTTCAGATAGTCCACATCGGTCACAAGGGGCAGAATCTCCTTCTCGCCATCTCCCTCCAGATCTCCCGTCAGCAGTGCGGAAAAATGATCGTACGTCACCTGCAGCACCAGCGATCCGGCATTTCCTTCCGTCACACCGCCTTCTTTCAGCGGGTGAATCACATCCAGCCGCAGTTTTCCCGCTGCCACCGCATCTCCCTGGCGAAGCAGGGAAACAGGAATATTGACATTACGACATTCACGGATCAGACGCACACCTGTATTTTCATCCGCCAGCCAATACGGCATATACATCCGACCGATCGATATAACGCCGCTGCCCTCCGCTTCCGCGTCAAGCATCTCCTCAATGCCGCTGTAGTGATCGCTGTCTCCGTGCGTCAGAAAAACACCGTCGACATGGGAAATTCCCTGGCTCTGCAGATAAGGTACTATCCTGTACTTTGCCATGCCGTCCACGCTGCTGCTCCCTCCGTCGACAAGAAAGACGCGGCTGCCCGTTCTGATGACGAGCGCATCTCCCTGCCCTGCGTCCAGCATGGTCAGGGAAAAAGCAGGCTTCTGCCTGTAAAAAAGGAGCACGCACATCAGCACCAGTATAAAAAGCGCCTTCATCCTGCCATGTTGAAACACCGAATGAGACTTCGCAGGAGCATATGATCTGACCGGCTGCCCCGCTTCACTTTCCTGTTCATTCCCTGGAGCAGCCAACCTGCCTGCACCTGCAGGTGATACTGAGCGGAATATATCCGAAGGTAATTCAGCATCAGTTTCATGCAAAGGTAATTCAGATCTGACTCTGTCCGCAGACCTGCCCGTGGCACGGCTGAGGAACAGAAGCATCACCATCAGTCCGACGTACCATGCGATCATCTGCCAGAGGGCAGGTTTGCCGCAGATCCACACGGCAAACGGGACAGAGCGCAGCGCACCGGTGAGGAAATGGAAGAGCCTGAGGAGCAGATCATCCGGTATCAGTATGAGCCATGCCAGCCTCTTCGAAAAAAGCAGCGCCGCCGATCCCACAACGCCGATTTCCATGACCAGACTCATGGCAGGCACGATCAGCAGATTGGCGATAAGTCCCAGAATGGATATCTGATAGAAATACCAGGCACAGAGAGGAAGCGTCGTCAGACTGACAGCGCACCAGCAGAGAGACATTTCCGCGAGGCTGTGCATGATTTTTTTCTTCCGGCTGCCTCTGCGCCAGAACGATACGGGAATCAGTTTCAGTAAAACAGGATAGACACCGGCCGCACCGAGGACGGCGGCGAAGGAGAGCTGAAATCCCGTATAGAAAAGAAACCCGGGGCTGGTACACAGGATCAGAATGCCGGCCAGTCCGAGCGAACATAGCGGATCATAGCTTTTTCTCAGCACCCGGGCTGCCAGAAGCACGGCAAACATGATCCATGCGCGGATGGCGGAAACAGGGCTTCCGGTAAACAGACAATATACGCCCATCAGCGATGCGGATGCGACGGCGGCGACGCCTTGGATGATCCGCTCATGCCGCATGCCGCAGGTAACAAGAAGGATACGAAGAATGAGGCCGAACACAGCCATCCCGAGCAGGGAAATATGAAGGCCCGACACCGCCAGCACATGCATGACGCCGCCGCTCTGATAATTGAGACGCGTCTCTTCGTCAAGAGCCGTCCGGTCCCCCATCAGCATGGCAGCCAGCACCCCTGCAGATTCCGGATGCATCACAGACGAAAGATCCTGTGACATCCTGCTTCGCAGCCCTGTCAGTTGCTCCTTTATACCGTCTTTTTCTTCCTCCAGGATGACCCGACGGCAGAACATCTCATAGAAAATTCTCTGACAGGCAAAATACCGTTGGCTGTCAAACTGTCCTGGATTCCCGGGCGGGGATATTTCCGTGAGCGTACCGGCCAGCGTCACCCTGCTGCCCACGGTAAAACTGCTGTAGGGATAACTGTTGCCGGCGCAGATCAGCGATCGGTTCTGCCTCATATACACAGATGTCTCACCCGTCATGGTCACCTTGATCCGCTCAAATTCATAATGTTCGCCGTAAAAATATACATCGGCGTTGCGGATGACATACTGCACAGATGATGTCTTCTGCTGACGGCTGTCAATCACTCCGCTGACAGAAACAGCCGCTCCCTCATTCAGTTTTTTCTTTACAGTCGAAGGCAGCACAGGCTCTCCGAATACAGGAACACCGACAGCGCGGAAAATCAGGATCAGAAGCATCAGACACAGACAGGCGATGCAGATGGGGCGTTTGTTCATGAATTCCTCTGAAAAAGAGATGAGAATAAAAACACGGGGCACTTACAGGATAAAACGGAAGATGAACTTCAAAACGATTTGCCTATTTTACCGACGGACGATTTGGCTATTTTTGCTGGCGGTTGAATATATTATAAGTATATAAATTTATTCTGATCTGTCAATTATTTTCAGGTTCTAAAACTTTCAAACTTTGAAAATTTTCATGTCGGGATTTCCGTAATTTTTTAATGCAGTAGGGAATTATACCGTTTACAGCTGTTTTTCGCGTTCGAATGTGCAAAATTATTCAAAATTGTTGTGAATTGATGCAGATTATGTATTCCATATCTATAAATAATGTTTTATAATGAGATCACGATTTGTTCCTGTCACCATTACAAATATTTTTGTTATATACTTTCGGTTTCTGACATCAGAATTTTCCAACGTTTTTGTTGCCCCTGCATCATTGCAGCATAAAGCATTTCGTTTATATAAGTCCACTCAACACTTCCATATCACTTCTATTCGGCTTCCGGGATTTTCTCACTTCTTGAACTCATTTCCCCGCATGTACTTTGAAGCTCTGTGTGACTTTCATGTCAGCGGAAACCCCAACCTCTTCAAATCCCGGAGACCGAACTTAAAAAAAGACAAAACAGGATCAGGCCATCCTGATGGAATAAATGTTATTTTCTGACACCGGAGGAGATATATACCGTGCCTACAGGAAGCAAAACAAATTGGTATAGCTAAAGGTATCGAAAAAGGTATCGAAAAAGGCATGAAAAAAGGCAAAACAGAACAGAAAGTGGATAGTGCAGTCATCATGCTCGAAGACGGTGGCTTTTCCTATGAACAAATTGTACGTGTTACCGGCCTGACACCTGACGAAGTGAGAAACCTGGATTGTGTCAGGGAAAAATAATTCTCCGAAAAATAATTCTGTATACGCTCTTAAAACACCGCCCGGTGTCCGATAAGACATCGGGCGGCATTTTGCGCTTCTGGTTATTCAAGTCCTGTCGTCTCGTCAAGTCCCAGCATGATATTCATATTCTGGACAGCCGCGCCGGAAGCACCCTTGCCCAGATTGTCAAACAATGCCGTAACCGTTGTGGAATCTTCGTTTCCACAGACAACGAGCTTCAGATGATTGGTCCCGGCCAGTTCATTCGCATAGAGGGTCTTGCCGTTGCTTCCGAAGGGAACAACCGTAACGAAATGTTCATCGGCGTAGTACTCCTGCAAACGTTCGCAGATTTCCTCTGCCGTCGGCTGTCCTGTGAGCAGACGATTCTGCAGAAGAATTGTTCCGGCCATGCCCTTATAATAATCATCAACAACAGGCATAAAGACCGGCGGATATGTCAGTCCCGTCATCTTCTGTATCTCCGGCAGATGTTTGTGACGAAGCGTGAGGCCGTAGATTCCGGGTGCATCCAGGGATGCCGGGCGTTCATCCGCCTCATAGGCCGCGATCATTTTCTTTCCGCCTCCTGAATACCCGGTCAGCGAATAGCAGGTCAGCGGATAATTCTTCGGCAGGATCCCCATGCGCACCAGCGGTGCCGCAGAAGAAATAATGCCCGTGGCGTGACAGCCCGGATTGGCAATCCGCCTCCCGGCTGCAATCGTCTTCCGCTGTTCCTTTGAATATTCCGGAAAACCGTATACCCATCCGTCTGCCGTGCGGTGCGCCGTCGAAGCATCGATCACACGCACATCCGGATTGTCGATCATTGATACAGCCTCACGCGCGCCGTCATCAGGCAGGCAGAGAAAAACAATGTCTGCCGCATTCAGATATTTTTTCCGTTCCTCCGGGTCGTGACGCTTATCCTCGTCAATACGGAGCAGCTCCAGATCATCCCTGGCGCCGATCCTGTCATAAATCTGCAGACCCGTCGTCCCGCTCTGCCCGTCGATATAAACTTTTGTCTTCATCGTTTTTTCCCCGTTTCTTTGTATTTCTTTGTATTTTATGATGTGGGTGTCATATGTATGATAACCGGATCGCTACGCGTTGCGCTCTCCCGCGATCCTGTCATTTTAACAGAGAATCGCCAGCAGCCGTGAAAGACTGAACAGTAAACCCCATGTCATACAAGATGCCACAGTACTGTATTAAGCCCGACTGCTCCATCGCTGCGCGATTCCCGCAGCTGTCACTGACCAGTACAGACCTGCAGGCGCAGAGCCACCCAAATGTGGGTATGGGAAGTTCCGGTAAAAATGTTATAATGCATCATAGCACATCTTGAGGAGGTTCGTTTGATGAACAGGCATAAAATAACCCTGATACTTGCTTCCGCTTCGCCGAGACGCAGAGAACTGATGGCGCAGGCCGGTCTACCCTGCCGGATTATTTCCTCATCGGATCCTGAGATGACGCTGAAGACCTCACCGCAGGACATTGTCATGGATCTGGCCCACAAGAAAGCAGCCCGTGTCTTTTCCGGTCTTCCCGATGACCGCGACGAAGAATACGCTGTGATCGGTGCTGACACCGTTGTCGCATGCGACGGGATGGTACTGGGAAAGCCCGCAGATAAAAAAGAAGAGCTCACCATGCTGCATATGCTGCAGGGCCGCTCCCATGATGTATATACAGGTGTTTCCATCATTTCAGATACCGCATGTTCCACCTTTTTCTGCGGAACAGAAGTCTCGATCTCGCCCATGACCGAAGAGGAAATGGAGCGCTACGCAGACTCCGATGAGCCGTATGACAAGGCAGGCGGCTACGCGATCCAGGGCCGGTTTGCCGTATTTGTTAATGAAATCCGCGGAAACTACAGCAACGTCGTCGGACTGCCGATTGCAAGACTGTACCAGGAGCTTTCCCGCATGGAACTCCTGCCGCAGCGCTGACCTGATCGCCTCACAGTTCCTTCTTCTCAAACTGCTGTGACAGACTGATCTTGCTGCGAAAAGCAGTGTTGTTCTCTCCGTTGATACTGAACTGCACCCTGTCCACACCGCAGGTGTCCACAAGCGAATCGACAACAGCGTACAGAGATACTTCTTCCGAGACATTGTTGAC
Source organism: uncultured Eubacteriales bacterium (assembly GCA_900318405.1). Classification (GTDB taxonomy): domain Bacteria; phylum Bacillota; class Clostridia; order Lachnospirales; family Lachnospiraceae; genus Bilifractor. The sequence goes on along the minus strand of ONKP01000005.1, from coordinate 5,070 downwards.
GGTATTCTGGACATTTTTATCAAAGCTTACATAGCATACCCTGCCACTGGCACTGTCCGACACGACCTTCCCACTGTCATCCGAAGACGACCGGGCTGATGATGAGGAGGATGAGCTGCCGGAAATGTGTGTGCTCAGCACCGTCGAATCACTGGGAAGCACAGGATACAGCCCTTCTGTGGTTGGCCCCTGGATCAGAGCCTCCACCACGGCTTTTTCCATAGGCTCATTACTGCTGTAGTAAACCTTTCGCTGTTCCGCCTGCAGATGCGTGCCTGTGGCATCCGCAAAATAAAGCGTCATGGTCGTATACAGATAATTATTGATGCTCTTTCCCGCATTTTCAATAAAATCATCCAGCGTCAGACTGTCGAGTTCATTTCCCTCCAGATCGCAGAGCGGTTTCCCCGCCTCCGTGATCCGCACGGAATCCACACCGTCAATCTGAATAAACGTGCGGACAAGCCCGCCGACGATCAGCATTTTTCCAGTCGTCACATAATCTGACAGCGGTTTCGACAGATTGATATGGAGCTGTGTTCCATCCAGCGTACACTCATCAATCGTCACGCCATCAGGCAACAGGTGCTGCAGGCCGCTTTCCACCGGATCCTGCGACTGCATGCCCACAAGCTCCATGGCCTGTTCCGCCGGATCTGCCGCGCCAAAGGAATAATCCACGGCAACGATCTGATCCCCGCTGCTGTTCAGATAATACAGATGATTCTGCGCCTTATCCCCGCCGCCCGGTCTGAAACTGCACCCTGCAAGCCCCAGTATAATGGCAAATGCCAGGAACAGCGCGCTGATTGGTTTCCATTTCTTCATACGATTTCTGAATGTTATTAGCGTACGAGTTTTTACTATACGACATATATGAGCGGAATGCGGATCGAAAACGTCGTTCCCTTCCCCACTTCACTGCTCACGCGGATCGCGCCGCGGTGCATGGCGATGGCCTGCCTCGTGATGGCAAGTCCGAGTCCGGTGCCTCCGATTTCCCGCGAATGGCTCTTGTCCACACGATAGAACCGGTCAAAAATATGGCTGATCTGATCCTCCGGTATACCGATACCGGAATCCGTGATCGTCGTATAAAAATATTTGCGGTCGGCATTCAGGGAGATCCGCACCCATCCGCCATCCGGATTGTTGTACTTGATGCCGTTCTCGATAATATTCGTGAACGCCTGCGTCAGCTTCACCTCATCCACTTCTGCCGTGATCGGCCGGAAACTGTCGAAGATCAGACGGACATTCGCCTTGTCGGCGATCGGGGTCAGGCGTTTGATAATGCCCTCCATCTCCTGATTGATGTTCGTCTCCGTGATGTTCAGCCTTGCAGCCTTTTTATCCATGCGTACAAGCGTGAGGAGATCTGTGATGATCCTGTTCTCACGGTCGATCTCAGAGGAGATATCCTGCATAAATTCCTTGTACATTTCCAGAGAGGCATTCGGATCCTGGTTCAGAGAATCCGAGAGCACCTTCATGGATGCCAGCGGCGTCTTCAGCTCGTGAGACACGTTGGAAACAAATTCCTCCTTGGTCTCATCGGCACTGCGCTGTCTCTTGAGCAGCGAGTTGAAAGCATCCGAGATCAGCTGCGTCTCCCGGTAATCCGGGACACTGATCTTTTCGTCCTCATAGCCGACCTCAATGCCCTCGATCGCACTTGTGATCTTCAGCAGCGGCTTCACGAGAACTGATGACAGAATATAGCCGAGGATCAGGATCAGAATGATGACGACCGCCATCATCATGAGTCCCTGCTGTTCCAGCGCCACTGTATTTGCGTGGATCTCCGACGTCGAGACACTGATGAGAAGAACTCCCTGGATATCCGTATTATTCGTATTCGAAGGGTTCGTGATCATCATCGCGATCTCGATAAACTGATTCTCATCGTCGTAATGACTGGTTTCCGACCCCCTCAGGCACTGCTGCACCTCTTCCGACAGAGAATACTTTCCCGTATCAAGATTATAGGTATCCTTGATGATCTTGCCATCCCGGTTCATCACAACGATCCGGCCCTGATAAATACTGGTCAGCATATCGAATTCCGGATTGATCACATCATCGTCCTGGTTGTTGATGTAATCCCGTGTTGCCAGCTGGTCAGCAAGTGCATTGCACTGCGACCGGACGGTCACCGTTCTCTGCTCAATCGCCCGGCTTTCATAGCTGTGGATCGTCACCATCTCCACGACAGCGGCCGGAACAATGCCCATGATGACCAGCAGAAACATCAGCCTGGAACGAATGCTTCGCCGGGTTCGTCTGGCCTTTTTCACCCTGCGCTTACGTTTCCGGCTTTTCTTTCCGCCTGCTTCTCCCGCATCTTCCGGTGAAGCCTTACCCTTCCTGTCCGCTTCATTTTCATCCGAAGGAAGAATGATATTTTCAGCCTTCTTTGCCAATGGTGTGCTCCTTCTTTTCCGCCGCAGACGGATTTCCTGCTGCTTTTTCCTGCCGGTCTCCGCTCTTCTCGTCCGTGCTTCCCTTCTCAGAGTTTTCTTCTCTTCCTTCCGCATCCTCCGGCTCCGGCTTCAGGATCTGCACCTGGGCCTTCTCGATGCGGTGCTCGTTGACCTCCAGCACCTCGACCTGGAGATGCCGCTCGGGAACGGAGATCACCTCTCCGCTTCGCGGCAGATGTCCGGCCGTATCAACCAGCCAGCCGCTGACGGTAAGGGATTCCTCGTCGTCACTGTACTCCTCGCCGATGCTGTCGAAAAATTTCTCCAGATTCATGGAGCCGCTGACGATGTATCCGTCGTCACCAACCCTGCGGATCTCCGGCTCAACCTCTTCATGCTCATCCCAGATCTCGCCGACAAGCTCCTCCAGAATATCCTCCATCGTCACGATGCCGAGCGTACCGCCGTATTCATCCAGGACGATGGCCATGTGTATTTTTTTCGACTGCAGCTCGCGGAACAGCTCGCCGATCGGACGGTGCTCCGAGGTAAAAATAACCGGCCGGATAATCGACCGCACGCTGCCGTCGTTGCCGTATATTTTGTTATAGAAATCCTTGACATAGAGAACGCCGATGATGTGGTCGATATCCTTGTCGTACACAGGAATACGGGACAGTCCCGTCTTCGCGAAGATCTCCTTCACCTCATCCTTCGTGCAGTTCTGCTCGACTGCCTCGATATCCACTCTGGGTGTGAGAATGTCTTCCGTCAGTGTCTCGTTGAAATCGATGGAGTTGTGGATCAGGGTGCTCTCCTGTTTGTCGATCTCACCCTCTTCCTCTGCCGTCCTGACGATCGTGAGGATTTCTTCATCCGTCACCGCATTGTCATCCTTCGGCTTGAAGATCTTCAGCAGCAGCTTCTGCCACAGGCCGAACAGCCAGGTGAGCGGTGTGAGGATCACCATAAAGAACTGCAGAGAACCGGATACCAGCATGGCAAAAGAATCCGCCGAGCCGATCGCCAACGTCTTCGGTGTGATCTCACCGAAAAGCAGGAGCACGATCGTAATGATGACCGTAGCGATCGCAGAACCGCTGTCGCTGCCCCACCGGCGCACACAGATCACTGTCGCCACGGAGGTGGCGGCGATGTTGACGATGTTATTGCCGACGAGGATCGTTGAGAGCAGCTTTTCATAGTTCTCAAGCAGCTGAAGTGTCCTTCTCGCGCCGATATTTCCCTTCTCGTCCAGGTTTTTCAACCGGACCTTGTTTACGGAATTATACGCAGTCTCCGACGCGGAGAAATAGGCTGAAAAGAACACGCAGATAATGATGGTCCATAGACCGGCTACGTCTGACACAATTTACTCCTTCTTCTTACCTTGAATTGATCTCTGACACTATTGCTTATTAGACTATCATAAATTATGTGAATTGCGTATTAACACTTTGCCAGCCACTGAAACGCACTCCACAGAAAATACTCACGCCACCCCGAAAGCCATGCAGATCAGGTGCACCAGTACCGCGAACACCCACGCTGTCACGCACTGGAACAGCACCATGCCGATGGCCCAGCGGTGGCCGAGTTCCCGGCGCACAGAGGCGATGGCGGCGACGCAGGGCGTATACAGCAGACAGAATGTGAGCAGCGGAATGCAGGTGCCGGTCGTGAGCGTGGCTGTCAGCGCCGCTGTTGAACCGAACAGCACGTTCAGGGTGGAAACAACGCTCTCCTTCGCCATAAAGCCGGTGATCAGCGCTGTGATCACGCGCCAGTCGGCGAAACCGGTCGGACGGAAGATCGGTGTGATCAGTCCTGCGATCGCGCAGAGAATGCTGTCCTGCGAATTCGTCACCATCTGCATATGGAAGTTAAACGTCTGCAGGAACCAGATCACGATCGAAGCAACGAAGATGATCGTGAACGCGCGCTGCAGGAAATCCTTCGCCTTGTCCCAGAGCAGCTGCAGTACATTTTTCGCACTCGGCATCCGGTAATTCGGAAGCTCCATGACGAACGGCACAGCCTCGCCGCGGAAGATCGTGCTCTTCGAGAGCATCGCGGTCAGAATGCCGACAGCGATACCGCCGACGTAGAGGCAGATCATGACGATCGCACCGCGGCCGGGGAAAAATACTGCCGTGAAAAAGGCATAGATCGGTGTTTTTGCCGAGCAGCTCATAAACGGCGTGAGCATGATCGTCATCTTGCGGTCTCTCTCTGACGGAAGCGTTCTGGACGACATGACCGCCGGCACACTGCAGCCGAAGCCGATCAGGAGCGGCACCATGCTCCGCCCGGACAGGCCGATTTTTCTCAGCCACTTGTCCATGACAAAGGCGATCCTCGCCATGTATCCCGTATCCTCCAGCAGAGAGAGGAAGAAAAACAGGACCACGATGATCGGCAGGAAGCTGAGCACCGTGCCGACACCGGTAAAAATACCGTCGATCACGAGCGAGTGCACCCATGGATAGACGTTTGCCCCGGTCATAGCCTTATCGACGACAGCTGTGAGCGCCGATATCCCGTCAGCCAGAAGATTCTGCAGAGTCCCGCCGATCACATTGAACGTCAGCCAGAAGATGAGCGCCATAATACCGATAAAAAACGGAATGGCCGTATATTTGCCGGT
>ONKP01000090.1 GCA_900318405.1 uncultured Eubacteriales bacterium | reverse complement strand
GCTCTGCTTTCCCCTCTATGCGGCCTCCAGAAAGATCATCAACGCCTATACGCCGTATCTGAAGCCGCTGGGCATCACCTATACCCAGTACATCACCTTTATGGTGCTCTGGGAGAAGGACAGCATACCCGTAAGGGAGCTCTGCACAAGGCTTCACCTGGATAACGGGACGCTGACGCCCCTCCTGAAAAAAATGGAGGAGCAGGGCTTCATCACCCGTCACCGCGACAGCGGCGACGAGCGCAAGGTCCGCATCAGTCTCACGGACGCAGGCCGCGCCATGAAAGAGAAGTGCAGCGATACGGCGACGAGCGCAAGGTCCGCATCAGTCTCACGGACGCAGGCCGCGCCATGAAAGAGAAGTGCAGCGATATTCCGCGGCAGATCGGAAGCTGTGTTCGGATCTCGCCGGAAGAAGCGCGCAAGCTCTACACCATCCTTTACAAAATCATAGATGGATAATCCAAATTACGATACATGAAAGCTGTTGATCATCCAGATATCTGTATACAGGGTGCCGACAGCTGTCAGAAAAATGATAACCAGAAATCGATGCACAGAGAAGGCGGGTTCGGACATTTGTCCGTACCCGCCTTCTCTGTATCTGTCACTCTTTCATGCATCTGCCGCTAAACACGCGACCGTGCTTTACATATGTACATATGCATGACTTTATTCACTTTTACCGCAAAGCGAAATCTTCTCTATACAGCAATGAAGCCCTGCATGTCGAAACCCCGTTTTACCTGGTCTCGATAATCATCACGATGAATTTTTCATTCCATCACTTTCATGATGTCCCGGATCAGGTTTTACTTTGTTTCGATGATCCGCACGATGAAATCCCACGTCCTCTGCACGGAGGAAATGGAGAGATGCTCTCTCGGTGTGTGGATATCCAGAATATTCGGTCCCATGGAGACGGCGTCCATACCAGGGATCTTCTCTGAGAGAAGACCGCACTCCACACCGGCGTGGATCGTCTCAATAACGAGGTCTTTGCCGAACATTTCACGGTAGATCCGCGCCATCTTGTCACGGAGAACAGACTTATCGACCCACTCCCACGCCGGATACTCTCCGGAAATATCCATGGAAGCGCCGCAGCTCTCCGCAATCCATGCGAGTTTTTCAAACAGCGCATCTTTGGCCGTGCTGACAGAACTGCGCACAGCGGCACGCATCATAAACTTCCCGCTGTCCAGCGTGGCCACGCCCCAGTTCAGGGATGTCTCCACCATGCCGGGAATATTGTCGTCCATCCGCTGGATTCCCTGCGGCAGCTCCGTGAGCAGAGAAATCACGCGCTTCGTATCCTCCGCCGTCAGCGGCAGCCAGGCCGCCGGAGCCTTTGCAGCAGCTTCCGAGCCTGCCTGAGTCTTTCCGGCTGTCACGGGAGAAACTGCCGGGAATTTTGCTGTGTCTTCCGCCGTGAAGTGAATGTCCGGATCGACGACGCTGTACTCTGCGCGCACGGCTGTTTCAATCTCCTGCAGCTTCTGCAGAACGGCCGCTTCATCGCGGACAGCCAGGAGCAGGTGACCGTCGCGCGAGATGGCATTATCCTTGTTTCCGTTCACACAGGAAATCAGCCGGATGTCCGATACGGAGGACAGTCCGCGCAGTATCCTTCCCTCCAGTTCCACCGAGCTCGCTCTGCCTTTGTTGATTTCGGCTCGAGTGTCCGCCGATCAGACCATTCACGTGGATGTGCATGATTTTTCCATCGAAGGGCTCTCTGATGACAGGCAGTGTGACCGTCGCACAGCCGCCGCCGGCACATCCGGCAAGCACCACGCCCTCGTTCTCGGAATCCATGTTCAGAAGAATGTGGCCCTTGATCGGAGACAGGTCGATGGCATGCGCACCGTCCATGCCGACTTCCTCGGATACCGTGCAGATGAACTCCAGCCTCGGATGGCGCAGCGTCTTCGAATCCAGCAGAGCCAGTGCATAGGCCACGGCGATGCCGTCATCGCCGCCGAGCGTCGTTCCCTTTGCGCGGATGTAATCGCCGTCGACCTCCAGGTCCAGGCCTTCCTTCTCCATATCTTTCGTGACGCCGGGATCCTTCTCGCAGACCATGTCCATATGGCCCTGCAGAATGATCGGCTCCTCGTTCTCATAGCCTTCGGAAGCCTCTTTGATGATGATCACGTTGTACAGTTTGTCCTGATAGACCTCAAGTCCGCGGTCCTTTGCAAATTTCACCAGGTAATCGCTGACTGCCTTCTCATGATAGGACGGTCTCGGGATCTGTGTCAGATCCTCGAAAAAATGAAATACGGCTTTCGGTTCAATATTTTCCAGTACTCTCATGTTGCTGTCCTCCCAGTTCTGCGCCTGCGCATCGCATGCTCAGATTTCTTTGTCTGCCGGCTTTCTGTCCAACCGGCCGCGATAACCAGTATACAACATTTTCCCTGAATGTGCGGCGCGGCTTCCCGCGAGCACCTGCAGTTTCAATGTCGTCTAACTGTCCTTCTTCTTTAATTTGTTCTCGTACACGATGAAATGCTGATCATGCAGTATCTGCATATATTTACTGAGCCGTTCATAGAGCGGCTCGGCCTTTTCGCCGAACTCTTTTTTCACGTCCGAACCGATCTCGAAGATCGTCTTCTCCCCGTCCATCTGCTTCCAGACGAACGTTCCGAAATCGTCGAGCTCGATATGGGAAAAACGCGGCTTCTTGAAAATCTTCTGCGCGATCACGTTGTAGAAACCCTTGTGCTCGGTGAGGATTTCGATATGCCCGTCTTTGTTGACCGACGTCTCGTAAAGCCGGTTCGGCCGGGGAATGTAGTCCAGATAGTTTTCTTTATTCTTTTTTGCCATTGCTCTCATTCCTGCATGTGTCCGCATGCGGATATCATTTCGCCGCCGGTATAGTGATTATCTCACACCGGCGGCGATTATCAACCAGAATTACATCACACCGGCGGCGATTATCAACCAGAATTACATTTTCATTCAAACACTGTCAGAGCCCGGGAACACGTGGAGACTCCCAAGCCGGGGACAAGCGAGAGCGGTCAGCTTGTAAGCTCGCGAAGCTCGCTAACTGCCATAGTCTTACTTGCCTGCCGCCGATTTTTTATTGATGGCACGGGCGAAAATCGCGATCAGGATCGCGAAGAAGACAAGGGAACCGATCTGTCCGAGGCTGAACGGCAGTGCGATGCTGACGCCGAGAAAAGCAAACAGAGCCAGCAGTACGCCAACCAGACCCTCGCCGGCGATCATGCCGGATGCAAACAG
>ONKP01000023.1 GCA_900318405.1 uncultured Eubacteriales bacterium | reverse complement strand
TAAGTGTATACCTTATACTGTTTATCCGATCGGCTCCGTGACATCGATCTCACCGGTGAAGACCGTCACCGCCGGTCCGGTCATGTAGACCTGATTGCGCTTCTCATCCCAGGAGATAACCAATTCACCGCCCCGAAGCTTAACCGTAATCGGAATGTCGCGGTCAACCTTCTCATTGAGAACAGCAGCCACAGCGGCTGCGCAGGCACCTGTGCCACAGGCCATCGTCTCACCCGAACCGCGTTCCCAGACGCGCATCTGGATCGTGTCGTGTGAGAGCACACGGATAAACTCCGTATTGATCCGCTCCGGGAAGTTCGGATGGCTCTCAAACTTCGGACCGATCTCCTCAATCTTCAGATTATCCAGAGAAGAAAGTCCGGTCTCCGCATTTTCCTCCGGATCACTGCTGTATTTTCCGAGTTCTTTATTGTCATCGAGAAAAAGCACTGCGTGCGGATTTCCCATGGAAACCGCCGTGTAATGATAGCTTCCTCCGTCAACCTCAATGGGCTCGTACATCGCGATCTTGTTCGGCGAAAGTACCGGCACCTTTTTCGCGATCAGCTCCGCGGCGCCCATATTCACCTTTACCTTCTTGCATTTATCGTGTACGACAGTGAGATCGAGCGTCTTGATACCGCTGTCTGTCTCCACCGTCATATGTGTCTTCGGAACAATCCCGTTGTCGTAGACATATTTGGCCACGCAGCGGATACCGTTGCCGCACATTTTTCCACGGGAACCGTCGGCATTGTACATCTCCATCCGGCAGTCCGCCTCTTTCGAAGGACAGATCAGGATCAGGCCGTCTGACCCGATGCCCATGTGACGGTCACTCACGCGTATGGCGAGCTTCGACGGCTCGAATACTTTTTCCTCAAAGCAGTTCACGTACACGTAATCGTTGCCGGTTCCGTGCATCTTCGTAAATTTCATTTCATACCTCCACGGTCTCGTCTGCTGAAATTTCTGTCATGGCTGCTTCAACATCTTTGACTGATATTTCTGTCATGGCTGCATCGCTATCTTTGCCTGAAATTTCTGCCATGGATGCATCATCATCTTTGCTGCTTCCACAGCCGGTTCTGGCATCTAAGTCTCTCATCGAAGAAAAACGATGAAAAAGCGCCTGCGTTCAAAGTCGTTTAAAAACAACCGGATTTACACGAACGGCCGCATATAGTCCTTCATCCGGAAGCGGATTTCCTTCCGACCATTCGGGCCTTCCTCTTCATCCCACTCATAGGTGCCGAGCGACTTGACAAACGACGAAAATTTATTGAAACCGAAGTTTCTCACATCAAACTCAGGAATTCGCTTCTGCAGTTCCCCGGCGAGACGTCCGGACTTGATCCAGTTATCCTCGTCAGAATACTGCTCCATGATCTGATTGATGGTCTTACGCACCCGGTTCAGATCCTTCTGGCGTTTCTTCTCGATCTCCCGCCTCTCCGCCGTCGACAGATTCTTCGCAGCACGGGAAGCCGTCTTGCGTGCCGTCTTCGCTGGCTGTTTGACGCCCTTCGCATTTTTCGCGTTCTTCTGGGTTTTGCCAGCAGACACCGGTGCTGTTACGCCATCAGAAGCTTCCGCTGTGTCATCCGCCTCATCCGTATCACCCTCGGCGTCGCTCTCGTTCTGCTTCTTTTCATAGAGCATATCGAGATACTTGAACTGATTACAGGCCGAGATAAACGGCTGCGGCGTCTTCGTCTCGCCCATACCGATCACCCGCATGCCCGCCTCACGGAGGCGCGCCGCCAGACGCGTAAAATCACTGTCCGACGAGACGAGCACAAAGCCATCCACGGTCCGGGAATACAGGATGTCCATCGCATCGATGATCATCGCGGAATCCGTTGCATTTTTGCCAGTTGTATAGCTGTACTGCTGGATCGGCGTGATCGAGTTGTCCAGAAGCGCACCCTTCCAGCTCGTCATACGGCTGCTCGTCCAGTCACCGTAGATTCTCTTGTAGGTAGCTACGCCGTAGTTCGCCGTCTCATCCAGAATAATGCTGAGATACTTCTCCGACACATTGTCCGAATCGATGAGCACCGCAAAGCGCAGATCATCATTCACCATAAATCTTCCTCCTGTACACGCAACCGTCACAATGTCCAGATATACAGATGCGTGGGGATAGTCACTTTCAGTTGTGATAGCCGATCCGCACGACATGCTTATGATGCATATCGGTGATCCAGTCGACATCATCGGTGTACCACGACATGATCTCGAGCATCTTCGTCTCCCAGTCGATCGTAGCCTGACGGCTTTCCTCCGTCTCCTCGGTCTCCATCGTCACATCGATCTCATCGTAACCAAAAATATACCGGCCGGCATTCCAGATGGAGAAATTCGAATCCGGGCCCGGATCCACGGCATCTCCGCGCGCCTCAACGAGACCGTCGTGACGGCGCTTGTACTCCTCCTGGAAATCGCCCTTCAGCTGCGTGGCAAACACGCGGTGTCGGATCAGCTCCTTGTTCGGGCGAACTATACCGAAATCATGGTACATCAGGCGCATTTCCTCTGCCGGAGAAGAGATCCAGGTAAAGGTGCCGTCCATCGGCGAAAGGATCCCGTCGAGTTCTTTTTTCTTCGCATCATCCAGCTTCGGGCTCATCAGATCATTCTCATAGTACCCGAAGACCAGATCCTCGATGTTCCACAGACTGAAATTCCGCACCTCCATGTCGTCCATGAAGCGCGTCGCACTGTTCCACACTCTGCCGAGTCCCATGCGGAACTCGTTGAATTTTCCCTCATTGATTTTTGCTGCAAATGCATGTCTTTCCATAAAAGCCTCCCAATGACTCTTATCTCTGCTTAATGATCTGTCCTGACAGTCATTCATTCCTCTGTTTAATGATCTGTCCTGACAGTCATTCCTCTGTTTAATGATCTGTCATGACAGCCATTCATCATTCTGCAAGAATCTCCCGCAGCGCGCGGTACAGCTTCTCCATCTGCACCGGCGTACCGATCGTGATGCGCAGGTAGTTGTCAATGCCCGACTTGTCGAAATACCGCACATAGATATGTCTCTCGCGCAGCTCGTTGAAAATCTTCTTTGCCGGCACACTTCTGTGCGAGGCAAAAATAAAATTGGTCTTCGAATCCGGGAAGGTGAAGCCGAGCTTCGTCAGCTCCTCTTTCGCCTGCTCCCGCGTCTCCATGATCATATTCCGCGTCCTGTCAAAGTACGCGCGATCCTTCACCGCCGCCGTGCCGGCGAGAATAGCCGGACGGTTCATCGTATAGGAATTGAAGGAATTGCGGACATTTTTCAGACACTGGATGAGTGCCTCGTTGCCGATGGCATAACCGAGACGCATACCGGCGAGTGAGCGCGATTTGGAAAACGTCTGCACGATCAGCAGATTTTCATACTTCGGCAGCAGCCGCAGTGCGGATTCCGTACCGAAATCCACATAGGCCTCATCCACGATCACCACGGAATCCGGATTTGCCTTCACGATTCCCTCGATCGTATCCACCGGCAGTGCCAGTCCCGTCGGCGCATTCGGATTCGGAAAAATAATGCCTCCGTTCGGCTGTAAAAAGCTGTCCGGATCGATGGAAAAATCATCCTTCAGCTTCACCCTCTGATAGGGAATGTGGAAGCAGTCAGCCCAGACATCGTAGAACGAATAGCTGATCTCCGGGAACAGCACCGGCTTCTTATCCGGGTTGTTGAAAAACGTGAGGAACGACATGGCCAGCACGTCATCTGAACCGACGCCGGCAAAAACCTGCGAAGGCTTCACATGGTAAAAATCAGCAAGGGCATCGATCAGATCCGTGACGAGCGGATCCGGATAGAGCCGCAGCGTATCGGGATCCAGTCCCGCCAGCGCCTCTGCCACCTTCGGTGACGGCGGGTAGGGATTTTCGTTCGTGTTCAGTTTGACCATGTCCGATTGATTCGGCTGCTCGCCGGGCACATAGGGTTCAACCTCGCGGATATTCTGTCTCCAGTCCATTTGTCTGCCTGCCTTTCCGGCTTATCATTGCCTGCTTCTGCGCTTGTTCCGTTTTTTTCGCTGTGCACCTGCGCTCAGCCGTTGGCTGACCACGTTCTCGGGAAGAACAGGATCAGGATCGGCAGAAGCTCCAGTCTGCCTGCCAGCATATCAAAAATCAGCACCACTTTTGCCCACCAGCTGTAGATGCCGAAGTTACAGGTGGGACCGACGATCGAAAAGCCGGGACCGATGTTGTTCAGCGTAGCTGCCACAGCCGATACATTCGTCTCAAAATCAAGACCCTGCAGAGAAATGATCAGGATCGAAGTGCCGAAGATCAGGGAATATGCCATCAGAAAAATATACACCGACCGCAGCGTTCTGTCGCTCAGCGCATGTCCGTCGATGCGGACCTTCCGCACAGCGCGCGGATGGATCAGGGTATAGAGCTCCTGTTTCAGCGACTTCATGGCGATGAGCAGACGGCTCACCTTGATACCGCCGCCTGTACTTCCGGCGCAGGCACCACAGATCATCAGCAGGAACAGGATGAACTTTGAAAATGACGGCCACGTATCAAAATCGACCGTTGAAAATCCCGTCGTCGTGATGATCGTTCCCACCTGGAAAAAGGCAGCGCGGATCAGATCCCATACACTTGCAAATGCACCCGGCTCCTGCACGGCAATATCAACCGAGATCAGGGCTGTCGATGCCAGAATGATCAGGAAATACGCCCTAACCTCTGACATGCGGAGGGCATCCTTTCCCCTGTGGATCAGGCACAGATAATAAAAGGAGAAGTTAACGCCGAAAGCGATCATGGCGATCGTGATGATCCACTGCTGCACCGACGTATACGATGCGCAGCCCGAATTCAGCACACTGAAGCCTCCGGTGCCGGCGGCGCCAAAAGCAATGCAGAAGCTGTCAAACCATGGCATGCCGGAGATCAGAAGCGCAGCGATCGTCGCCAGCGTCATGACCAGGTAGATGCGATAGAGCATGCGGGCATTATTTTTGACCAGAGGGACAAATTTGCTGACTTCATAGCCCGGCGATTCCGCCTTCATGAGATTCATGTGCGATCCGCCGCGGCTGGGTATCATCATGAGAATGAAGACCAGAACGCCCATACCGCCGACCCAGTGGGTAAAACTTCTCCAGAACAGCGAGGTGTGGCATAGCGCCTCCACATCGCTGAGAATTGAGGAACCGGTCGTTGTGAAACCCGAGGCCGTCTCAAAGATCGCATCGATATAGGAAGGAATCTCTCCCGTGAGGACAAACGGTATCGCACCGTATGCACTGATCAGCAGCCACGCCAGGCCGACACTCACATAGCCCTCGCGCTGATAGATTGCCATATTTTTCGGCTTGCGCCAGGAGAGAATGCCGCCCACGGTGATGGCGATCACTACCAGAATGAGATAAATGATTCCCTCCCGCTCCATATATATGCATGAGATAAGGCAGGGCACAAGCATAAGAAAACCAATAATTTTCAGCACCCATGCGAGTACCCATCCTACAACCGCAAAATTCATCTGTATCCCCTCTTAGCTCCCATAGACAGCGGCGCTTTGTCAGTTCATCTGACACTGTACAGCCCGCAGACTTTTTTATACATGCGCCACCTGTCTGCATTGATTTTCCGCGTACGAATATTTACTGTCTGAGACTGTCAGGATTCTTAAGAATATCGCGGATATCATGAAATCCCAGATGCGTCGTGACGATAATCACGGCATCATTTTCCTGAAATGAATCCTGTCCTCTGGGGATGATCAGCTTACCATCCCGCAGAATACCGGCCACGAGCACGTTATCCTTGAGCGGCATATCCTGAAGATTGATCCCTATGATCTTCGAGTGCGGCCGGATAATGAACTCCAGCGCCTCAACCCGGTTGTCAAGCAGACGGTAAAGTGTCTCCACATTGCTGTCCATGCTGTTCCCGGTCGCGCGCACATAACGGGCGATCCGCTGCGACGTAATCTTCTTCGGATCAACGATCGTATCCAGGTCCAGCCTGGTGAGGATCTCATTCTCACTGATGCGGTTGATCTTGGTAATGCATTTCTTCTGCACATGCTCTTGCGCATACATGGAAAGGATGACATTGATCTCATCGATGCCGGTGCAGGAAACAAAGGCATCCATATCGTCGATCTGCTCTTCAGCCAGTACAGCCTGATTCGTTCCGTCAGCACAGATCACCGTGGCATCCGGAAATTCATCGTTCAGCTCTTCGCAGCGTTTTCTGTCACGCTCAATGAGCTTCACCTCAATGCGTTCTTTCAGGAGCATTTTTACAAGGTAATAGGAGATCTCGCCTCCGCCCACGATCATGACACTGTGAATCCTGCGCGAACGGACACCGCATTTATGGAAAAATTCATTGGCCTTCCACGGTGCAATGATGATCGTCAGCACATCGCCCGAGCGGACCTGGTAATCACCGTTCGGGATGAGCGTCTCATTCCCGCGCTCCGCAATGCAGACGAGGACGTCATTGCCGATCTTCTGGGCCGCATCCTTCAGTACGATGCCGTCCAGCTTCGAATCCTCCGGGATCCTGAAGCGAAGCAGGTCGATCCTGTCGTTGGAAAAGCTGTCGACCTCGATGGCGTTCGGGAAACGGATCAAATTCATGATCTCCCGCGCCGCTTCGAGCTCGGGATTGATCGTCATGGACAGGTGAAGTTCACTCCTGAGGAAATGCCGCTCCTCGGAATAGATGGGATTTCTGACCCGGGCGATGGTGTGACAGTTCGACTTCTGCTGGGCGATAACACAGGTCAGCAGATTGACCTCGTCACTCGCCGTGACAGCGATCAGAATGTCCGTATCCTCCAGACCCGCATCCTTCAGCGTACTGTAGCTGGTGCCGTTACCCACCACTCCCATTACATCAACCTGTGTGGATATATCCCGCACGATATCTGCGTTTGTATCCACAACCGTTACATTGTTGCCATCATTGGAAAGCTGTACCGTGAGCATGCGCCCGATCTTTCCGCAGCCGACGATGATAATCTGCATAATTCCCCTCTGTCTTGTAAACTGACATGCGCGCCGTGCGCGCAACTGCATGCATAAAGCCTTAAGCGCCGAATATTCGGACTCATTATAACATCTGCCGGTGCATTTGCAACACGGGCAGAAACCGTCCGCTTTCGCGTATCTTTCCCAATCGCGTCGTTCGCCACACCTCTTCACATGCTTCGCATGTGTGAGGATGTGGCTCTCTGCCCGCGTAGTCGGGATAAAACGCGCCAGGGCTGGCGGCTTGAGGTAACGGCAGCTCTGGCGTATCATATATACTGCAGTTCATCGCTGTTATCCACGTATTTCCCCATGTAATAATTACGGCATTTGTGATATGCTTCGGACGTTTAACGCGGTTCTTATACTATTTTATACATAATCACGGAAGGTGATCAGCCGACAGGTTTTGTAGTATACTGAGAACCATCACGATGATAATAAGTTACCGCAAAGACACAGTGGCACAATAGCAGAAAAAAAATAACAGAAAACCGAAAGAATAATCTCCGGTAAAAAAAGGAACATCCACAGAAAAACAGAAGAAGAGTAAAGAACAACAGAGAGGAGAAGTCCAATGGGAGTTATTGATAAGATCACGCAGCTGACTGAAAACCGTTTTCTGTCCATGTATGAAGTGGACGGTCACAACAGCAAGGGCCACATCTCTCATTACATGGTGGCATCCCGCGCACAGCATCCTGATGAACTGAAGATCAATACACACAAAAACACCGTCGACGGCGTGATCATTTACGCACTGTACGGTGAGAAAAAGGATCGCGTGGTACTGATCCGTCAGTACCGCTATCCGATCGATCAGTATGTGTATGAGCTTCCTGCAGGTCTTACCGAACCTGGAGAAGATTTCCACGACGGTGCAGCCAGAGAACTGCATGAAGAAACCGGACTTGATTTCACACCGATTCATCCGGATCCGATGTACGAAGAGGCAAGATTCACATCGGTCGGACTCACCGATGAATCCGTCGCCATCGTCTATGGTTATGCTTCAGGAAAAACGAGCGACCGCTTTGAAGAAGAGGCTGAGGAGATCAGCGTCATTCTCGCAGACAGAGAAGAATGCCGCAGGATCCTGAAAGAGGAACTGGTGTCCATGAACTGTGCATACAGCCTGTATCATTTCATCGAGGATGATGACCCGTTCCGTTTTCTTCACGCCAAAGATGACCACTGACAGGCACAGAAGTGGTTCTCTATTTGCAGATATCATCTGCGGGGAATGCAGCCGGGGACTGTGTCCGGCCTGCGCGACTTCACAGAGCCGATGTAACGCCCGGACGATCGAACGCAGAAAGGCGAAAAGCGCGAGGACCGTTCAAGCCTGCGCAGCAGGCGCGTTCCGCAGCGCCGCCTTTCAAGTGAGAGCGTCCGCTGGCGTTACACGGCGAATGTGACCGGAGCGCAGCGGACACAGTTCCCGGCTGCATCCGCATATCATCTTATATTTTTATGCCCTCCTGCCGTGCAGAATCGGTGACAGCGGCTTGTAGATGAGGAACGTAAGCAGTACATCAATCATACCCTTGACAAAAGTAAACGGCACATTGAACATCAGCAGACTCTGCTCCACACTCTTCATGGACGGAATGATTGCCTGATAAGCTGCCAGGATCGTCTCCTTCGGCATGAAATTATAATAAACCGGATACACAATAAATACGTTAAACGGATAGCTTGCAGCCGCCATGCACACGGCACCGATAACGGATGCCAGCACAGCGCCCTTCTTCGTCTTGTTAAAGCGGTAGATCATACCTGCCACGCCGGCAAAAACAGCGCCGAGCAGGAAATTGGACAGCTCCCCTACGGCAAAGCTTCCGGACATAAATGTGTGCAGCAGATTCTTGATCAGCTCGATCAGGATGCCGCTCACCGGTCCGATAGCAAAAGCGCCGAGCAGTGCCGGAAAATCCGAAATATCAAACTTAATGAAGGACGGCATAAACAGTGCCGGTATCTCGATCAGCTGAAGGACAAAAGCAATGCCTGCGAGAATTCCCGTCACGGCAATGGAGCGGACTGCCATCTTCTGTCTGGAGACAGCCACTCCCTTATGTTCTTTCTCTGTTACGCTGTTTACTGCTGTGTTTTCCATGTGAATCTCCTCCTTTGCATCATGCTCCCGTCATAAACACTGACGGGCGGCGCCGGCAGGCCGTTCTCTTCACCCGATTTCAAGGGCACAGGCACGTAGCCGGCATAATAAAAGGTATCAGCGGGAGATCCCGGAACATACACGAGATAAAATACGCTTCACGGATTCTATCCCGTTTTCACGGCGCTCGCCTCACCGCATCACCCTTCCCGTGTGCGGATGCGGCTCACTGCCCGTGAAAAAAAGCCCGGATCATGAGATCCGGGCCTGTCATCAATGTTCTCCGTCTGCACTTTCCTGTCCCATTGCTTAACACACATCCGGGAACCAGATCCACTGCAGACCGTTCAACATCTTCTTCCATCCAGACTGTACTGTTGGTACCGGACTTTCACCGGTTCGACTGCCATCGGCAGGTCGCGGACTTTACCGCCAGTGGGGAATCACACCCCGCCCTGAAGATCTCCTGTTTTTTAACAAATCCAAGTATAGAGCCGTAACTCTGTGTATGTCAATCATTCCTTACAAAAAACCTTACCGCACTCGCGCCGGCTTTATACATAAAGCCACGCCCGCACCTGTTTCAGGCATTCTTTGCCGCGGCCTTACCGCTGTCCATCGCCTCGTTTTCCTCTTTATAGCGGTTGACGCGTGCCTCATCATATGAATAATCCACGCAGCGGAAACTGTCCCTGCCATTCTGCTTGGTCTTGTAGAGCAGATGATCCGATACCGCAAAGCAGTCATCGTAGGACGGATACGTCGAATCATTGATACAGCATCCGACGCTGACCGTGATGACATCATTTTTTTCCTCATCGAGGACGATGGACTTCACATTGGCATTGAGCTGGCGAAGCCGGTTGCTGACTGTGTTCCAGTCAACCATCCGCACGGCATAAACTATAAACTCATCACCGCCATACCGCATCAGGATATCCTCTACGCGGAAAATCCTGCGCATCTCATCCGTCACGCTCTTCAGAACCTCATCGCCGCGTTTGTGACCGTAGGTATCATTCACCCGCTTGAAGTTGTCCACATCGATGATGATAAAAGCCCCCGGCACACCGCTTGAGATCAGTGTGCGGATCGTCTCTTCTCCGCCCCTCCGGTTCAGAATCATTGTCAGCGGGTCGTGCATGGCATTCTGCGAAGCCATCCGGTTTTTCCGCAAGGCATCGAGCCGCGTATCAGTTCTGCCGATACAGAGCGTCATGGAAATCAGCGCGACCAGAATAGAATACAGGCAGTTTCTGAGCAGATTATCGGGCTCGTCGACAAAAATACAGTTGGCCAGCACATACAAAGCCGTGATTCCTGCCGTCATGACCATCATGCGCCACGGCCTGTCAAATATCAGCGGCGGCAGTACACAAAGCGTCGTGATAAAAAACAGGCAGCCGTCCTCGGGCTCCACCCCCATATTCAGGATGATGGAAAACGCCATCAGAATACCGACGATCACATACATTCTCAGCGTCGCATGCGTATAACTGCGGGTATACTGAAGCACTGTCACGCCGAAGATAAACACGAAAACGATCAGCATATAGAAGCAGTAGCCAAAATACTGCCGCTTTCCGAGAATCATCTGCAGGATCATATCCACGAGGGCAATGAGGATACCTCCCACGATAATCCTTGTCGTCATATGCGCGTTGATCTCGTCCGCTTCCTCCCGGAACAGAGCAAAATCCGTCGGATTGAGCAGTTCCTTCACCCTTTGCAGCAGAGTATGAAGTTTTTCTCCTCTCTGAAAGTCTTTCACTCTTACAGTCCCTCATACAGCTCTGTCACTGTCGCCACAGGATTCCATGCAACATAACCATACAAACAGTTACAGTATAGCATTTCGATAGTAAAAAATCTCCTGTCATTGTGCAGAAATTGCCGGAGGCCTGTGTTCAAAATGACAATTTCCACTACAAAAAACTTATGTAAGAATGACAATCCACCTGACTGAAGGCCTGTTTCAAAATGGCCGTTTTCACATGCAGGTACAGCGACCGCGTCAGAGACAACCGAAATCCTGCATGGCTTTCCGCAGCTGTGCCTGATGCTCCTGTGTCATCTCCGTCAGCGGAAGACGTGGTATACCAACCCGGTATCCCTGCATATTCAGAGCCGCCTTAACCGGAATCGGATTCACCTCGGCAAAAAGCATCCGGATCAGCGGAAGAGCCTTCAGCTGCATCGCACGTCCCTTTGCGAAATCCCCCGCCAGACATGCCGCCGTCATATCATGTACGTACTGCGGCGCCACGTTGGAGAGCACGGAGATCACGCCGATGCCGCCGAGCGACATGAGCGGGACAACCTGGTCATCATTGCCCGAATAGATATCCATATCGCCTTCACACAGCTCAGCGAGCTTCGCCACCTGGCTGATATTTCCGCTTGCCTCCTTGATGCCGACGATATTGTCCACGTGCTTTCCGAGATAAGCCGCTGTCTCCGGAAGGATGTTTGTTCCCGTCCTCGACGGCACATTATACAGAATGCAGGGAATATCGATGCTGGAAGCGATCTTCGTAAAGCTCGCGATCAGGCCGTCCTGCGTCGCCTTGTTGTAATACGGTGTAACCAGCAGGCAGCCGTCTGCGCCGCGTTTCTGCGCTTCCCGCGACATCATCACAGCGTGCGCCGTATTGTTTGATCCCGTACCGGCGATCACAGGAACTCTGTGATTCGCCACCGACACGGCGTAGCGGATCGCCTCCAGATGCTCGTCATCGTCAAGTGTCGGCGCCTCACCCGACGTACCGCAGATGATCAGCGCATCCGTATGTCCGGCGATCTGATCCTCGATCAGCTTCCCCATCACCGCATAATTGATCGATCCGTCTTCCTTCATCGGCGTAGCCATCGCCACGCCGGCTCCCCTGAAAAGTGTCATTCTTACACCTCCCTTTACTGCTGTTCTACTGGATATTCGTGCTTTCCGGTCAGCTTATGCCGCACGATCTTCACCGACCGCTGCGCCGCATACGGCCCGACAACCTTCATCATTTCCTCCGCCTTGTGCATATCGCTCGCCGCCGGGATATCCCGCTCCAGATGGATCGCATCAAACTGGCAGCGCGTCGTGCAGAGACCGCAGCCGATGCACTTGTTGAGATCGACGATCGTCGCACCGCAGCCGAGGCAGCGCCCAGCCTCGATCTTCGCCTGCTCCTCCGTGAGCGGCAGCCGCAGATCGTCAAATGTCTGCGTCGCCACGCCCGGTCTCACACCCGGCCGCTGACGGTCGGCGTTGTCATAGCCCTGCAGGAAAATATCATCTCTGTCAAATTCAATGAACTCTCTCCGGTCGCGCCCGATCGTAAGCGACTGTCCCGGATGCACGAAACGGTTGATCGAGACCATACCCTCGCGTCCGTCGGCGATCGCGTCGATCGCGAATCTCGCACCGTAAGCCACATCTCCGCCGGCAAAAATATCCGGCTCCGCCGTCTGCCTTGTGACAGGATCAGTCTCTACCGTTCCGTTTCTGCGGATCACGGCCTTCGTGCCTTTCAGCAGGTCGCCCCAGACCGCACTCTGTCCGATTGCCATGAGCACATGGCTGCAGGGAATCGTAATGGTCTCATCCTCTTTATAGAGCGGATGGAATCTTCCGTCCGCATCTTTTACCTGTGTGCATTTCTTAAAAATAATGCCTGTTACTTTTCCGTCTTCGGTCAGGATTTCCTTCGGACCCCAGCCGTTCTGTACGATAATGCCCTCGGTCTCGCAGTCCTCGACCTCGTCCTTTGCCGCCGGCATCTCGTCTCTCTGCTCCAGACAGAGCATGGTGACATGGCCGTCCGTCGTGCGGAGCGCCGCGCGCGCCACATCGGCCGCCACATTGCCGCCGCCGACAACGACGATGTCGCCCGGCAGTTTCACGGTATTGTCCTGGTTCACGCGTCGCAGGAAGGAAACGCCGGACTCGACGCCCTCGGCATCCTCGCCGGGAACGCCCGCCAGACGTCCGCCGGACAGACCGATCGCCACGTAAAACGCCTGATAACCCTGTTTCCTGAGCTCGTCGATCGTCACATCCTTACCGACTTCCACGCCGCAGCGGATTTCTGCGCCCATGCGGCGCACGATGTCGATCTCGCCCTCCAGGATATTTTTCTCCAGGCGGAAGTTCGGAATGCCGTTCATCAGCATGCCGCCCGCCCGCTGCTCCTTCTCAAATACCGTAACCGGATAGCCCTCGGTGCGGAGCCAGTAAGCCGCTGTGAGGCCGGCGGGACCGGCGCCGATGATGGCGATCTTCTGATCCCACTGCTTTCCGTCCATGTTATAGCATTCCGGAATGAACTTGTCAGGATCCTTCAGCTCATACTGAGCGAGGAACTTCTTGATCTCATCGATGGCCACCGGATGGTCCACTGTGCCGCGCGTGCAGCGGTCCTCACAGCGCCGGTTGC
Source organism: uncultured Eubacteriales bacterium (assembly GCA_900318405.1). Classification (GTDB taxonomy): domain Bacteria; phylum Bacillota; class Clostridia; order Lachnospirales; family Lachnospiraceae; genus Bilifractor. The sequence continues at coordinate 63,138 of ONKP01000023.1, read as the reverse complement.
AGATGGCGCCGCAGACAGCCGGGAAAGGATTGTCCTGGCGGATCAGGCGGACAGCCTCATCATAGCGGCCCTCAGCCGCCATTTTCAGATAGCCCTGTACGGCGATATGCGCCGGGCAGGCCGTCTTGCAGGGCGAAGTACCCGAATCATAGCAGTTGATCTTGTTATGATCGCGGTAATCCGGATCCCATTTGTCCTCGCCCCAGGGCATGTCGTCCGGGAGCTCATGCATCGGGTATTTCACGCGGGTGCCGTCCGAACGGCAGAGCTTCTGTCCGAGCTTTGCAGCGCCCGCGGGGCAGACTTCCACGCACTTGCCGCAGGCCACGCACTTTGTCTTATCTACATGGGCGCGGTATGCCGAGCGCGACATATTCGGCGTATTGAAGAGCTGCGACGTCCTGAGGCCGTAGCAGCTTCCCGGTGAGCAGTTGCAAATGCCCACGATGCGATCCGGGCCGTCCAGATTCGTGATCTGGTGCACATAGCCCTTCTTCTCCGCGCGCATGATGATATCCATGGCCTCTTCACGCGTGATATAGTGTGCGTCTTTGCCGGTCTCCACGAGGAATTCCGCGATATCTCCCACGCCGATGCACATATAGCCCTCAATGTCGCCGACACCCTCGCCGCGGACGCGCTGTGCCTTGCGGCACGCGCAGACCATGGTGCAGAACTTGTCATATTTCTGCAGCCAGTGTGACAGGTGCTCCACGTCCACAGAGGTGGATTCCGCTTCGATTGCTTTTTCCACGGGAATGACATGCATGCCGATGCCCGCACCGCCCGGCGGGATCAGCTTTGCCGCCAGTTCCAGCGGTTCCTGCGGCGCAAGGTTGAACATCGTCGCCACCTCGGGATTCGTGTCCGTCAGCGTCGGATGCTCGACCATGTACTCACCGGAACCCACGACCCATTTGGGGATACAGTACTGAATGTGCCCGTCCGCATTGTCGCGGTTCTGCTCGATGATGCCGATCCAGAGCAGATGATCGATAATCTTCTGCGCGTGACGCTCCGACATGTGGTTTCTCTTCGCCAGTTCCGCCGTCGTCACGCCGACGCGGCGTTTTTTAAAGCTCAGCATGAAGCGGACCTCGTTCTTCGTCAGCAGCCGGTCGAGGATCCAGAAATCCATGTGATTTTCCTTCATGCCGCCCGGCATTTTCCGCGGAATATTATCCGTGATCATCACTGCCAGCTCGGTCACCAGTTTCTTTTTCTCCGGATCATCGCAGTGGTAGTCTTCCTGCGGAAAATCCCTCTCGTTCACGTGAATACGCGGATTCACCTCTTTAACCATTTTTTCCCTCCTCTTACTGCCGGCATTGCCCGATGACATTGCTTTCAGGCAAAAATCAACCACCTGATCATGCGTGCAGCGCATAAAATAAAATTCCGTCCGATGCAGATCCTTCCTGTTCACCTGCAGATGTGACTCATCTCAGCGCACTTCCGTCCCCGTCATACGGACCCTGCACAGTATCCGCTCATGTTCATCCTTCAGCGTGATCATGCGGATGTCATCGCCGCACATCTGTTTATTCACACCGTCGCAGGATTTCTCTCCACCCGTCCTGCCCGGCTGATGCAGCGTCTCCATCCGATACGTCCGGTTAAAAAGCGCTTCCCCGCGGTATTCCGCATCCACGGACCTGAGCTGCCAGTTTTCCGACGGCGGGCATACATTCTCCAGCAGGTCAAAATACCTGGCATTATTCATATGCCCGTTCAGATCGCACCAGGAAAACGGCACCATAAAGTCCGTCTCCATCCCCGTTCCGGCACCCCTGATCAGATTCGGAAGCGGGAGCGGCGCCTCGTCCGGATCCTCTTCGATGATGACGCCGTATTTTTCCGGGAAGACCGCACTTCTTGTCTCCGCACTGCACAGCACCCACAGCGTGCAGCCCTCCGCCAGCTTCTCGCCCGTTGCCGCAGACGTCAGGCGGTAAAATCTCGGAAAAAGCAGATGCCGCATTCTGCCCGGCCAGGTTGCCGCTGTCACTTCCTCGTCGTACTGCGGCAGCCGGTAAAAATCAAAATGCTGCTGTCCGACCACCCAGAGCAGCCCTCTGTCAAGTGTCTTCTCGCGGCCGAACCCGAGTGCTGTCGTGTGCGCAATCGAGCACTCCTGCATGATTTCCATAAAGCGGGAGGTCCGGAGGCGCCGGTAGCGGTTCACATCCCTGCTCTTCAGCCGAAACGTCTTCGTGTACATCATCTGGCCGGCTCCATATGACGCATGATCGCATCCGCCACGTCTCCGAGTGTCACGATCTTCATCCACTCCTCATCCGGCACGTGCGCGTTGAATTCCCCCTCCAGCTTTGCCATCACAAGGATGAATCCCATCGAATCGATATGCGTCTCCGTATTGAGCCGCGTCTCCTCTGTCAGTTCACCGGTGACCATCTCCGGCACATTATCCATGATCACCTTCTTCGCCCTTGTGATCACGTCTTCCCTTGTCAGCCTCTGATCTGCCATTTTTTCACATGTACGCATAACGGCCCGCCTGCCGACGGACCGATGCGCTCCTTCCCTTTATTCTAATCTCACTTTATATTTCTTCACCACAGCACACATTATGGTGCATTCCTTCGGTGTCCTATTATACGTTCGCCTCACCGTATCACGCTTTGCGTGTACGGATGCGGCTCACTGCTCGCGTAAATCCGAGGCATAGCCGATGGAAGTATCTGTATTATATCTGAAGCCTGCTCCGCACAATCTTCCCCGCCGCATTCCTGGGGATCGGCTCCTGCCGGCGCACGATCCGCCTCACCTGATGCCCCCGCGGCATAAGTCCCATGAGTCCGTGCAGCACGCGCTCCACCTCATGTTCGGACATGTCTCCGTAATAATAGAGGATCACCTCGCCGTTTTCCTCACCGCAGGCAACCTGCAGATCCGGCAGTGCCCTGGCCAGGATCGCCTCGTATTCCGGCAGAAAAATTTTTGTCCCGTCGGGCAGTACAAGGATATCCTTGATCCTGCCGGTGATGTGAAGCTTTCCGCCGCTGTCGAGAAATCCGATATCGCCCGTGTGCAGTATGCCATCCTTCAGCACAGCCTCTGTCGCCTCCGGATTGCGGTAATAGCCCTCCATCATGCAGGCAGGCGACTCCACGAGAATCTCGCCCTCTCCGGTAATGGTCACTTTATCCTCGACACACACCTGCATCGCATACGGGTCGCCGCTCACACTGATCGCCACCCCGGAGGATGTCTCCGTAAGGCCGTAGCCGAAGCATACGCGGATGCCTTTATGCTGCGCCATCTCGATGGATTCCTTCGGGCAGCCGCCCGCACCGATCAGAATCGTCTGCAGCTCTTCGTTGAACAGATTTTTCTTCAGCAGGAATTCAAAAAGCACCGGCACCAGTGAAACAACCGTCGGATGGAAAAACGCGAGATCATCCATCATATGCCGCTCACCTCTGCCGAGCGCAACGCATGCACCGTTGACAAGCCCCCAGAGGAGCCCGCAGACGAAGCCGAACACGTGAAACAGCGGAAGCATGCACAGAAGTGTGTCATCTGTCGTGAGCGGCAGATCCGCTGTCCCGTTGTATGCCGAAGCGAGCAGGGAATCTCCGGTCAGAATTACTGCCCTCGCGCTCTCTGTCGTACCCGAGGTAAAGAAGAGGATCCGGTTCTCTTTCCCTCTGACGGGCCCGCTGCTGATCTCCTGTACACTTCCCCATGTCCAGAGCCGGTTGACATCCGTAGCAGCCAGCCGCTTCTTCATCAGACCCGGATCGGCCAGCGGCTCCATCATCACGACCGTCAGTCCCGCCGCATTGGCGGCAAAAATTTCTATGACAGACGCATAGGAACCGTCCACAATGATGCCTTCCGTCGGAGAGACATCTGCCTGAGAAAGCGCTCCTTCTCCCTTCGCTTCTGCCGTCTGGCTCTCTCCGCCGGCCGGGATACCGGCTGCGCTGAGACCGCTGCCTGCGATCTCAGCAGCCCGCTTGCAAATATCGTCATACAGCTGTCTGTAGGTCACGCAGGTAATTTCACCGCTTCCCGCCGGCTCCTGATATTTCACAGCCGTCAGATCGGGAATCTGCTCTGCCTGCTGCCTGAACAGATCTTTCAGATGCAAAGCATGATTTTGTCTTTTCATACCTTTAGTATAGCATAATTTCCGCATTTTGCCGTATGAAAAACGTTTTTCGCGGATATTTTTGTGCATATTTTTACTACGAACGCATGAAATATGTTATGATAGTCAGGAAATGTGTGAAAACGCACACGATAAACTGACACAATCACAATATCTGCGGCTGAGGTGCAGGATCTGTCCGGCGCCCGGAGAGAATCACCGTGTTTGCAGACGGTGTCAGAAATATGGGGAAATCTGATACGCAAAGGTGTCAGCAAAGGAGGAGGAAAGATTTATGGAGAAGAACACAAAAATCTGTATCATCGGTGGAGGACCGGCCGGCCTTTCCGCAGGTATGTATCTCGAGAAGAAGGGTTACACGGACTATACCATTCTTGAGAAAAGTGATCACGTCGGCGGCAAATGCTACAGCCCAACGTATAACGGCCGCCGGTATGAGATGGGCGCCATCATGGGCGTGCCGTCCTACTACGCCGTTCACGATGTAGAGGAATTCTGCGGCATCACACATGACGGCCCGCAGCTGAACCGCAACTACAAGAACAAAGAGGGCAGGGTCATCGAGCCTTTCAATCCAAAGAAAAACCCACTGAAGATCCCGCATCTGCTCTCCATGCAGAAGCAGGTGAAAAAGCTGGCCGAGCTTCTGGAAACCAAATACAAAGGCTATGATGTCAATGGTCACCGCGGTGTGGCACAGGGACGCTATGACGGCTTCGCCGTTACGCCAGGCCGCGAGCCCGTGTCCGGCGTCAATGAGAACCTGAAGGATCTTGCGCTTCCGTTCTCCGAATTCTGCAAGAAAAACGGCGTGGAAGATATCCAGGATATCTGGATCGGACCGTATACCTCCTTTGGCTACGGCTATTTTGAAGACATTCCTGCCGCCTACGTTCTGAAATATCTGGATTTCCAGACCACGATGAACTTCGTCAAGATCAACCTCTGGACATGGAAAGACGGCACACAGTCCATCTGGGAGCATCTGAACGACAAGCTGAAAAATCATGCCCGCCTTAACTCCGATATCACACAGATCGAGAGAAAGGACGGCAAGGTATATGTCACCGTCAACGGAACCGTTGAGGAATACGACAAGCTTATCGTCACGGCGCCGCTGCAGTATTTCCCTGAATACGCAGATGCCAGAGAAGATGAGAAGGAGTACTTTTCGAAGATCGACTTCGAGCGCTATGACGTTCTCGCCTTCCTTACGAAGCCCGAGGATCATCCGGATATCTCCTACTACATTTTTGACAACATGCAGAAGGACCGTTACGGACACCTCATGGTTTATTACAGAAGATGGCGCGACGATGTCAACCAGCCGATCACGACCTACGCACTCCGCAACGCGCTGAACGTTCCGGAGATCCCGTACGACAACTGTAAGGCAACGGTTCTTCACGATCTGGAGGATATGAAGAATCCTGCCAGTGAAGTCATCCTTGAGCGCGACTGGTACTACTTCCCGCACATCTACTCCGACGATTACGCATCGGGCTGGTATGACAAGGTAGAGTCCATGCAGGGCAGATATGATACCTACTATGCCGGCGAGGTCATGAGCTTCGGCGATATGGATGAGACCGCAGAGTACAGCCGCGAGCTCGTGGAGCGCTTCTTCTGAAAATAACAGTCTCTGTTCAAGAGGTAAAAATATATGGCATTTTACAAAGATCACTATGATGTCATCGTCATCGGCGGCGCTCTGGCCGGCATGAGCTGTGCCATGAGCCTCGCGAAGGCGGGCAAGGATGTCCTCGTCCTCGAGCGGCACAATCTTCCCGGCGGCATCGCGACCAGCTTCGTCCGCAGCGGCACGGAGATCGAGGCGACGCTGCACGAGATGATGTCTCTCGGGCCGCAGGAAAATCCGCTGTTCATCCGCCAGTACCTGGACGAGATGGGCGTCGTTATTAAATGGCTCCGCGTTCCGGAGGCCTATGAGCTCGACTCCCCGGAGGACGGGATTAAGATCACGCTTCACGCGGGCCGCCGCGAGGATGGCAGTTTCATCTGTGCCGATGAGATCGAGGCGCAGTATCCCGGCACCAGGGACGATGTGAACAAGCTGCTTGACCTGTGCGTCAAAGTATACAATTCCGTCCTCTATCTGAATGAGCACACAGCCTCCAGCCTTGAGCTCCTGAAAAATCACGAGGCACTCGCGAAGACGGCCGGCTACTCTGCCACAGAGGTCATCAGTAAATACGTGAATCTCCCCGACAGCGTCGTCAAGATCCTGTCCGCCTACTGGGTGTACGTGGGACAGCCGATTCAGTCTCTGCCGTTCACGATCTATGCTTTTCTCATGGCAGACTACATGGTCGGCGGCTCCTATGTGGCACGCGGTTTCTCCCACGAGATGAGCCTCGCCATGATGGAAAAATGCGTCGACCTGGGCGTTCAGTACGAATACTGCCAGAACGTGGAGAAGATCCTCGTAAAGGACGGCCGCGTCTGTGGCGTGCGCACCTCCCGCGGCGACGTGATCCACTGTGATTACGTGGCCAGCGCGCCCTACCCGAATACCGTCTATGAGCGGATGATCGAGCCGGCGTCCGAAGTGCCAGTGATCGCGCGGAAATACGCCAACAGCATGCCGATGAGTGTCACCTGTTTTTCTGTTGTGATGCACCTCGATGCCTCGCCGGAAGAACTGAACATCCACTCATATTCCGTCTTTTCCTCGGACATTCCGTTCGATTCCGAGGTGTTCTGGGAGCAGGGGCGCAAGGCAGGCGGATGGAGCAACCTCTCCACGATCTGTCTCAACCTCGCGAACCCGGACTGCATGCCCGAAGGCGAGACTTCTCTTTCCATCACGGTGCTGCCGCTGCCGGAGAGCTTTTTCGGCGTGACGGCCGACGCTTACTACGAGACCAAGCGCCGCATCGCAAAGCAGATGATTGAAAAAGTCTCCACCCAGCTCGGCGTGAACCTGCTGGATCACATCATCGATATCGAGATCGAGACGCCGGCCACCATCGCGCGCTATACGGGCGACTACCGCGGCGGCGTATATGGCTATCAGCACACGATGACAAACTCCGTCGTGGCCCGTCTGGGCGACTTTGACCGCGACCAGTACATCAAGGGCCTGATCGGCTGCGCGAGCCATCAGCTCGTCGGCAACGGCATGGCCTGCAACATCAACAACGGAAAAATAGCCGCCAAAGCGATTCTCACATGGATGGGGGAGGGTGCATCATGAAGATCAACGGATTTCTGAAAGATGTCACCGGCGCCGGCCGTGTGACAAAAGCAAGACGGGAACTCATCCAGAGCGGAAGCCCGGAGAATCACTACACGGATCCGATCGCGGATCTGGCACGGGAACTGCACCCGGATGTCACGCATGTAAAGGTCATTAAAGTGGAAGATGTGTCTCCGACGGCGCGCATGTTTACTTTTGTCGCCGATCAGGGCGATAAGCTTCCGCCGTTCCAGGCGGGCCAGTACTGCGCGCTCGATCTGAAGATTGGCGACACCGTCACCGAGCGCCCGTATTCCATCTGCAGCGCACCCTTCCAGGCGAGATCAGGTGAGCAGCCGTTTTTCTGCCTGACCATCAGAAACGGCAGGCCCGGCACAGGCTTCGCGAGCAGCTGGATCTACAGCAACGTCAAAGCCGGCGATACATTCACGGCGCACCTGCCGTTCGGTGAATTTTACTATGAGCCGCTGCGCGACGCACGCCATGTGGTCGGCCTCGCGGGCGGATCCGGCATCACGCCGTTCTATTCGATGGCGAAGGAGATCGAGCACGGCACACTGGATATGGATCTCACGATCCTGTACGGCTCTGTCTCGACGAAAGATATCATTCTGGAGAAGCAGCTCTCCGCGATTAAGTCCGACCACGTCAGATTCGTGAATGTCATCTCAGGCGACGAGGATTACGATGGTGAGAAGGGCTTCCTCACGGCTGACCTGATTAAAAAATATTCTTCTGATGACACCACATACTTCGTCTGCGGCCCGCTGCCGATGTACAATTTTGTCTCCGGCGAGCTGGCGAAGCTGGACGTGCCGAAGCGCCGCATCCGCATGGAGGTATTCGGCGCACCGCGCGATGTGACGAAGGCGAAGGGATATCCGGCGGACGCAAAGCCGGCGACCTTCCACATCCACGTGCTCCGCGGCATACAGGACGATGTCATTGAAGCGTCTTCGCTGGAACCGATCGCAGTTTCTCTGGAGCGCGCCGGCATCCCGAACAACACAAGATGCCGCTCCGGCGCCTGCGGATGGTGTCGTTCCAAAGTGGTGGAGGGCGATTACTTCGTACCGGAAACCGGCGACGGAAGGCGGTATGCAGATAAGCAGTTTAATTACGTGCATGCGTGCTCTACGTGGCCGTTGTCGGATATGACGATCCGGATACCCATCAAGTAATAAATATACAGATACTTCCACTATAAACAAACTGGGCTGTGAAGAATGTTTTCACATTTCTTCACAGCCCTTTCTGTTTACTCGGCTTCGATTTCTTTTATGATGCACTCATTGCCCTTCAAAAGCCACGTCTCGCCGCTGTGGCAGTACGGACATTCCTTCCCATACTGTACAGTCGGATATGTTTTCTTACAGTGATTACACCAGGTGACTGCCGGTATGGTCTCGAGCTTCAACGTGGATTCCTTCAGTACGGGATAGCGGCTCTTGAAGTAGTCCCAGCAGTCCGTGAAGTAATCGGTCAGGATGCCGGATACTTCTCCGATCTGCAGCGTGACTGAGCCGATTTTCGTGATATTCTGTTCCTTTGAGAGCTCATCCAGCGTCTTTGCCAGATGTGTCACGATTCCCATTTCATGCATGTGTTTCTCCGCTATACTTCTGTTTATTATTTATATTGCAGACCGGCTGCGCATATTGCGGCTTGTCCGCATACACAGACAGTTTTTTGAACACGCGCGTATGTTTACTCGTGGTCTGCTTTGCTTACATCAAATCAATTCTCTTGTTTCGGCTTTCTTGATGCCGCATCCTTTGCTGCCTTGCGGATGATCCTGAACTCGCGGCTGATCGCATAAGGCGCGATGGCTTTCATCTTGTCTTCTGCCTTCATGTAGTTCGAGCAGTCTGGCAGGTCGCGCTGCAAATGGATGGCGTCAAATTCGCATCTCGTTGTACAGAGTCCGCAGCCGATGCAGCGATTGATATCGACGGTCGTCGCGCCGCAGCCGAGACAGCGGTCCGCTTCCTGGTGTACCTGCTCTTCGGTCAGCGGAAGTCTGGTGTCGTCAAAGCGATCCTCGACCTTGCGGGATCCCGGCACGCTTCGTTTTGCATGATCATAGCCGTAAGGGATCCGGATGTCATCCTTGTCCAGCTCGACGAACTCGCGCAGATCGCGGGCGATCGTGAGCGACTGTCCCTCATGCACGAATCTGTGCATGGATTCCGCGCCCTTCTTGCCGTCTGCGATGGCGTCAATGGCAAATCTTGCGCCGTGGTTAATGTCTCCTCCTGCAAAAATATCCGGCTCCGCCGTCTGGAAGGTGACAGGATCGCAGATCACGGTGCCGCCGCGTCGCGTCTCTGCTTTTGTTTCCTTGAGAAGATCTCCCCAGACGGCTGACTGACCGATGGCCTCCAGTACGTTCTCACAGGAAACCGTGATCGTCGTGTCCTCATCATACTGCGGATCAAAGGCGCCGTCGGCATTTTTGACCTGCGTGCACTTCTTAAATACCACGCCGGTGACTCTGCCGCCGCTCGTCAGGATCTCTTTCGGGCCCCAGCCGTTTTTCACCTCGATGCCTTCGGACCTGGCGTCTTCCACCTCGTCCGCTGCCGCCGGCATCTCATCAGCGCCCTCAAGGCAGATCATGGTGATATGGCCGTCTGTCACGCGCTGTGCCGTTCTCGCCACATCGACCGCCACATTGCCGCCGCCGACAACAACCACGTCACCGGTGAGCTTCACGCTGTGATCGCGGTTTACACGGTTCAGGAAGCCGATGCCGGATTCCACACCGATCGCATCCTCGCCCGGAACGCCGGTGTTTCTGCCACCGGAAAGGCCGATGGATACATAAAATGCGCGGTATCCCTCTGCCCTGAGATCAGCGATGCTCACATCCCTGCCGACTTCCACGCCGCAGCGGAACTCAATGCCCATCTCGCGGAGCATATCGATCTCCGCATCGACGAGATCCTTTGACAGGCGGAAGGATGGCATACCGTAGGTCAGCATTCCGCCGGGCTTTTCTTCCTTCTCGAATACTGTGACCGGATAGCCCTTGGTGCGCAGATAATAGGCACAGGACATGCCGGCCGGACCCGAACCGATCACGGCCATCTTGTAATTGTCATCCCAGAAGCCTCCCTCATCTCTTTCGCAGATGGGCAGGATATTTTTACGGAAAGCGGGGTCGAGCTCCTGCTGCGCCACAAACTTCTTGATCTCGTCGATGGCCACCGGATCATCCACGGTTCCTCTCGTGCAGGCATCCTCACAGCGACGGTTGCAGACCGCGCCGCAGACTGCCGGGAACGGATTGTCCTGACGGATCAGCTTCAGCGCCTCCTCATATTTACCCTCTTTCGCCATCTTCACATAGCCCTGAACGGCGATATGCGCCGGGCAGGCTGTCTTGCAGGGCGAGGTTCCGGTCGCATAGCAGTTGATCTTTGCGTCCTCGCGGTAACGGGTAGGTCACCTCGCTGCCATCCTTCCGGCAGAGCTTCTGACCGAGCTTCGCCGCGCCGACCGGACAGACTTCCACGCACTTGCCGCAGGCCACGCATTTTTCCTTATCCACATGCGCGCGGTAAGCCGAGCGGGACATGTTCGGTGTGTTGTACAGCTGTGATGTGCGTATGGCGTTGCAGACGCCGGGTGCGCAGTTGCAGAGACCGACGATCTTGTCCTCGCCGTCAATATTCGTCGTCTGATGGACAAAGCCATGGCGCTCCGCCCTCTCACAGACCTCCAGGGCTTCTTCCTTCGTTATATAGTGACCGCGACCTGTGTTCACACACCACTCTGCCAGATCACCGAGTCCGATACAGCACTCCTGCTCGATCGAACCATCGCCCTCGCCGCGCATCCGCTGCTGGCGGCGGCAGGTGCAGACGCCGATCGAGAGCTTGCCATCATACTTGTCCAGCCAGTGCGAGATATGCTCCAGCGGAACAGAAGTGGAGGAGGACTCGATGGCTTTTTCTACAGGGATGACGTGCATGCCAATGCCTGCTCCGCCCATCGGTACCATGGGCGTGATGCCCTCGAGCGGCATCTGCGTCATCAGATTGAAGAAGGTGGCGATATTCGGATGCTCCGCCATCAGCTTGTCGTTCATCACCATGAATTCGGCAATGCCCGGTACAAAAATCGGCACATCATACCAGAGCTCTTTTGCCGGATTTTCGCGGTTCGTCTCGATACAGCCAACCCACATCAGGTGATTCAGCATCTCATCGATCTGCTCCTCTGAGAACGACGGGTTCATTTTTACCAGCTGTGCATGGCTGTAACTCGTTCTGGTTTTCCTGAAGCTGAGCATGAACTTGACCTCGTCCTTGCTCATCACCTCATCCAGGCACCAGATCTCCGGATCATCCTGCTGGATCGTGTGTGTGTACTTCGCTACATAGCGGTCGGTGATCATGCCCGCCAGCTGGATCAGCATCCTGAGCTTCTCCTTATCCGGATACACATAGTTCTCCGGCAGGCGGTAATCGCGTTCATTCACCATGCGGTTCTTCTGTTCCTTCATTCTTTCCCTCCTGTACATTACTTTCATTAAGCCGACTGCGGGAATCGCGCAACGATGGCGCAGATGCCATTCTTATTCACATTTTCCTTCAACCATCTGACATTATTCTCAGATGGTTGAGAACATTATGCATTATGCTTCCAGTCAGCTACAGCATTTGCAAGCCACGCTTCCCATGCGTCCATTCCCTCGCCGGTTTTCGCCGAAACCGGAAAAATCTTTATGTCCGGGTTCAGTGCTTTCGCCCGCTGTACACAAGCTTCCATATCAAAATCGAAGTACGGCAGCGCATCCATTTTTGAGATGACGAGCGCATCACTGGTCTGAAACATCAGCGGATACTTCAGCGGCTTGTCATCGCCCTCCGGCACACTCAGGATCATGACGTTCTTTCCGGCGCCGGTATCGAATTCCGCCGGGCAGATCAGGTTGCCGACATTCTCAAGAAAAGCGAGATCGATGCCGTCATAGCCCATCTCATGCAGGCCCTCTGCCGTCATACCCGCATCCATATGGCACATGCCGTCCGTGTGCACCTGGATCGACTTTGCACCCAGCGCCTCGATCCGCTTCGCATCCACATCAGAATCAATGTCCGCCTCCAGCACAGCCATCTTCACTTTTCCATTGAGATCGCGGATCGTGCGGCTGAGCAGCGTCGTTTTCCCCGATCCGGGGGAGCTCATCAGATTGATCAGCAGCGTACCGTTCTTCCGCATCTCCCCGCGGAGCGCATCCGCGTCACGGTCGTTCGAAGCCGTCACGCTCTCATGAAGTTCGATCACTTTCATCGTGCGCTCACCTTCTCTCCCTGTGCAGCGCTATGCACCGGCTGCGTTTTTTCCGCTTTCTCTGCATCTGAAGCAGCTGCATTCAACCGTCCATCCGCTGACACATCATGCGTCCCTGCCCCTGACTGTTCAGCACCCGCAGTGGCCGGGTCATCAGCAGCCAGGCGGCGGCTCGCCTCAATCTCGCGTTTCAGCCATGTGATCCATGCGTCAAATCCCTCACCCGTCTTTGCGGAGAGCGGGATGACCGGCATTCCCTCATGAAGCCTGTCGACGTTCGCTCGAAGTCTGTCGAAGTCAAAATCAAAGATCGGTGCCGTGTCCACCTTATTCACGAGCAGTACATCGCTCACCCGGAACATCAGCGGATACTTCAGCGGTTTGTCATCGCCCTCCGGCACGCTCAGGATCATGACGCGCTTATTCGCGCCCACGTCAAATTCCGCAGGACAGACCAGATTGCCGACATTCTCGAGAAAAACAATGTCAACGTCATCGACACCCATTTCCCCGATGCCTTTTTCCGTCATCTCCGCATCCATATGGCAGGAACCGCCGGTATGGATCTGAATAACCTTTGCGCCTGCCTCCGCCGCCGTTCTCGCATCGACATCACTGTCCACGTCTGCTTCCATGACGCCTATTCTGTAAGTGTCCTTCAATGCCTGGATCGTTCTCACCAGCAGTGTCGTCTTGCCGGCCCCGGGCGAAGCCATCAGGTTCACCAGGAAAACACCCTTCTGCTTCATCTCAGAACGCACCGCCTCAGCGGCCCTGTCATTATCCGCAAGAATGCGTTCCTTTACATCGATCACTCTGATCTCAGAATCCTGCATATTGCTCATATCCTTTCCGTAAAACTATAGAGCAATTATACCATACGGCATATGATTACACGAATACTTTTCGTGCAAACTGACAGTTTTTGTCACAGTTTTCTGTCTTCGAATCGGATGGCTCTCTTTCCGCGCAGACAAAAGGCCCGCCCGAATCCGGGCAGGCCATCTTAACCGAATCAATAAATTGTCACTTCCCTGTGTGACTGCAGCCGACACCGGGTGACCGGCAGCCATCCGTCAGAAACGGCAGGCGTAATTCCTGATCGCCTGTACCAGATACATTCCCGCAACAGCGCCCTGATCGCGGGTGCCGTCCGCCTGCTGTTCATGCACAGCTGCCTTTCCGAACTTCGGTCTCATATGGATGGTCGCATCGGCACCGGCCTTCGCGCCATCCGCAGCCGCTGCTGCTGTTTCATCAAAACCTGCCGACGGATGATCCTGTATCGTCTTTTCGGCAGCTGCAGCCGCCGCATCCAGTGCATCCAGAATCGTGCGGTCTCCGGGCTGACACTTTCCCCGGCGGATAATCCCGTTGGCAAAACCGTGGAGAAACTTCGCATAGTTTTCTCCGGTCATTTCCGTGGTGCCGGCAATCGCCTTTCCGCCGCCCATGAATCCGGAGCTCATCAGAAATCCCATCGTTGAGGGAATTACAGAGGACATACGCATGCCACAGGTCATCAGATCCTTTCCGAGATCCTTATGCTCCAGCGATGCTGCCACTGCCGGAAGAGCGCCAAAGCCCTTCTTCATGGTCAGGCCGAGATCCCCGTCACCCATTTTTGCATCCATGGCACACAGCTCTTCTTCGTGCCCGGCCATCTCCTCTGCGATCGCGCTGAGCAGATCGGGCAACTGTGCCGCCGTCATGATTTTCATCCGTTCATACCTCTCTTCCGTCTGTAAGAAACCTGATGCTCCTGTTTCTCCACAAAAATTTCTCTTTCGAATCAAGAACCGCCTCACCGGTTCTCACATTCCACGCCGTTCCGGTTCTGCTGGTTTCACATACCGTTGCACACGGAAAACCGTTCTCCTGATGTCCCGCACAGACATCAGAAGCATTTCACAAACGGCGTATTTACCGGGTAATCGAGATACTTCTTCATCTCATCATCCACGCGGCAAAGTGAGATGGAAGCACCAGCCATCTCCATCGAAGTAGCATATTCGCCCACATAGGTCCTGTAAACGCGAATGCCCTTCTGTTCCAGTATATGCATCACATCCCCGCACAGGATATACTGCTCTTCCAGTGAAGTGGCGCCGAGTCCGTTGATCAGCACACTTACTTCATCCCCCTGATCCAGGGGCATATCCTTCAGAATGGTACCCAGCGATTCTTCCGCCAGTTCCGCTGATGTTTTCAGCGGTCCGTTCCATACGCCGGGCTCTCCGTGAATGCCCATGCCCATGGCCATCTCGTTTTCACCGAGCGTAAAGTTCGGCTTCCCGACCTCGGGAATGATGCACGGCGTCAGTGCAAAACCGACGGTTCTCGTATTTATCTTTGCCTTCTCTGCAGCAGCGTAAACCTCTTCCAGGGATCCCATTTCCGCAGCTTTTGCACCTGCCGCCTTGTACATATAAAAAATACCGGCCACACCGCGGCGCACCTCCGGCCTTCCGGAGCACACATCGTCCGCGCCGACGATCGATTTCACCGGGATATCATCCATATCGCACATCTCTGCAGCCATATCAAACGTCATGATATCGCCGGTGTAATTCCCGTATAAGTACAGAACGCCCGCTCCGTTTTCCACTGCTCTAGAAATCTGGTAGATCTGCTCCGGTGACGGCGACTGAAACACGCTGCCGACACCGCAGCCGTCCAGAAGTCCCTTTCCCACATAGCCGAGGAACAGTGGCAGATGACCGGTACCGCCGCCCGTTACGATGGCGACTTTTCCCGGGACCTTTTCGCAGGTGCAGTAGCAGCGAAGGTCATCATTCACGTATCTGACCTCTCCCTTATGGGCTGCATAAATCCCGCGGAGCATATCGTCGGTATACTCTTCCGGTTTATTGATTATTTTTTTCATCAGATACACCCTTTCTGGAGGATCACACAGGCATAGAATGCCTTCTCCGTCGTCGAGACGACTGCATATGCCTTTTTCGCCTTTTCATAGAAGGAGAATCTGTCGGTGAACCCGACGGCATCTTTTCCTCTGCTGTCATTCTTTTCAACAATGGCTGTAAACTCGTCCCACACCGGCGTCGGAAGATCCTTATCCGATTCCGGTTTATCCATAATCGTCACAGGCTTTTCCACAAAAGTATCCAGCGGCATGAGCTGCAGAATCGCATCCATCACATCCGCAGCGCGGAGACCGTCACAGCGGATATTGACATGTCTTTCCGCTGCGGCCACAGAAGCCGCCGGGAAGTTGCAGTCGCCGATTACCAGCGTATCTCCATGTCCCATTTCAGCCAGAACCTTCAGAAGTTCCGGTGAAAGTATTTCCGGTATTCCTTTCAGCATATGTTCCTCCTGACCTCAGCGGCCGATGTCCGGCAGTCATCTGATTTCCTGCGTCTGTTCCGCAGCTTCCGATTTCTGCCGGACTCCTCCTGTCGTTTTCATTTATTCTTTCAACCGCCCGCCTCAGGTCGGTCTTCCGCCTCTTGTAATTCCCAGATTCCTGCGGATCTGAATCAGCTGTTCGATCTGTTCGTCTGTATACCTGTTCACATCGTCACCGAAAAACATTTTTGAGAAGAGAATGATCTCCGCGAAATATTCTACCGTCTCCAGCCGGTAATACGCCTGGCGGAGGCCCTCCGTGCTCCACGTCAGCACGCCGTGGTTACCCAGCAGAACGGCATTATAATTATTTATATAAGGAGCAACCGAATCCGGTACGTCATCGGTTCCCGGAATCACCGTTTTGGCGCAGGGCACAACACCCAGCTGCACGACGCCCTCCGGAAGAATGCGGCTGTCGATCGGTTTGTTCGCAATGGCAAACAATGTCGCATATTTGGGGTGCGCGTGCACACAGGCCATGATTTCCGGGTCTTCCCTATAAGCACGGAGATGCATACGGATCTCACTCGATGGTTTTTCCGTCCCCTCGATGATTGTGCCGTCCAGCTTCATCTTGATCAGCATGTCTTCCTTCATGAATCCCTTGCTGACACCGGTCGGCGTAGCCCAGATGGTGTCCGGCCCGCACTTGCAGGTGATATTGCCGTCGTTAGATACGACATAGCCTTTGGCATACATCCTCCTGCCCGCCTCAACGATCATCTCCCGGGCCTCTTTATCATCAGGATAGTTTACTTTCGATCCCAAATCAGCACCCCCTTCCTTCCGTTCCGGTTTTTCCATCCACCCGGTCATTGAATACCGAGATCGCGGAATGCCTTTTCATATGGTGCGTGGCAGAGTCCCTTCTCTGTGATAATTCCCGTGAAAAGTCTGTGATCCGCCACATCAAACGCAGGATTGAACGACGCATCAACGGATGCCGGCGCCATGGGCTCCTTATACCACATGCTCTTGATCTCCTCCGGATCGCGCATCTCGATCGGGATATCATCTCCGGTCGCTGTCTTCATATCGATCGTGGAGCTCGGCGCGCAGATATACATCGGAATACCATAATGATGCGCCAGCACAGCCAGTGCCGATGTACCGATCTTGTTCGCCGCATCTCCGTTCGCCGCCACGCGGTCACATCCTACAAAAATAATCTTCACCCGTCCGGTCTTCATCAGCAGCGCAGCCATGTTGTCGCACTGTACCGAAGTGGTGATGCCGGCGTTGCTGAGCTCGAAGGAGGTCAGACGTGCACCCTGAAGGAGCGGTCTCGTTTCATCGCAGTATACGTGCATATCCTTCGGCGACCAGCCGTGCTCAAGTGCGATATACATAGGAGCCGTTGCGGTTCCGTACTTTGCTGTAGCCAGCGTGCCGGCGTTGCAGTGGGTGAGAATGCCGAGCTCCTCACCGTCTACCTTCAGATCCTGAAGCAGCTTGAAGCCGATCTCACCGATATTGCGGCTGATCTGCACATCTTCGTCGCGGATCTTCTCAGCCTCGGTGTAAAGGATCTGTTTGATTTCGGATACCGGTTTGTCTCTGTTGGCCTTTACAGTATCATCCATGCGGTTCAGAGCCCAGAACAGGTTCACAGCCGTCGGGCGGGAAGAAGCCAGATAATCCTTGTCCGCCCTGAACTCTTTGTAGAATGTCTGATAATCATCAGCCTTGATCTCATTGGCCACAACAGCGATGCCGTAAGCAGCGGATACACCGATCGCGGGCGCTCCTCTTACCCTGAGCTTCTTGATAGCCTCCCAGATCTCCTCTTTCGTCCGGATCTGAATACGTTTAATCGTGCCGGGAAGAAGCGTCTGGTCGATGATATCGACACTCTTCTTTCCCTCACCCCATTTCACTGTGATCACTTTCTCAAAAAATTCATCCAGTTCGCTCATAGTAATCTCCCATTTTCATTTTTAAAAGCATGCCAGAGCGGTTATCCCCGTCTGTCCGAAAGCCTGTCAGAACAGTTCTCTGCTGCTTTTTCACAGCCTGGCAGAACCTTTCTCTGCTGCCTTTTCACAGCATGTCAGAGTGTCTTCTCCGCTTCCGCGACAGCCCTGCGGATCGCCTCTGCATAATCCCTACCGCTCATGAATTTCTCCTGATGCAGGATGAAATCCTTTCCGGCAATGATATTGGTACGCTCTGCCAGCAGGCGTTTCCTTGTGTCTTTAATGCTCGTCACATCTACGACATTCGCCATGCCGACGGTTCTTCTGTGCAGCTCGGTTCCGGCATAACCCGCCGTGTCCTTCAGGATGCTCTCCAGGTAGTATTCTTTGAATCCCGGTACTTTGGCCATCGGCTCTGTAACTGCTTCGTCATAGAGGCTGTTGTACTTCCTGATAAACAGATCGATCGTGTCAGCCGCCGCCTGCACTGTCCAGTCGGCAAATGCCTGATCGCCCCCTGCGATACCATTGTCCATGGCAAAAATAAGGTTGGCGACCACGTTGCCGATGTCATAGCCCATCGGTGCAAAGGTACCGAATTCGCAGTCGAAGATCTTCGTACTGTCTTTCCGGATGAACACGGAACCCGTGTGCAGGTCTCCGTGAAGCAATGCCTGCGCATTCGTCATGAAATTGAATTTAAGTTTGGACACCGCCAGATGAAGTGCATCATGCTGATACAGTTCTTTTTCTACAAATTCACGGTTCGGTTCAAATACATTGTTCCTCTCTGCGCCCAGATACGGCTCCATGAGTACCAGTTTTTCCGTGATGTCATCCAGATCCGGCGTGATAAAGCGACGCGTCAGCTCTTTTTTCTTTCTGTGATCCATCACCACATCACTGGACAGCAGGAGCGTTCTCACCATAAAGGTAGAGATATCATCCGCAAAGCGCGGGAATGTCTCGTGTTTCAGCATTGCATCCCGCATGACCTCATAATCACTGCAGTCCTCCATGCCACAGGCACTCATGGTCGTGTCAAAGAAATACACGTGCGGAACCATGCCGGGAGCCATTTTCTCCTCAAGCTGAAGGATCTCCGATTCCTGGCGGTTACGGTCCAGCGTAGCGGTCATATCCTCCGAAATCCGCAGCGTATCGCCCGCCTGTTTGATGTAGATGCTGTTGCCCTTGCCGTCGGTGACACGGCATACATGGTTCAGATTGCCATGCTCAGAGGGGATCGCAGCCTTCATCGTCGATTCATCCCAGTCAATTTGTCCCTTCTCTGTGCCCTTTGTCTTCAAGAGCGTGTACTCGATGACCGTCTTTTCAGTCGTCACCGGATCGTCCTCATTGATCATGAGGAAATACTTTGAAAAATCAGTCATGTCAGGCCTCCCATGATATGAAAAATAAACGCATACAGCTTATGATATCTTATATCTTATTGTGATAAGTCTTTATTTTCTCTGAAGAAGTCTTTAATTTTCCTTCTTGGTAGCATAGGCAGCGATCAGAGCCAGGGCAAGTACGGCACCTTTGACTGCCGGCAGTACATAATACGGAACAGCCAGAATGGTAAGTCCGTTCTCAAGCGTGGATACAAGAGCTGCACCGATCAGGGTGCCGACAGCATTCGGCTTTTCTGCGCCGCCGACGGTACGGCCTACAAATACAGCCGCCAGTGAAGGCATCAGATAGTCATCGCAGCACATAACCTGTGCAGAGCTTCCGCGTGAGGAAACCAGAATGCCGGCGATGGCGATGAATACAGCTGTGATCATGCCGGCCAGATAGCGGTACTTTTTAACGTTGATACCGGAAAGTCTGGCAGCTTCCTTATTGCCTCCCATCGCGTAAAGGAAACGTCCGTGTTTGGTATAAGTAAGGAAAATATGCGCAACGGCTACGCAGGCGAACATAATGATAATGATCCACGGCGCACGGCCGATGGCATTGAATCCGTCAGAGAGCTGAATCCTTGCCGGATCTGCGCCCCAGGAAGTCTTCATACCTGTGGAAACAGCGCCGCCGCCGATATACCACTGACCGAGGCCCTGATGTACGAACATCAGTGCGCAGGTCGCCAGCATATCCGGAATCTTGCAGACGAGAATGAGGAACATGGTCAGCTGATACATCACCAGCGTTACGACGATACAGAAGAGAATAGAACCCGGAACGCTGAAACCGAACCAGAGGTATCCTGAAACAAAAGCATAGGCGGAGCAGCTGGCCAGCGTAGCCGCCGACATATCAAATCCATCCGGTGCCATTGTCACGGTTGCGGCAATACCGAATACCGTATTGATCGCCATGGCACGCATGATATTGACCATATTGCTCGATGATGCGAAGTTCTTTCTGCACAGGACCGAAAACATGATAAGGCAGGCGATAAGTGCGATCACAGCTGCCCAGTCTACCAGAAATTTTCCCACGCTCTTTTTATTCATAGCTTTACTTTCCAATGTATTATCCTCCAGTATTCATGAGATCAGGTGTTCGCCGCCTGTTTTTTATCTTCCGTGCCGCCGACTGAGAAGTTCGTGATTCTCGGGTCGCTGGCCTCCGAGGTCTCCAGTTCCGCCACGATTCTTCCGCTGTACATGACGTAGATTCTGTCTGTCAGTGACAGAAGCTCTGAGTTTTCACACGATGCATAGATAACGGCTTTGCCTCGCTTCGCGATGTCATTGATCAGCCGGAAGATATCTCTCTTGGCACCTACGTCAACGCCCTTTGTCGGTTCGTCGAAAATATACACGTCTTCATCAGCAGCCAGCCATTTGCCCACGGCAACCTTCTGCTGATTTCCTCCGGAGAGGTTTCGGACATACTGGTTGATCGACGGGGTCTTGATGCCCAGCTCATCGACGAGCTTCGTGGCATTTGCATTCACCTTTTTCTGATTAATAAAGGAAGCTTTACAGTAATCGCCCAGACTGGCTGCCGAGAGGTTAAAGGATACCGTTTCATTAACGAGTACGCCCTCCTTTCTTCTCTCCTCAGGAACCAGGGCGATGCCCTGACGGACGGCGTCGGACGGTGTCCTGATCTTAAGCTCCCTGCCGTTGATTTTGACCGTCCCGCCGGTCTTCTTATAATCGCCGAACAGCGTCTTGCAGAGTTCCGACTTGCCTGCGCCCACAAGGCCTGCGATACCGACGATCTCGCCCTTTCTCACGTGCAGCGAAACATCCTTTACTTTTCCGTCCGCACCGGACAGGTGATCTACGACCAGCATATCGTCTCCGATCGGACACGCTTCCTTGGGGAAGTTCTCCGCGATCGAACGGCCGAGCATTTTTTCCACGATCTCTTGTGTTGTCGTCTTTTCCGTTACCGGGGAATTATCCACGATCCTGCCGTTTCTCATAACGGTATAATTCTCACAGATTTCAAGAATCTCATTCAGACGGTGAGAAATAAAAATAACGGCAATGTTTTCCGTTTCCCTCAGTTTCCGCACAATCCGGAAGAGTTCCTCTGTCTCGGACGTACTGAGCGGGGCGGTGGGCTCATCCAGGATCAGGAACCGGCAGTCCATCCGGACGGCTCTGGCGATGAGAACCATCTGCTTCTGAGCCAGTGTCAGATTCTGAACAAGGGTGCGCACGTTGATGTTGTGAATATTCAGACGATCCAGTGCCTTCTTTGCTTCCTCCCGCACATATTTCCATTTCATAATGTAAGAGCCCTGCATGACCATTTCGTTGATCATGATATTCTCAGCGACGGAAAGGGTAGGTATCAGTGCTGTATCAACTTCCTGATATACAATCTGAATTCCCAGCTTCTTTGCATCCACCGGCTCTCTGAGATCAACTTTTTCGCCGTTCAGGAGCACATCGCCCGTATATGTGGGGTTTGCACCGGCCAGAACCTTCATCAGTGTTGACTTTCCGGCACCATTGGCTCCCACCACAGCACGGATCTCACCCGTTGAAACAGAGAAGTTCACATCATCCAGAGCTTTTACACCCGGGAATTCAATGGATACATGTCTCGTTTCCAGTGTATAATTTTCCATAGATCCTCTCTTTTCTTTCGTTATTGCGGCGGCGTACCTTCCCCATCTGAGAGACTCATCTAGGAAACCTATCTGAGATCGCACGCGGCGTACCGTCCGCTTCAACACTAAGGAGGACGTCCGGAAATACCTGACGTCCTCCCCTGGCCAAGATCACCGTTTTCATTCTGGATGTCACCGGCATCCGTTACCGTTCTTCACATCTCTGTATTGCTATGATGTCTGATCTCAATTGCTGTGAAGCAGGGTCCTCGGCATCCAGTCTGCCTCTGACAGATAGTCAAGATTGCCGTAGGTTTCACCGGCAATGTCGCCCAGTGTCTCAACAGTAGAGTCTGCTGTCAGCTTTGAAGCCTCGATACAGCTGCCAGGCACCTCAACAACATCGACGCCCTTGTCTCCGGTTGACGGATCATAAATATCTTCATAATCATCAGCCATTTCAAGGAAGAGAATCCTCATCGCGATCTCGCCGTTCAGCGTCCAGTCCGTGGTTCCTGCTGCAGTCCAGATGTCAGGACGCGTCTGCATGTTCGTTACATCCACGTTATCTATATCAACAGAAGCCATCGGAAGCGGATCTCCATTGGTTCCGTTAAAGTTATCATTCTCAAGGATTGCGTTGTAAACGCCCTGCCCGTACAGATCGTAGAAGGAGATGATGCCATCTACATCATCACGGCTGATGGTCTGCAGATAAGCTGCGGTAACGGTGTTAGCTGAATCTACGGAATCCTCAAGAGGCTGAACCTCGCCAACCGTCTCGATTTTTCCTTCTTTTTCATACTCTTCCCAGCCAACCTCACGACGGTCAAACGGGCTGTTGTAATTCGGTCCTCTCCAGACCTTGATCAGGCGGACAGGTCCGTCTTCGCCGCGCGCCTTCTTGTCAGCGATCATCTTGTCCAGCAGAACGGTTACAAGGGAACTGTCTTTCTGGAACATCTGTGTGACGCCGTCAATCTTCTGATACTCACCGTTGGTATAGAACTGTGTATCGAAGGTAACGATCTTCATATCCGGATAGTTGTCATGAATCTGTTTCAGGAATGTATAAGAACCATCCTGGTTTCCGTGGCTGACAAGTATGCCGTCATATCCTGCCTCGGCACAGGTGCTGATCGTATCCTGCCACTTGTTGAAATCTCCATCGCAGAAGAAGAAATCGAAGTCAACACCCATAGCGTTGCAGAGGTTCTGGCAGGAATCCTTCCACATCTGGAAGATGGTTGCGGAAGGAAGAAGCATGACATACGCAACCTTCTTACCCTTGAGCGGGCTGTCCGTAGCTGTCTGAACGGACGAAGCCGTCGTGGAAGATGCTGTCACGATTTCCGATGTACTGCTCTTGTCCGCAGCGGCGGAAGTGGAAGAAGCGGTACTGCTGCCACACCCTGCAATGCCAATGGCCAGCACAGCCGTCAGAATCGCAGCAACGACTTTTTTTGCATTTCTTGTTTTCATTTTTGCCTCCCTTTTCCATGTTTTGTTTTCAGAGTTGTCATCATGTCGTCCTGAAAAACACCTCTTTGGAAATATCCATAAACGGGAACCACAGCCATGATTGCTGCTTTTCTCTTCCTGTCACGGAATTCACGTACAAATAACAATGCGGTGATCTTGTTGCTACCACTTGTCATCATTCTGCAGGACGCCTGATGCGCTTATCGTTCTCATGCAGACTGCCCTGTCCCTCTCACATTCGAAGTCCGTTTTTGTGATTTTTGGTTGTCTATTCGGCTTCAAATTGAAAGATTTTGTGATTTTCGCAACAGTATTATGAACATTTCTGTTATCTAGTGTCTAAATCATAACGCTTACATACCTGGATGTCAACTTAACTTGCGTTTTTTCACTTTTTGCTCAACTTTATATGATATATTTTGTGAATTATCCACATTAGGTGAAACGTTTTGCGCCGTTTAAGATAATAAAAATGAACGATTATGTTATTATATGCGCGTTATTGTTATTTTTGTGTTATGATGTAGGTGTCATATAAGAATGATAACCGGATCAATAAGTCATTCACTCACTTTTACACATATTCTGCATGAGCGATGACTCCCGGAACTGTTATCATGTTATTATTTGATGTGGGTGTCATAAGTATGATAACCGGATCGCTATGCGCTGCGTGCTCTCGCGATCCTCCCTCAGCTCGGACTCTCCTCAGGTGTGTCCGGAATTGCAGAAATATGAATTCACTTCTTGTCATAAAAAGAAGTTAACAGTATGATAGGTTCACAGAAATACGAATATATTTACCGTTTCACCATTTGTGATATGGGCGTTTACAGACCATCTCTGATGCAGTAAGAGCAGCCATACGCAAAGCACAAAAATCGAGGAATACCTATGTCCAATCGCAATATCCGCATACAGCTGCTGGCCAGAGAACTGCTCGCCAATCCTTCCCGTAACATCCGGGATCTGTCTTCACAGTTCCAGGTTTCAGAGATGACGATCCGGCGTGATCTGCAGTACATCAAGGATAACCACCTGATCAGCCCGAACGAAGCACCGGCAAAAGCCGTGGCATCAACACCTGCGGTGCACGCACAGGCCGCCTATGAATTCTCGGAAGCTCAGATTTCCCACGCTGACGCCAAGCGGCGAATCGGAGCCTATGCAGCTTCGCTGATTACCCCCAATGACGTTCTCATTCTGGACACCGGAACAACAGTGAATGCCCTGGCAGAGAATCTTCCCGAAGATTTTCCTTACACGGTCATCTGCTACAACAGCAATATTCTTCCGTATATACGGGCCAGAAACAATATCAGTCTGATCCTGGCCGGCGGCTATTATCACACCGGTTCCATGTCTTTTGAATCGAAAGAGAATATCGAACTGCTGAGCCGCTTGCGTGCGACAAAAATTTTTGTCTCCACCTCCGGTGTGGAAAGGACCGGTCTCACCTGTTCCAACCAGTATGAGGTCATCACCAAGCAGACAGCGATCGCTTCCTCCATGAAGAAGATCCTTCTCTGCGATTCCAGCAAATTCGGCATCATCCGTTCCAGTTTCTTTGCCAGACTCACAGATATGGATATGGTGATTTCTGACACGGATCTCTCCGAAGACTGGGTGGATTACATGCATGAAGCCAAGCTGCATGTGGATCTGGTCTGAAAATATCGCAAATGTGCTGCTGACAGCTTTTAATTTTGTGATATAGGTGTCATAAGTATGATAATCGGATTGCTACGTGCTGCGCGCTCCCGCGATCATATAGTTTTTCAAAAAAAATGGAAGCCTGTCTCTCGACAAGCTTCCATACATGTAAACGATATTCTACGCCTAAGCACCCCGTCGTTTCCGGAAGTCAAACATACACGTTCATAATATTCCAGCCGTTATGACCGGTGAGCTTTGCTCAAACCAATTTATAACAAAACCCGGCTTAAGACCAGCAATATTTTTCTCTTATATCTGCTTTGCCGCGAAGCACCTCGCGTGCTGCGCACGCTCAGTCGCGGCTGTCGCCGCGCCTTATAACGAAAGCATAAAGGCAGTCCCTCCCGCACAAGTGCGGGGGACTGCCTCTTGCTTTCGTTTCTGTTTACTTTGAAGCACCTCGCGTGCTGCGCACGCTCAGTCGCGGCTGTCGCCGCGCCCTGTAACGAAAGCTAAAAGGCAGTCCCTCCCGCACAAGTGCGGGGGACTGCCTCTTGCTTTCGTTACGGTGCTTCTCGTAGCTTACGCGGATATTACTCGATGATCGTAGCAACACGGCCTGATCCTACGGTGTGGCCGCCCTCACGAATAGCGAAGGTAAGACCCTGCTCCATAGCGATCGGGTGGATCAGCTCGATGGTCATCTCAACGTTATCACCAGGCATGCACATCTCAGTGCCTTCCGGAAGAGAGATAACGCCGGTAACATCAGTAGTTCTGAAATAGAACTGCGGACGATAGTTATTGAAGAAAGGGGTATGACGACCACCCTCATCCTTGGTCAGAACGTAAACCTGCGCGGTGAACTTTGTGTGGCAGGTAACGGTGCCGGGTTTTGCAACAACCTGGCCCTTCTCGATATCAGTTCTGTTGATACCACGAAGAAGGATACCGATGTTATCACCAGCCTCAGCGAAGTCAAGCAGCTTGTGGAACATCTCAAGACCTGTAGCAACGGAGGTCTTAACGTCATCGGAGATACCAAGGATCTCAACCGGCTCGTTCAGCTTCAGAGTACCACGCTCTACACGTCCGGTAGCAACGGTTCCACGACCGGAGATGGTGAATACATCCTCAACCGGCATCAGGAACGGCTTATCGTTATCACGAACAGGAGTCGGGATATGCTCATCAACGACGTCGAGCAGCTCCATGATCTTGTCGCCCCAAGGACCATTCGGATCCTCAAGAGCCTTCAGAGCAGAACCACGAACGATCGGGGTATCACTGAATCCGTACTCGTCAAGGAGCTCGGTAACTTCCATCTCAACCAGCTCGATCAGCTCATCATCATCAACCATATCGCACTTGTTCAGGAACACAACCATAGCCGGAACGCCGACCTGACGTGCAAGGAGAACGTGCTCACGGGTCTGAGCCATAACACCATCGGTAGCAGCTACAACAAGGATAGCGCCATCCATCTGTGCGGCTCCGGTGATCATGTTCTTTACATAGTCAGCATGTCCAGGGCAGTCAACGTGTGCATAGTGACGGGCCTTGGTCTCATACTCAACGTGAGCGGTATTGATAGTGATACCACGCTCTCTCTCTTCAGGTGCTTTATCGATATTGGCAAAGTCTACGATCTGGTTCTCATCGGACGGCTCTCTTGTAGCCAGTACCTTGGTGATAGCTGCGGTAAGAGTGGTTTTGCCATGGTCTACATGTCCAATGGTACCAATGTTGCAGTGCGGTTTGGTTCTGTCAAATTTCTGTTTTGCCATTGTAATACTTCCTCCTTGAAATCATTGCGGCTCCGCGGAGCCGCGTATTACAGTTTCTTTCTTATGCTTACTGACCAGATGATATACTTTCTGTCTTCACAAACTGCTAATCGAAATTATATTTCATTTCCGCACTGTTTGCAAGCAGAAAAGCCCTGTTCATCGGTATTGATTACTTCTCGTTCTTCTTGTCACCGAGAACTTTATCCTGAACGTTCTTCGGAACCTTTTCATAGTGATCAAAGAACATCGAGTAGTTACCACGTCCCTGTGTCTTGGAACGAAGGTCTGTGGAATAGCCGAACATCTCTGCCAGCGGAACGAAGCCCTTGACCATCTTACCTCCGCCGATATCCTCCATGCCCTCGACACGGCCGCGGCGGGAGTTGATATCGCCGATGACATCGCCCATGTAATCCTCCGGTGTGGAGATCTCAACCTTCATGATCGGCTCGAGCAGAACGGCGTCGCCCTTCTCCATTGCCTGCTTGAAGGCCATGGAACCGGCGATCTCGAATGCCATCTCGGACGAATCGACTTCATGATAGGAACCATCCCAGCACTCTGCGCGGACACCGATAACCGGATAACCGCCGAGGATACCTGCCTTCATGGCGTTCTGGATACCCTGATCTACAGAAGGGATATATTCCTTCGGGATAGCACCACCCGTTACGGAGTTTACAAATTCGTATGTCGTCTCACCGTTCGGATCCATCGGTGAGAATTTAACCTTTGCATGACCGTACTGTCCACGACCACCGGACTGACGTACATACTTGCTGTCGATATCGGAAGCCTTGGTAATGGTCTCGCGGTAAGCAACCTGCGGAGCACCTACGTTTGCTTCTACATTGAACTCGCGAAGCAGACGGTCAACGATGATCTCCAGATGCAGCTCACCCATGCCGGCGATAATGGTCTGACCGGTCTCAGGGTTCGTATGAGCACGGAAGGTCGGATCCTCCTCAGCCAGCTTTGCGAGAGCGTCGGTCAGCTTGCCCTGGCCGGCTTTTGTCTTCGGCTCGATAGCGAGCTCGATAACCGGATCCGGGAAGTCCATGGACTCGAGGATGACCGGATGCTGCTCGTCGCAGATCGTATCACCGGTGGAAGAAACCTTAAAGCCGATTGCTGCGGCGATATCGCCGGAGTAAACCTTCTCGATCTCTTTTCTCTTGTTGGCGTGCATCTGCAGAATACGGCCGACACGCTCTTTTTTATTCTTTACAGAGTTCAGTACATAGGAACCTGCGTTCAGTGTACCGGAATATACTCTGAAGTAAGCCAGACGTCCTACGAACGGATCGGAAACGATCTTGAATACCAGTGCTGCGAAAGGCTCGTCATCAGAGGACTTACGCTCTACTTCGTTGCCGTCGAGGTCAGTACCCTTGATATCCGGTACATCGGTCGGAGCCGGCATGAAGTCGATAACGGCATCCAGCAGCTTCTGGATACCCTTGTTCTGATGTGCGGAACCGCACAGAACCGGAACTGCCTTGTTCTCGATGGTTGCCTTGCGGAGAACTCTCTTGAGGTCATCCTCGGACGGCTCCTCACCGTCAAGGTATGCCATCATCATGTCATCATCGAACTCGCAGATTTTCTCGATCATGTCGGTACGTGCCTTCTCGCACTCTTCCTTCATGTCATCCGGAATGTCGGTGATGGTTACGTCTTCGCCGGTCTTGTCGTTAAAAATATATGCCTGCATCTCAAACAGGTCGACAACACCCTGGAACCAGTCCTCTTTTCCGATCGGACGCTCGATCACGACAGGATTCTTGCCGAGCTTTGTCACGATTTCGGAAACGGTATTATCAAAGTTCGCGCCCAGGATATCCATCTTGTTGACGAATGCCATACGCGGAACATTGTAGGTATCAGCCTGACGCCATACATTCTCGGACTGGGGCTCAACGCCGCCCTTTGCATCGAATACGCCGACAGCGCCGTCAAGAACACGGAGTGAACGCTCTACCTCTACGGTAAAGTCTACGTGTCCGGGGGTATCGATGATGTTGATACGATGCTCCAGAGCGCCGGCCTTCGGTTTCATATGATCCTGATGCGTCCAGTGGCAGGTGGTTGCAGCGGAAGTGATCGTGATACCACGCTCCTGCTCCTGCTCCATCCAGTCCATGGTCGCCGTACCTTCATAGGTCTCGCCGATCTTGTAGTTGACACCGGTGTAATACAGAATTCTTTCCGTCAGAGTGGTCTTACCTGCATCAATATGCGCCATGATACCAATGTTTCTGGTTCTCTCAAGCGGATATTCTCTTTCGTTTGCCACAGAGGTTCCCTCCTTAGAATCTGTAATGAGCGAAGGCCTTGTTTGCTTCGGCCATCTTGTGCATATCTTCCTTACGTTTTACAGAAGATCCTGTATTGTTCATGGCATCGAGGATCTCGTTTGCCAGTCTGTCTGCCATGGTCTTCTCACTTCTCTTGCGTGAGAACATGGTGAGCCAGCGGAGGCCAAGTGCCTGACGTCTTGCAGGATTAACCTCTACCGGAACCTGATAAGTAGCACCGCCGACACGGCGTGCCTTTACCTCCAGCTGCGGCATGATATTGTTCATTGCCTCCTGGAAGCATTCCAGAGCCGGTTTTCCGGCTTTCTCTTCTACCTGTGCAAATGCTGAATAAACGATCTTCTGAGCGGTACCTCTTTTTCCGTCCAGCATGATGGAGTTGATCAGCTTTGTTACAACCTTATCGTTGTAAACGGGATCTGCCAGCACATCCCTTTTCTGAATATGTCCTTTACGCGACACGTTACTTCCCTCCTTAATCATTAAGATTAGATCTCAGGTACTCACAATTGGTATGGTGCAAAAGTGTATATGCCGGTAAAATCTATCGCCTGCAGCCGCAGAGGCTTTCGAATACCGTACACGTCCCATAAAACTTTAGTGAGAAATTTCTGTATCAGGAAACCCGAAAGATATCAGCTCTTCTTGGGTCTCTTAGCGCCGTATTTGGAACGGGCTTTCTTACGGTTGGCAACACCTGCGGTATCAAGCGTTCCGCGGATGATATGATAACGGGTACCGGGAAGATCCTTAACACGTCCTCCACGGATCATAACCACGCTGTGCTCCTGCAGGTTATGTCCCTCTCCGGGGATGTAGCTCGTTACCTCGATACCATTGGAAAGACGTACTCTGGCGATCTTACGAAGTGCTGAGTTCGGCTTTTTCGGGGTGGCGGTCTTTACTGCGGTGCAGACGCCTCTCTTCTGGGGTGAAGGCTGGTTGATCGACTTCTTCGTCAGAGAGTTGTAGCTTCTCTGAAGCGCCGGTGAATTCGATTTCTTCACGGAAGTCTGGCGGCCTTTTCTGACTAACTGGTTAAATGTAGGCATTCCTTCATATTCCTCCTTGTAAAAAATGTTGCGGCTGCCTGTTTGCTATATCATGCGCAAAAAGCGCACAAAGAAAGCGCGCGCTTCTGACGCACGCTAGAGAATTATAAGCTTTGGACGCTTGTATTGTCAAGCTAATCTGTGCAGATAATTACATACAGATGCTTCCACCCGCAACAGAGCTATGAGCACTTGCGGGTTGGAAGCATCTGTATATCAAAAAGCCTGTTAATATTCAGTTACGTCCAGCAGCACAAACTTCTGCGCATTCGTACCGTTGCTGCTGTACTGCTGCACATTCCGTCCGTTTGTGTAGATGCCTGCGTCCACATCAATGACCTTTCCGCTCGCACGGCTGATAATGGTGAATGTGCGGTCGCTGTTCTGCACGACTTTCCACTGCTGTGCATAGGTACCATTGGCATGATACTGCTGAATATTGGCACCATTGAGCTGTGACGCGCCGGACACATCCAGCGGCTTGCCGGAGCTGACATTGATGATGCTGTAATATCCGTTGCCAAGTGATTTGAAGGTAAACCTCTGCGCATTGGTTCTGTTCAGCGTATACAGCTGGACATTCGCGCCGTCTGCTGCCGAAGCACCGTTCACATCCAGAACCATATCCTGCCGTATACAGCAGGCAATATAATAGGTACCATCCAGGTCTTCTGCTGCTGGCGTGTCGCCGGAATCTGTATTGCCGCCGTTATTTTTCCCCGTATCAGAAGAGTTATCGCCGGAAGCCGATGCGGATGTCAGCACAAATTTCTGCGCTTCTGAACCGGTAGGAGAATGCTGTTTGATATTCGTGCCGTTGGCATAAACCTCATTGTCGATATCCATGTAGCGGAAGGATCCGGCATTGATCAGTGTAACCGATCCGTCTGCATTTTTTCTGGGGATCCACTGCTGTGCGTAAGAACGGTTGACCGTATACTGCTGAATATTGGCATCCTCTGCCATACTGCCTGTCAGGACATCGACAGCCTTTCCAGATTTTACATTGGTGATCAGATAACAGCCATTACCAAGCCCTGTAAAAGTAAATTTCTGTGCATCTGTATTATTAGCTGAGTACAGCTGGATATTGGCCCAGTCCCCCGTGCTCCCGTCTTTCACATCAACCGTAAAGTCCTGATGAGAGCTGTTCCTTATTGTGTAAGTTCCATCCGCAATGTTCATATAGTCTGACGAACCGGCTGCTTTGGCTCCCAGAGTATTGTACCAGAGGTTCATATCAACGCTTCCCGAAATTCCGTCAACTTCCCCTTTTGAGGAAAACTGCCAGCTTTCATAATTTCCCCTGTAGGTGCAGACGGTGTTGTACTGGGCGATCCAGTGATAATATCCGGGAAGGAGCGCAAAATCGCCGAAAAAGCGATTCCAGCAGTTCGTAGAGGAGTACAGTCCCGCCTTATATCCTGCCGCTGCGATCTGATCACAGAAGCGGTTGGCAAACGCACAGAGTGTTTCTGTTCCGAGCCTCAGCTGGGTATTATCCTCCATATCAATGTAAACAGGAAGAGCCGGCGTATGTCCCTGCAGAAGCCTGAGGGTGTGTCTGACCTCACTGTCGATCTGCTCCGTGGTGGTGGCATAGGAATACAGATACACGCCATACGGAATACCGTATTTCTCGCACTGAGCCACATTGTAGGCCCATCTCTTATCATCCTGCGCTGTCAGATCACTTCCGTATCCGCATCTCAGAATGGCAAAACTGATGCCTGAATTTTTAACCTTCTGCCAGTCGATTTCCTTCTGATGAACAGATACGTCGATGCCCTTATAAGTGGTTGACGCAGCCGTCAGTACAACCGTATTGGCATCTTCCTGACTTTCACCGGACACTGTTCCTGTATTGTCAGATGAAGTATTACCATCAGATGCCGCTCCGGTACTGTCGGACGAAGTGTTTCCGTCTGCTGACGGATCCTCAGTACCCGCGCCATACAGGCTCGTGTCATCACTGCTGCTTTCTTCCGCAGCTGCATGATCATCGCTGTCGGCAGCATTCTGGCCGGCGATCTCAGCCACATCCTGCTGTTCTTCGGAAACCGTATGGACCGCATCGCTGATTTTTTCGCCATCTACATAGCGGAAACTGTTTTCCTTTCCCGTCTGTTCGATAGTGAGCTGCGCCCCGCTGTTCACCTCATGAAGGGTATCCGCCATATCATCCACGGCACTGGATGCGGCGTCAAGAAGTTCACGGCTCCGGCTGAGCGCATCCTTCTCCTCATCGGTGAGTCCCTCATACTGGGTGCTCACCGTATCGATAGAAGCCTGAAGGTCCGCCACCTGAGATGCATCAGCGGTACCCAGCTGGGAAGATGCCTGCAGGATCGTCTTGATATTGTCGGCTACTTCTTCTCCGCTCTGCACATCCGGCTGGCTGCTGATCTCCTCTGCAGCATCGTTCAGTGCCTGGTTGTCTGTTGCGCCGGCAGCGCCCACGATTTCTGTCGCATCCGACAGGCTGTCATTATCTGACGGTACAGCCACATCCGATGCGCTGCCGCTGTTTGCCGGCACAGATGCATTCGATGCTCCTGCGTCGTCTGACGTTGCAGCCATATTTGCTGAACTGCCTCTGTCTGCCAGTACCGGTGCTGCAGTTCCGGAAAAGCACAGTACCAGCGACAGACACGACGCTGCGGTCCGGCGGCCGAATTTTTTAAAAAATTTCCTGTTCATGATCTGTTCTCCCCTTCTCTGTTATGTGTATCATCTTGATCATTCCGTATCATTGTGTGTCATTTCTCAGGTTATTGTAAGACGGACTGATATGAGACAGGCTGTGCGCTGCTCCCCGCGCACAGTATAAAAAGTTGTCAACGAATAAAAGCCTACCATATTTATCTGCCACATCACAGATATATTTTTGATTTTCTGACCGCATGTTTACTGTTCACTCTTTGTATCTGAGCAGTAACATCACTGGCACGGTTGCCGTCGCCTGCGCTGATGCAATATATACCGGGCCATATGCTGATTCAGTTTGCGATCAGTAATCGACACTGACCAGGGTGAGCCCGCAGGCGGGCGCCGTCGCACCGGCAAGCTTCCGGTCCCTGGCCTCCAGCAGTTCTGTCATGCTCTCCGGACTCCGCCGGCCGTAACCGGTTTCGAGCAGTGTCCCGCAGATAATGCGGACCATGTTCTGCAGAAAGCCGCTCCCGTGTACTGTGATCCGGATATAGCAGCCCCGCTGGCGTATCTCGATCTTGTCTACGAGACGCACCGTTGATTTTTTCATATGCGGATTACCGCAGAAACTCCGGAAATCATGCATACCCGTCAGCAGATCGGCAGCCTGTCTCATTCGTTCCAGATCAGGCATGCGGTCGAGTACTGTCACGTATTTTCTGTCAAATACCGGAACGGCACCTTCCGGGCTGTACCAGTATGTATACCGGTAGGTCTTTCCTCTGGCCATGAAGCGGCTGTGAAAGCGATCCGCGCAGATTTTTACCTCATCCACGCTGATGTCATCCGGAAGGTAACGGTTCATGTAGCGCTGAATGTCCCGCTCATTCTTCTGTGTATCGAGCAGCACATTCGCAGTCATCGCCAGCGCATGCACCCCGGCGTCTGTACGTCCCGCGCCGATGACTGTCACGCCGTGGTTATCCTGTATTCCGTTGTCGGAATTATCCCGTTTTCCGTTGTCGGAGTTTTTCCGTATTCCGTTGGCGGAGTTTTCCCGTATTCCGTTGGCGGTGCTGTCCTGTCCCTCCGTCTTTTCACCGGCAAGCATCCGGTCAAGAACCGTTTCCAGTTTACCCTGAATCGTCATTTCCTGCCCGGGCTGATGCTCCCATCCATAGTAGCGCGTGCCGTCGTAGCGTATCGTCATCTTATAATTTTTACGCACAGATCTCCTCCTGATTGCATGGCTGCATTACAGATTTTCGCATTGGCCGGATACAACTCATTACCATCGCGTATGCACGACTACGTCGTGCTATCGCGGCGCTCGCTGCGCGGCCGGGTGTGGCTCATTGCCCGCGTAACGCACAGCGGCCGGGGTCTTTCGGTCCCGGCCTGTCATATCCTGTCAGATTTCAAAGCGTTCCCCGTTCTCCGGGATGATCAGGCGGTCTGTCACCCCGTTCAGCGACGCCCAGTTTCTGAGTTTATCGCGCGTCAGCTCCTGGTTCTCAAAAGTGTCCATATGGACGCATACCACTTTCGCCTTCGGGCACTTGTCCAGAATCTTCTGCAGATCGTCCGTTCCCATCGTGATATGCATGCCCTCGCCGTGCGCATAGCCCAGATAGGCGATGATCACGTCCGGATTTGCGCCGAGGCCATCCAGCATGCCGCTGCACCACACCGTATCCCCGGTGAAAAATACAGTCTTCTCGCCATCTTTCTCCAGCAGAATGCCGCTTGAATTCTGCATGGTGTTCAGCACATGCTGAATCGGTCCGTCCCCATGGCGGCCGGTCACACGGATAATGCGGATATCATCGAAATGTGTCCACAGCGTCATATCGATCGTCTGTGTCTTCTTCATACCATACTTTCGCACGAGATCCTTGTCATTCAGATTCTGCACATAGAACGGCAGATCTTTGGGAATGAGATCCGCAGCCTCCTGATCGAAGTGTCCGGGATGCATATGGGTGAGCAGAACAGCATCAATACCCTCGACGATTTCCTCCGGTGCGCACGGCAGATCTGCAAGCGGGCCCTTCTCCGGGTACAGTGTCGGCGCCAGCTCATGCGTTTTGCCAGCCGGTCGGAACATCGGGTCAACGAGAAATGTCTTCCCGCCGTATGCAATTTTCATGGTGCAGTTTCTGTAAAAATGTATGTTCATCGTGCTTCCTCGGTTCTGTTCACACTGTGCAGCAAATCCACATCCGGTCTCTTACACACGCTTCGCACGCCCAAATACTGTCTGCGTGTCGACGGCTTAATACAAAACAGTATCACGGTATTGTATAAGCTGCGGATTGCTCCGTGCTTCGCAATTTGAAAAGCTTATGCAATAAAAATGTGGATTTTTATTGTATAAGTCCGTCGCATGCCAGAGGCGGGCTGCACACCTGAAGGGTGTGCAAGGCCGACTATGGCTTTGCGACGGCCGACTATGGCTTTGCGACGATAACAGAAATGAGCATGAAGCGATGCGAAGCATCGCGAGAATGCGAATTTCTGTAGCGACGCGGGAGCACGAAGTGCGAAGCGGCGCGTAGACTTATACAATATGTGGATTTGTGACCTGTTTCCTTCATTTAACGGATACAGTTTATCACAAATCCACACATATAATCCACATATATAACTATTCTTTTATGTTGAATAAGTCATGTCCCCCGTCATCGCCGCCGGTCGCTTCAGCCGGCACGACCGACGGTGACTGGTGTGCCGGCCCCAGCGGAGAAACGCAGGAGCTCCCATCTGGAAGAGATGTTCAGCTTCCTGTAAATATTCTGAAAATGCTTCTGCAGTGTATGTTCCTTTATACCGAGCTCATCGCAGATCTCAGGATTGGACTTGGCGAGAAAAATCAGTGTGAGGATCTCTGTCTCCTTCGGCGTCATATGCACGCGGCTCGTAATCTCCTGCACTGCGGAATTCACGTTTGCCGCATCATCCTGCTGGCGGCAGTACTTATAAAATACCGTGTTCAGATGCCTGCTCAGCGCCTTCAGTGTATAGACGCTTTCATCGGTAAACGCCCCGTGCTCTCTCGTCCGATAAAGCGTGAGGAGCGCTGCCACATCCTTTTTGTCGCGGATCAGCACCTGCAGCATATCATATATGGAATAGTTGCGATAGCAGTCGCGGTAGATCCTGGAATTCAGTCTCTCGCTCTCCGGCTGCAGGCTTGACACGCGGATGACGGCGTTGTCGCCGTTCATCGCCACACGATTCTCGAGATCGTCCGGATAGGTGTCGAGATATTTTTTCTCAGCGTCGGTAAAATCACTCGGCTCACAGTAAAACGCAGCGACGTGATACGGCGCTTTTCCCGCATTCTTATCAAAAATAAGTATGCTGGCATAATCATGAGGAATCAGATCCTGCATATGCATCAGCAGCGCCGACTTCATGCTCTCCAGATCCGTCGCGCTGTAAATGGCGTAAAGCATATCGTCATACATAGTGAAATCATTCATGGCAATACCTCTTCGCATAAAAATAGAGGCATTCCCCCGCAAAGGGAAATGCCTCATCGCATCTATAATGAGTATAATACAGCTCTTTCTGGAAAAAATCCAGTAGAAAAATGTCATGTCCTGCCCGATAAATCATCATGCCGGTCCCGGAGAAAGTCTTCACTCCGCGCCTCTGCGCTTCAGTACATCTTCCACGGTCTTCAGCAGAATTTTAATATCATAGGTAATGGACATGTTTCTGATATATTCCGTATCCAGCCTGACGACCTCGTCAAAGCTGAGGATATCACTCCGCCCGCTGATCTGCCATAGCCCCGTGATGCCCGGTTTGATGCTCATTCTCAGCCGCTGCCCGGCATTGTATTTTTCCCACTCATCCACCGTCGGCGGTCTCGTTCCGACCAGGCTCATGTCGCCCTTCAGGACATTCCAGAACTGCGGAAATTCATCAAGCGAAGTGCGCCGGATCTTGTTGCCGATGCCGTTGGGCCTGCCGTTTTTATCCTTCTTTTCACTGCCTATGATCCGCGGATCATCATCCATCTTGAACATCATGCCGTCCGTGATCTTGTTCTGCGCCATAAACTCCTGCTTGCGCGCATCGGCGTCCGGATACATGCTCCGGAACTTGTACATCTTGAATTTTTTACCATTCCTGCCGATGCGTACCTGGGAGAAAAATACCGGCCCCGGCGACGCCCTTCGGATCTGCGGCGCCAGGATCAGGTAAAGAACGCCGGTGATGACGCATCCGACCGCTCCGCCGATGATATCCCAGAACCGCTTGGCAAAGGCCATTTTTGTCGTCACCATTTTCATGCTGGTGGTGACGACCATATCATCTCCGATCTGCTCGATAATCTGCTCATTGGCAGATGTCTTCAGCTTGTCATGGACGGTGATTCCCATGCCGAGCAGTGTGTTCATGACATCCTGCGGCAGGCTGTCCCCGTCACCCGTGTTGATGTAAACCTCATCGCACCAGCGGTGAACCAGAAAAGATACGAGATCCGTCTCCCGGCCATACACCGGTATTTTCTCTCCGGCGGCCGCTGCCTTCGCACAGCTGTCCGCAGGCACTTCCCTGTCCATGAGAAAAACCGCCGGTATCCAGTAGGAATGAAAGGTTTTTTCAGCAATGTTGCTCAGCGTCTCCTGCATCAGAGCCTCTGTGGTGACAACAGCCATGGAACGTGTCGGCACCTTCGACGACGCGCGGCGCCGGATATTTCTCTTCCATAAGACACGGGCCAGAAAACAGAGTCCGATGCTGATCAGGAACGAAATGCCCATCAGCAGACGGGAATAATTATTGGCAATGTGAAGAAAATACATCAGGATCAGGTTGATCACATAGACAATCGCGACCTGCTGGACAGATCTGTAAAGCTCTGCCAGTCTGCCCCGCCGCAGGATATTGGCATAGGGCTCCATAAAGAAGACGACAGCCAGATCGGAAAAAGCAATGCACACGGCCTCCACCGCATAGGAGTCCGACCGGTTCGTAAGGACCGTTCTCTGAAACACATAGCGCATCAGAACAAAAGCGATAAAGAAAGCCGCTTCGAGCGCGATCAGGTCCAGAAAAATAAAATCCCCATGCTTGATCCACTTACTGTCGTCCTTCTGATACATCTCTTACCTCTGTCTTCTGCCAATTTTATCCGACACACTGCACATGCCGGTTATCCCGCTGGGCACTTTGGATATAATTTCTGTCCGCCCTGTATCGCTGT
Organism: uncultured Eubacteriales bacterium; assembly: GCA_900318405.1. GTDB lineage: Bacteria > Bacillota > Clostridia > Lachnospirales > Lachnospiraceae > Bilifractor. The sequence goes on along the minus strand of ONKP01000023.1, from coordinate 24,996 downwards.
GTGCCATTATCCATCCGCTATCAGCTTATGGCTGTGTCACTTCTCGTCACATGCTTTTTTAATGGCATCGATGACGATATGCAGCGCCTTGATCCTCGCATACTTCTTGTCGACGGACTCAAGGATATGCCACGGCGCGAAGCTCGTATTGGTCTTCTGCAGCATCTCGTTGACGGCTTCCTCGTACTGCGGCCACTTATCGCGGTTGCGCCAGTCCTCATCGGTGATCTTCCATTGCTTTTCCGGCGTATTCTGCCGGTCCGTAAAGCGCTCCAGCTGCGTCTGATTGTCGATCTGCACCCAGAATTTGATGATAACGGCGCCCCAGTCACTGAGCTCCTTCTCAAATTCATTCATCTCGTTGTAGGCGCGCTGCCAGTCATTCTCCGAGCAGAAGCCCTCCAGTCGCTCCACCATAACACGGCCGTACCACGTCCGGTCAAAAACAGCGATGTGCCCGTCCTTCGGAAGTCTCGTCCAGAAGCGCCACAGGAAATGACGCGCCTTCTCGTGCGGCTCCGGGCTCGCAATCGGGTGAACCTCATAGCCTCTCGGATCCAGTGCCTCCGTGATCCGCTTGATGTTGCCGCCCTTGCCCGCGGCATCCCAGCCCTCGTAGGCGATGATCACCGGAATCTTTCGGCGGTACAGCTTGTTGTGCAGTTCGCCGAGCTCCTTCTGCAGACGCTTCAGTTCTTCTTTGTATGTGATCTCCGGGATTTCCTTGCCCTTCAGCTCGATATCGGCGAGCTTCGGAATCGGCTCCAGCGGAAAAATATTCTGCAGAATCGGTGCGGCGAGCGCTTTATTTTTCAGTGCTGTATCAATACTCTGATTCAGGAACCGGAGCACCTGCAGCTCCGCCCACTTTCTGTCCTTCGCGTCAATAATATACCACGGCGCCACGGAGCGGTTGGTATCCTCCAGATAGCGGTCAAAGACATCCATCGTCTTCTTATAATTCCGGTTCTGCAGCAGATCCCTGTCGCTCACGCGCCAGCTCGTATCCTTGTCGGCAGCCAGCGCATCGAGACGTTTCTTCTGCTCCTTCCGGCTGATCTGGAAGAAAAATTTAACGATCAGGTAGCCATTGTCATGCAGCGAACGCTCAGCCGTATTGATGCTGTTGATCCGGCGTTTGTACGTCTCTTCATCATACTCACCGGAGAGAACGCCGTTCGTCACTTCCTCCATCCAGTACGTATCAAAAAATGTAAATTTGCCGGCCTCCGGAATTTCCAGCAGATACCGGTAGAGAAACGGATACCGCTTATCTGTCGCCGTCGGCGGCGCCATCGGGATCACGCGGAAGAACCTGGGATCGATATTTTTGATCACCTTTCCCACGGTGCTGCCCTTGCCGGCCGCGCCCCAGCCCTCGAAGATCACCATGACCGGAAGCTTCGCCTCCTTGATCTTCATCTGGTAGGCCGCCAGCGCGTCCCGCTGCTCATGAAGCTCCTTCTTCAGCTCCTCTTCCTCCGGAGGAACCGCCTTGACAAAATTTTTAAGCATGATACACACCTCCCTCGCCGACAATCATCGCGCGGGCCTGTTCTTCACCTTCCCTCTTCCGGCCGGGCCTGACATCCCGATTGTCTGCATACAGCATTTTACACCTTACACCCCATGTTTTCCCTGCGGCTGGTGTCCAGCCACAGAGTTTTATACAACTGTCTTCAGATTACCATTTTTTCAGAATATTTTCCATCCGCTGCTGGTATCTGATGCGAATATCTGGCTATTATTCACATTCCACCGATTGAACATTCGCTTTGACGAAATGTGCAGAGATACAGATTCATAGCTCTGCTGCGGGTAGAGGCATCTGTATTCTGAACACGATAGAAACTAAAATGATTATGATCAGTAAAAGGACTGCACCGGACCAGAGCGGTCCGATGCAGTCCTATTATTTCTTTCCTATGCAATTACCGTGTACATCATGATGTGAAGCGTTATACAGCGTTATGAAGCAGACGCTTTCTGCTCAGGTTCCACGTCCCCTGCATGCTCGAAGGCAGCCAGTTCCGGATGCTCACGTTTCTCCTCCGTGTAGTTCTCATACGAAGGTTTCTTATGTTTCTCGGAAGCCCAGATCTGATCAGCCACCGGCTTCCAGTTCTTCGCGTAGTCGTCGCACTTGGCTGTCAGCTCACCGACCTCTTCAGGTGCTTCCTGGTTAGTCTGATGTGCGCCGGACTCCTTCACCATCTGGCGGAGCAGATCCGGATTCTCAAGCATCGGGCACGGTCTCAGATGGTTGCGGTTGAACGGCTGTCCCTCATGATAGAGCTTGAACAGCGGGCTCTGCAGCATCTCGAGAACCGAGTTGTCATGAATATTCGTATTGGAAAAATGAATGAACACGCAGGGCTCCGCGTCTCCGCTGGAGTTGATATGGAAGTAGTTTCTTCCTCCTGCGATGCAGCCTCCCACATATTCGCCGTCGTTCTGGAAATCCATCGGATAGAACTGGATATCACTCTCGCTGGAACGGATGTAGCGGATGCGGTCGATCATGAACTTTCTCTGCTCAGGTGTCGGCATCAGTTCCGGAACAGCATTCTTGCCGACCGGCATATAGTGGAAGTAGAAGCCAAACTTCGCACCCTTCTCCTCCAGCAGATGGAAGAAATCATCGCTGGTTACGGCCTCGATATTCGCACGTGTGTAGCAGATGGAAGTACCGAAGAGGATGCCGTATTTTTTCAGCAGATCCATGGCCTTCATAACTGCCGCATAGTGTCCCTCGCCGCGGCGCGCATCGTTTGTATCTGGGGTTCCCTCGATGGAGAGGAAGAAGGTCAGGTTGCCGAGCTTCTGGATCTCCTTTACGAAGTCCTCATCGATCAGCGTCGAGTTGGAGAACGCTGCAAAGTAGCAGTCACGATGCTTGCGCATCAGACGCAGGATATCATTCTTGCGGACCATCGGTTCACCACCCGTCATGAGATACAGGTAAGTGCCGAGCTGCTTGCCCTCGGTGATGATCTTGTCCATGTCCTCGAAGGACAGGTTGTTCTTATGGCCGTAGGTGCCGGACCAGCAGCCCTTGCAATGCATGTTGCAGGCGGAGGTCGGGTCAAACAGGATCAGCCACGGGATATTGCAGTCATATTTCTTTCGGTTCTCGCGGATCATTTTTGTACCGCGGAGAAACGCCTCATAGCCAAGGTTGAGAAGGGTCATCTTCGCAAAATTCGGATTGACTTCATCAACCACGCGGTCGATAAATTTAGCCCAGCGGGCATCCGGATCGCGGAGATACGCCTCTACCTGCGCCATTTTTTCATCGGAAAAAGCTTCCCTGCCGAAGTATTTCTGCGCCAGATGCGCCATCTTGATATATGATTCACGTTTGTTTTCTTTGTTTTTCAGATCCTTGAAAATGCCGTCGATCAGTGTTCCCAGAGCAGCTCTCTCCGCATTGTGTTTCACTTCGCCAAGTGCAGAAGCCATAATAATAATCCTCCTTATGTCCCCTTTTTCCGTCAGTGATCTCATTCATCTGACGCCGTGCTGACGGATCAGGCTTTTTCCTCCTGTCACATCAAGTCATATTCCACAGGATTTTTCATCCCGCTGCCGCGTCAGATCACATCCCGCCAGATTCCCCGGACGCCTCCGGCGTCGGATCACATCCCGCCAGATTCCCCGGACGCCTCCGGCGTCGGATCAGTTCTGTATGAGATCTTAAAATTAAAATATAAAATTCTCTGATAACAGTTGGAATTATAGAGGGTTTAAATCATCAAGTCCACCGGACACTCGGCTGGAAATGTCCCAAAATTTTCGGGTTTTCCCACTTTCAGAATTTTGTTACCCTGATTGGATGCACCAGGCGCTGTCTTCGGCTCAAACCTGATGCTGGAGCATCTCATTTGACAGCCTTCTGCCCGTCCCTTCCCGGGAGCCCGGCGCATAAAAGCTGCGGTTTTCGTGTATTGTATGCGCCGGGCCCTGTCTTCTTCATAGATACTGCGCGTTGTCCTGAAACTTCAGTATTGAAGTAGATACCCGCCCCGAACTATAATGTTTAGATATTAAGCCGTCCTCATGCAAAGAACACTTTGCATGTCCGGCCTGACAGAAAGGAAATGACTTATGTGCGGAATTTGCGGATTTACAGGTAAAAATGTAGACCAGAAGCCCGTTCTGACGGCGATGATGAACCGCATGATCCATCGCGGTCCCGACGGAGGCGGACAATATATCACTGACGATGTGGCGCTGGGACACCGCCGTCTCTCGATCATCGATCTGACCGAAACCGGACATCAGCCCATGTTCAACGAAGACGGAAGCCTTGCCTGTGTGTTCAACGGCGAGATCTACAACTATAAGGCACTCAAGGAACAGCTCCTTGCGGCCGGCCACCGGTTCACCAGCACCTCCGATACCGAGGTTCTCATTCACGGCTATGAGGAGTGGGGCATAAAGATGCTCGACATGCTCCGCGGCATGTTTGCTTTTGTTCTCTGGGACGCCCATAAAAAGGAACTCTTCGCAGCCCGCGACATGTTCGGCATCAAGCCGCTCTACTACACCATTCTCAACGGCCAGCTCGTCTTCGCATCCGAGATCAAAAGCATTCTCGAGTACCCCGAATATCATCGTGAGGTCAATCTGCAGGCACTCGAGCAGTATCTCAGCTTTGAGTATTCCGTACTGCCGGAGACATTTTTCAAGGGCATCTACAAGCTGATGCCGGGTCACTACATGATCTGGAAAGACGGCAAAGCCGACATCACGCGCTACTTCGATCCGATGCTCACACCCACGAAGGAGCCTGTGGACCATGCAAAGCTGATCGATGACATCGACGAGACCATGCAGGAGTCCATCAAATATCATATGGTCAGCGATGTGGAAGTCGCATCACTGCTGTCCAGCGGCGTCGATTCCAGCTATGTGGCCTGCCATTTCCACGGTGCGCGCACCTATACAGTCGGCTTCGACTACGAGACGTACAATGAGATCCCCTATGCGCAGAGCCTGTCAAAAACTCTTGGCATCGAGAATCACAGCAAAGTCATCTCCACAGATGAGTACTGGGCGGAACTGCCGAAGATCCAGTACTTCATGGATGAGCCGCTGGCAGATGCCTCTGCCTCCGCCCTGTACTTCGTTGACCGCGAGGCCGCAAAGGATGTCAAGGTTATCCTCTCCGGCGAGGGCAGTGACGAGCTGTTCGGCGGCTACGTGATCTACCACGAGCCCATGAGTCTGGAAAAATATGAGAAACTCCCGCGCGGTCTGCGCCGGGCGATCGCCTCTGTTGCCGAAAAAATACCCGGCCATCCGAAGGGAAAAGGCTTCGTGATCCGCGGTTCGAAGAGCGTTGAGGAGCGTTTCATCGGCAACGCCAACGTATACGATATGAAGCTGCGTAATGCGGTGCTCAAGCATCCGACACCGCTGTCTGATCCGATGTATCTGACAAAGCCCTACTACGACAGGGCTTCGGCGCACGGTCTGAACGACACGGAGAAGATGCAGTACATTGACCTGAATTTCTGGCTGATCGGCGATATTCTCCTCAAGGCCGACAAAATGAGCATGGCGCACTCCATCGAGAGCCGCGTGCCCTTCCTCGACCGCGAGGTATTCAACCTGGCAAAGAACATCCCGTTGTATGAGAAAGTGACAGACGAGAACACCAAGGTCTGCTTCCGTGAGGCAGCACACCGCTATCTCAACGACGCCCAGGCTTCCAAAAAGAAACTCGGCTTCCCGGTACCGATCCGCGTATGGCTGCGTCAGGACAAGTACTATAACATTGTGAAGAAAGAATTCACCAGCGATATCGCCGCGAAGTTCTTCAACACCGACGTGCTGGTGCAGATCCTCGACGATCACCGCTCCGGAAAAGAGGACTACGCGAGACACATCTGGGTTGTTTACATGTTCCTGCTCTGGTATAAGGAATATTTCACCGAGGGCGGCTGCAGTGTCAGCATCGAGGATGAGCTGGAATTCGAGCGGATCCGGAAAAATAACCGGAATGCTACTATGAATAACCAGGCATAAGACGTCTGGATTAAAACAGCGCAGTATACTTCCAGTCTGCGGATGGAAGTACACTGCGCATTTCATTATGATCCGCACTTATCGTTCTTCATGTGCGTCTGCGATCCGCACTTATCGTTCTTCATGAACGTTTCCGCAGAACCCTGTAGGTGTACTGCAGAAAGAACAGATTCAGAAACGCAAAGATCAGCAGATAAAATGGCATGATGCCTATTCCGATCCTCTGCTGAATATTTCCGAACACCATCGGCATAAACGTACTGCCCACATAGGCAGACGCCATCTGGAGACCGATCACAGCCGCACTGTTCCTCTTACCGAAATTCTCCGGTGCCATATGCTGGATGGCGGGATAGACAGGGCCCATACCTATGCCGGTCACAACGAATCCCACAGCTGCCAGCTGGTAACTGCTGACCGGGATCATGATCATCACGATACCGATCAGCTCTACGGCGATGCCGATTCGGATCAGGCGTCTGTCGCCGAGCTTACCGGTGATGAATCCGGCGATCAGTCTTCCAACCATCAGGCCACCGAAGATCAGTGAGCCAAAGGAAGCGATCAGTCCCGCACTGAGTCCCTGCTTTGTCCCGGCAAAATAACTTGATGTCCACAGAAAGCAGGTGCCCTCACCCGCGCAGTATGAAAAGAACGCGATCAGGGTAGGGATCACGCCCGGCACTCTGAGGGCTTCCCGGATCCCGGCGCTGTCAGCCAGCGCCTCCTCTTCCTTGCTTTCATTCTTTTTCCAGAGCGGCAGCGAGAGAATGCAGACAAGAAGAATTCCCATCTGAACATAAGCCGTCCACCGGTAGCCCTCATTCCATCGGGCAACCCTGAGCGCCTGTCCCATGATCATCGGACTGATCATCGCGCCGATGCCATAGAAGCAGTGAAGAAAATTCATCACGGAACCGGAAAAATTATTGGCCACATAATGATTGATGGACGCATCGATGGCTCCCGCGCCAAGCCCATAGGGAACGGCAAAAGCAAAGAGCATCCAGTACGCACCGGATACGGAGAAGCCAAGCAGCCCGAATACTGTGAGCAGGATCGAGACGATCACGATCCATTTGGTGTGAAATTTCTTTATGATTCCCGGACTTACCAGCGCAGAGATGATGGTCATGAACGAAATCGTCATGGACACATACCCCGCGTAGGATGACGGGACCCCCAGATCCTGCTGCATGGCCGGCCATCCCGAACCCAGAAGCGAATCCGGCAGTCCCAGGCTGATAAATATCAGATAGATAACTGCAATCAATAATCCCATTTCATTCTCCCCGTTCTGTATCCCCCTGCAAACGAGCGAAAGCACGCTTCGCGGGCTTTATCTCATGATCGCGGCATTCGCCACACTCGATCACTTCGTGATCGGATGTGGCTCTCTGTTCGCGCACTAAGTAAGAACGCCCCGAAGCATTACGCTCCGGGGCGTTCCGTGTTCTGTATTATACCGGGCAGGACATCCGGAAATACAGATGCCTTCAGCCCGCAGCCATCCGCAGACGCTGATGGTTGCTGCATCCTCTATGCTTTATTGGAATCCGGTGACGAGTGACACAACTCTCAGGCAGAACAGAACAAAGACAACCCACATAACCGGGCTGACATCCTTTGCCTTGCCCTCGAATACCTTGATGATGACCCACGTCATGATACCAAACATGATACCTGTGGCTATCGAGTACGCCAGCGGCATCATAAGCATCGCCATATAGGCGGCTGCCGTGTCGGCTATATCACCGTCGAATTCGATCTTCTTTACAGAGGATACCATCAGCATGCCGACATAGATGAGTGCCGGAGCGGTAGCGAAGCTCGGGATGGCCAGGAAGATCGGGGAAAGAACCAGAGACAGAAGGAACATGCACCCTGTCACAACAGCGGTAAGTCCGGTACGTCCACCGGCAGCAACACCGGCACTGGACTCAACAAAGGAAGTGATCGTGGAAGTACCGAGGCAGGCACCTACGCAGGTACCGATAGCATCGGACATCAGGACACGTCCTACACGCGGAAGGTTGCCGTTCTCATCGAGAAGTCCGGCCTTGTCAGCTACGCCGACAACGGTTCCGACCGTATCGAAGAGGTCTACATACAGGAAGCTGAAGCAGATGGCAACGAACTGAACGAAATGCTGTCCAACCCATGCAAAATCAAACTTGAATGCCGTATTGGCGATGCCGCCGAGCTGAAGTCCGGAGGAGAAATCCGGGAATACACTGTAGATGCCGTTTTCCACGTCAACCACATACCAGCCGCCCAGTTCTGCAAACATGCCGAGGATCCATGTGATGATGATACCGATCAGAACAGAACCCTTTACATGGTAGTGTTCCAGAATCAGGATGATCAGAAAGCCGATCAGTGCGAGCGCAACCTGCGGAGAACCGAAGTTGCCGAGTCCGACGATGGTGGAATCACTTGCGACAATGATATTTGCATTCTGCAGACCGATGAACGCTACGAACAGGCCGATACCTGCGCTGATGCCGTTCTTCAGGTTCCTCGGAATACCATTGATGATCTGCTCACGTACCTTGAAAATAGAAAGAATAATGAAGATGATGCCTTCGACGAGAACTGCTGTCAGCGCGATCTGGAAAGCATTGTCAGCACCGCCGAGCTCACCCAGACATACGGTGTACGCGAAGTACGCATTCAGACCAAGTCCCGCAGAGAGTGCGATCGGGTAGTTAGCCCAGAAGCCCATGATGAACGTCGCGATGGCAGAAGCGATCGCCGTCGCCACGAATACGCCGCTGCGGTCCATGACCGTACCGAGGATATTCGGATTGACAGCAAGGATGTAGGCCATGGTCAGGAATGTGGTGAGACCTGCGACGACCTCCGTCCGCACGGTGGTGCCGTGCTCCTTGAGTTTGAAAATTTTCTCCATCTCCTTTTCGCCGGTTGTTAACCGGCCCCTCCTTTTGGAAATTTTTATTTTCAAGGAAGTCCCGTGCGCTATGCACAGGCAAGCCTCCTTAAAAATCAAAGCGAAAAATCAAATGCGGCATGCAATTCGGCGTGTTTCCAGTTCATGAGGCGGACCATCATTTCCCGCTTGCCCGTATCTCTGACAATACGCACACACGCCTCGCCGTTCTCATCTGTGATAAATCCCATCTCGCAGAGAAGCTCCAGATCTTCCGTGCTGTCACCTGCCGCGATACGCCGCAGAACCTTCTCCAGCTGTGAAGAGATCCGGAACCGCAGCTGCTGCTCCCTCGCAAACGACAGATCTACCGGAAATTTCAGCCGCATCAGGATCATGCCGATCCTCCGTGCATCCAGCCAGGTGCTGTCGAGCGAACGGTCATAGGCGTGATAGTCGTATGCTTTTCCATTCTGCCCGAATCCGTCCATCAGGCGTCCGGTAAGCGAGGGATTTTCCACGGGAAAAATAATGACGGCTCCGGTTCTGCAAATGGTAAGCCTGTCTGTCTTCACATTCTGCCAGAGGTCTGCAAACCCCCTTTTTTCCGGTTCCGTCAGATAATCCCTTAATTCCATTTCAATACATCCTGCTTTTCTTTCTGCAGCCGCTGTTTTCCGGAAGCGATGCTGTCGGTATTCCATGCCCCGTCAGGGGTTTTTCACGTGTACCGGCAGCTGGTTTCAGAAAATGGGCGGTTACAGCATAATTATACACAATTTTTAACCTGAGACAACACAAGATTCTCCGTACTGTCACTTAGTCATTACAGTTCAGACGCTGTCAGAGCCACGGAGCACATGGAGGCTGGAAGTCTCCATGTGTGACAGTGGCGGACAACGAGGAAACTCAACGCTTAGTCTTCGCGCATGGCATCCGCGATCCCCGCCTCGCGCTCGGACAGCAGAAACTGCTTATTATATCGATAGTAGTCTTCGTTTTCGTGGCGGTTCAGGAATTCGGAGCTCCAGGTATTGACGGTAAATTCCGTGACGATCAGCAGCATCTCGCTGCCTGCACCGAATGCCTGATCTGTAAAGCGCAGCACATGGCTGATCTCCCGGCTGATCCGTGCGGCATCTGCCTGCATGGCTTTTACGCGCTCACTGTAGAGATTACGGATCGTATCAAAGCAGTCTTCCGTCCCGTTTTCGCGGATGGCATTGACGCAGAGGTCCTCGAAGTGCACCGGGTACAGCAGTATCGTCTTCTTCTCTTCCGAAATACCGCCGGATGCTTCCGCCATCGCGATATTCCGCTTCAGTTCAGCCGTATCCGTCATCAGGATACGGATCGCGTCCTTTGCATCTGCACCGGTCAGGCTGTCTTTCATGCCGACAAGGCGCTCATGAAGCGCCATCAGGCAGTTCTCCTCGACCACCTCATGCCGGATCTCCGGCAGAACGCTTTCCGTGAGAAGACCCATCAGGGTAACGCGTTCATCGAACGGTGCCTTTTTCGCTCTGGCGAGGATCTGCTTCGACGCAGACTTATCCGGTCCGCCTTCTTCTCCCCAGCTCCGCACGATCTCCGCCACGCGGTAGTCGTTCCTGTATTTCCGAAACAGGCGGTAAAAAGAAGCGAATCCGGCGGATATTCTGCTGTTGCAGATATACTGGCTGATCAGTGTCTCGTCGACCGGGAAGCCTTTTTCTTCGTAGAGATACATGGCATCGGACAGGTCTTCCCAGCCGCGGGCCGTCACGTAATTTCTGCCCTCCAGCGTCGTCTCTACGCCGTAAAAATCCTCTGGCTTGAGATCCAGATAGGTGCGGATCGCGCGGTGAACGCCTGCCGCAGCGGCATATTTTTTCCAGGTGTCATAGTCCGGCTCCGCGTTGATGACCTTGAGACGGTCCAGCGTCGCAATGTCGAAGTCATGCACGGAGCGGTTGTATTCCGGCGGATTGCCGGCGGTCACGACCACCCAGCCGTCCGGCACCCGGTGTCGGCCGAAGGTCTTATACTGCAGGAACTGCAGCATGGAAGGTCCCAGCGTCTCCGACACACAGTTGATCTCATCGAGAAAAAGAATGCCTTCCTTCCGGCCGCTTTGCTCGATGCACTCGTACACGGAAGCGATGATCTCACTCATGGTGTATTCCGATACATCATACGTCTCGCTGCCGTATTTTTTTTTCGTGATAAAGGGAAGCCCGAGCGCACTCTGCCTCGTATGATGCGTCATGGAATACGAGACGAGGCCAATGTTCATCTCCCGCGCGATCTGTGCCATGATCGCCGTCTTGCCGATGCCCGGCGCGCCGATGAGAAAGACCGGCCGCTGCCGTTCGATCGGAATGCGGTAGCACCCCGCACCATCTTTCATGAGGTAGATCTCGACCGTGCGACGGATCTGTTCCTTTGCCTGCTGTATATTCATGCGTGAAATCCTTTCATTTATTTACATGGCAGCTCTGCCTTCCGCTTCTGCCTCTGTTTTTTCTGCGATCAACAATCACTGCTTACAGATGTATGCGTCCGCCGCGTTTCTCTTCGCCGGCGAACTGTGTGTCATTCAGTACAATCTGATAGGCCCATGCCGGCACCTTCGGTATCTCCCACTGGTCCCGGATAAAAACAAACGCCGTCGGATATTCCGGACGTTCCTGCGGAAAAAGTCCGTAACCGTCCGTGAAATAGATGAGACCCTGCAGATGCGTAAACTGTCCGCTTCTCTGCAGCTCATCCACATGCTGAAAAACAGGACGGAAATCCGTACCACCGGAGCCTTTGATCTCCACATCCTTCATATAGAGATCAAAATCCTCCTGTGACCGGATCACGTCATCGCGCTGCACCTGTGCATCCGCCTGTATGATGTGCAGATTCAGATCCCCGGTAAAAATACCCGAATTCTTCATGACATCCCAGGTTTTCTGCAGGAATCCCTGCACCACATGGTCCTGACAGGATCCCGACGTATCGATGGCTATGACAAAGTCACGGATACGATCCGTCTCCCTGTATTCCAGCGGCTCGATCAGCGGGACATTGCCATAGAGCTGCAGGCCGTACATATAGTAGATATAATCGAACTCGTCGCTGCTGATGTGCATATCCTCGGTGAGCTTCGCAAATCGTTTCAGAAACTCCGTATAGGTACTTTCCTTCCGATACTGCAGATGGAAGATCTTCGTAAGGCTGCCGGGCTCCAGCGCCTGATTTTTTTCATGCATCTCCATATCGTGCTGGACGCCCTGGCTGATCGAGCGCCATTTGCCGCCCGTCTCCTCACCGCCTCTGCGGATAACCTCCTCCGGCATCGTATCATTGATGAACAGCCATGGTTCATGGATATCCCGGTGAAAAATCGATGCGTCCTCCGCCCAGGCATCTGGAAAATCATCCTCTCCCCGGGTCCGGTCGCTCTGTATCCGGTCGCTCTGGGTCCGGTCGCTCTGGGTCCGGCCGCTCTGTGTCCGATCAGCCTGCCTTGATGTATTCTGCGCCGCATGCTCGACATCGAACGGCTCAGAATGTGTCCTCAGATAGTGATAGATGCGTTCTGCCGTAAACGGTTCACCCACGGCCTGCTTCATCAGGTCAAGCTTCGCCTTCAGCTGCCAGTCATCCTCCATCTGGAGTGCCGCAATGCCAAGAGAGAGAACCGCATCCTCCGCGGCTGCGTCCGCTGCAAAATTCCAGCGCCGTCTGTCCATGCGACGGCAGCGGAACGGATGCTGAAACAGGCAGTGAAAAATCATATGAAGATACGTCCGCGACAGGCGGATCCGGTTCTCTCTGTATGCGCAGATCACCTCATCGATGTCAGCATACACCAGCCGCCCATCTGTACCGATGCCCGGCGGCAGTTTCTTTATCGGATCATCACCTGCATTCTCTGAACCTGCCGTATTTTCTCTTTCCTGCGTACGGGATTCTTCAACTGTAATTTCATTCTCAGCTCTCCCGGCGGCAGTCAATTCCTCTCCGCAGAACGAGGCCGGCATCTCAGAAAACTTCGGTGATTTCGTCCCGGATTGAATGGATTTCTCTCCGTAGAACGTGACCGGCATCCGCATCAGTGCGCGGTTCATATAAGGAAGCTCCTCGAGCAGCCGGTCGCGCGTCACACCCATGATCTGCTCCGCGATCCATTCTTTATTTTTCTTCCCTGCCATTATGCTCCCATCTTCTCCGGTTCCGGCGGACTCGGTTGATGTGCCTCTCAAATTCGCCGCTCTCGATCAGCTCCGTCAGCACATACTGCTCAAACGTCGGCACTGTGCTGGAATAAAAGCCGACTTTTTCACGGAACACCTCTGTTATCCGGAGCGGCAGGATCATATAGCCGATCCGGACGGACGGGCCGATCGTCTGCGTAAAGGTATTCATGTAGATGACGGTCTGCTCGGGTTCCAGGGAAAAAAGCGTATCCTCCGGCTTCGACGAGACCGTGAATTCCGAATCAAAATCATCCTCAATGATCGTTCCGCCGCGCGAGGTGGCCCAGTTGATATATTCCCGGCGTTTGGAAGCCGCTGCCGTCACGCCGCTCGGATAGCTGTTGTACGGCGTTACATGCAGTACCGAGGCTTTCGACCGTTTCAGCTCGCTGCTCAGGATCCCTTCCGGGCCCATCTTCAGCATCTCACAGTGAACACCGTTTACCTCATACATCCGACGGATTTTCTCATAGGAAGGATCCTCCAGTGCAAAAATCCTGTCGCGCCCGAGCACCTGAACGATCAGGCTGTAGAGATACTCGGAACCCGAGCCGATAATAATCTGCTCCGGAAGCACGCGGATACCCCTTGCGCGGCCCAGATAGGCGGCAATCGCACTGCGAAGGCCGGGAAGGCCGCCTGACGGTGATCTTTCCAGCACCTTCTCTCCGCGGAAAGACAGCACACGGCGCATCGTCCGCGCCATCACGCCGTAGGGCATCTGCTCATCCGTCCGGCTCCTGCCGCGGGTCAGATTCTGCGGAGCCTTCCATCTGTCCCCCGCCATTTTATTTCCCGATGACGAAGCCACGGAAGCCGACGCACCCGCCGAACCGAAAAAATCCGCATCGCGGTAGATCACGTAGAAACCGCTGCGCTCGCGCGGCTCAATGTAACCCTCGTCGCTCAGAATCGCATAGGTGTGTTCCACCGTGATCACACTGACGCCCGTCTCCTGCGCCACCGTTCGCTTGGAAGGCATTCTTGAACCGTAGGGATACAGGCCTCCCGTGATGTCCTCGCGCATCTGCTCATACAACTGCATGTAGGCGCTCTCAGCTTTATTTTTATCAACTGTATAACGCATGATTCCTCCGGGCAGAACCCTTTACAGACATTCCTGTGCGCTGTGCGCTGTGCACCGGTAAAATGCCATGCAGGTGTTTTTACACATCTGCATACAGACCGGCGCGGCATTAAGCATATCACATTCCTTCATTTCAGCGAAAGTGCAATCGGACACATACCCGATATCGTCCTATGGCAGCCTGTTATTGATCTCGGCAGGATGTACAGAGACACCTTGCACATTCAACCGCTTTGTGCAATGATAAAAGTCAATGCCATAACCGGCCCGAAACGCATATAAAGACAGTTCATGTGAGGTATACCATCATGGAAATGCAGATGAATTTCATCAGAAAGCTTCCGATCCCTGCGGAGATCAAGAAACAGTATCCGCTCTCGGAGGCTGTTAAACAGAACAAGGAAAAAAGAGATCAGGAGATCGCGGATATTTTTGACGGGAAGAGCAGCAAGTTCATCCTGCTCATCGGCCCCTGCTCCGCCGACAACGAGCCGGCCGTCCTCGATTATATGACACGCCTGGCAAAAGTGCAGGAACAGGTGAAGGACAAGATCTTCATCATTCCCCGCGTTTACACCAACAAACCGCGTACCGTCGGCATCGGCTACAAGGGCATGCTGCATCAGCCCGACCCTGAGAAGGGCGAGGATATGCTGGCAGGCATCATCGCGATCCGCAAGATGCACACCGATGTCGCCGAGCAGACCGGTTTCACCTGTGCAGAGGAAATGCTTTATCCTGCGAACCACCGCTACCTGTCCGACCTTCTCTCCTACGTGGCCATCGGCGCACGTTCGGTTGAAGATCAGCTGCACCGCATCGTGGCGAGCGGCATCGGCATTCCTGCCGGCATGAAAAATCCGACCGGCGGAGACCTGTCCGTTATGATGAACTCCATCACCGCAGCACAGGCGCCTCAGCATTTTCTGTACAGAGGCTGGGAGGTCCAGACGCCGGGCAACGAGCACGCGCACGCCATTCTCCGCGGCTATGTGGACAAATTCGGCAACAGTATGCCCAATTATCACTACGAGGATCTCCGCAGAGTGAATGAACTGTATCTCGAGCGCGGCCTGAAACACCCGGCTGTCATCGTCGACTGCAACCATGCCAACTCCGGGAAAAAATATATAGAGCAGATCCGCATTGCGGAAGATGTCATTCACAGCATGCGCGTGTCCGATGATATCCACCGCCTCGTCAAGGGTCTCATGATCGAGAGCTACCTCGTCGACGGATGCCAGAAGATCAGCGACAACATGGTTTACGGCCAGTCCATCACCGATCCGTGCCTCGGCTGGGAGAAAACCGAGAAGCTGATCCTCGAGCTTGCGGATGAACTGTAATTCGCAGAAAAATGCAATCTGTGTATATCTGCTATCATAATTATGTGCGTCCCCGGTCTTCGCCGGAGGCGCAGTTTTTTCTGAGGCCTCCTGCCGTGAAAGATGTTCTTCCAGCCCCACGGACCGCCGGAGGCGCAGTTTTTTCTGAGGCCTCCTGCCGTGAAGGATATTTATCTATCCCCCGGATTGCCGGAGGCGTAGTTTATGTAACAGCAAACGAACACAAGGAGTAATAACGATATGAACATTACCCGTAAAATCGCCGACGAACTCTCCATCCGCCCCGAACAGGTACAGGCGGTCATCGATATGCTCGATGAGGGCGACACCGTGCCTTTTATTGCCCGTTACCGCAAGGAAAAACACGGTTCCCTCGACGACACGCAGATTCGTACCATCGAATCCCGTCTGACGAGTCTCCGCAATCTCGAAGAGCGCCGCGAAGCTGTTCTGAAGTCCATCGATGAGCAGGGCAAGCTGACGCCGGAGCTGAAGAAGTCCATCGATGCCGCCGACACCATGGTCGTACTCGAGGACCTCTACCGCCCGTACAAACAGAAGCGCAAGACGCGCGCCTCCGTCGCCATCGAAAAAGGACTGCAGCCCCTCGCCGACCTCATCCTGGCACAGCAGATCACAGCGCCGCTCGAGACAGAAGCAGCTGCCTTCGTCGACGAGGCCAGAGGCGTCGCCACTGTGAAAGATGCCATCGCCGGTGCCTCCGATATTATCGCCGAAAAGATCTCCGACAACGCCGACTTCCGGGCAGGTATCCGGAACTTCACGAGAAAGACAGGTCTCGTCGTATCCCGGGCAAAGGATCCGGAGGCCAAATCCGTCTACGAGATGTACTACGACTTCCAGGAACCCGTGTCAAAAATCACCGGCTACCGCGTCCTCGCCATCAACCGCGGCGAGAAGGAAAAATTTCTGACCGTGAAGATTCAGGTGGAAGAGAAGCAGATTCTTCTCTATCTCGGCCATTATATTTTTAAAGGAAAAAATGAGATTACCTTCCCTGTTCTGATGCATGCGATCCAGGACAGCTACGAGCGCCTGATCGCACCGGCCATCGAGCGCGAGCTCCGCAGCGAGCTGACCGACATGGCAGAGGACGGCGCTATCAAGGTGTTCGATAAGAATCTCGAGCAGCTTCTCATGCAACCGCCGATCGCGGGTGAGGTCGTTCTCGGCTGGGACCCCGGCTACAATCACGGCTGCAAGCTCGCCGTCGTCGACGAGACGGGCAAAGTTCTCGACACAGCCATCATCTATCCGACAGAAAAATATCCCGGCGCCGGCGTCCGTCAGCGCGATCTCGACAACGCGAAAAATACCGTCAGGGATCTGATCCGCAAATATCATGTGACCCTGATCTCACTCGGCAACGGAACCGCTTCCCGCGAATCGGAGCAGGTGATCGTGGATATCCTGAAAGAGATTCCGGAGAAGGTGCAGTACGTCATCACGAATGAGGCCGGCGCCTCCGTCTATTCCGCAAGCGCACTCGGTGCCGAGGAATTTCCGGATTTCGATGTGGAGCAGCGCGGTGCGGCTTCCATGGCTCGCCGCGTACAGGATCCGCTGGCAGAGCTCGTGAAGATCGACCCGAAGGCCATCGGCGTCGGTCAGTATCAGCACGATATGGACCAGAAGAAGCTCGGCGAGGCGCTTTCCGGCGTCGTCGAGGACTGTGTAAACAGGGTCGGTGTTGATCTGAATACCGCCTCCGCCCCGCTGCTGGAGCACGTCTCCGGTATCAGCAAAGCAGTTGCCAGAAATATTGTCTCCTATCGCGAAGCCAACGGCCGTTTCCGCACGCGCCGCGATCTGCTGAAGGTGCCGAAGCTCGGTCCGAAGGCCTTTGAGCAGTCCGCCGGCTTCATGCGCATTGCCGGCGGCAGCGAACCGCTCGACAACACTGCCGTTCACCCGGAGAGCTACGATGCGGCAAAAAAACTGATCTCGCTGTTAACTGAAAACGAAGGTGGGCAGCACGGAAACCGCGCATCTGCCGCAACTGTTTCCAACACTGCTGCTGAAGCCGATGAAGCCAGTGCTTCCACAGCAGCTTCCGGTACTGCTTCTGAAGCTGATGCAGAACCGATTTTCGCCCCGGATTCTGCAGCTGGTGCCGCTGCCGTAAAGAAAGCCACCGCTAAACAGGAGGCAGCATTTTTCAGTGGCGTGAATTCCATCTACATCCCGGATTACGCAGCGATGGCAGAGAGGCTCGGCGTCGGTGAGCCCACGCTCCGTGACATCGTAAAGGAGCTGCAGAGTCCCGGCCGCGACCCGAGAGAGGATATGCCGGCTCCGATCCTCCGCAGTGACGTCCTCAGCATGGATGATCTGAAGCCCGGCATGATCCTGAAGGGAACCGTCCGCAATGTCGTCGATTTCGGCGCATTTGTCGACATCGGTGTCCATCAGGACGGACTGATTCACATCTCCCAGCTGTCCGACAAAAAGCGCGTGAAACATCCGCTCGACGTCGTCAGCGTCGGCGATGTCGTCGATGTCCGCGTCCTTGAAGTAGATAAATCGCGCAACCGCATCAGCCTCTCGATGCGCGGTATGCCGTCCGGTAAATAAATGTGTTCCACAGTTCATGCGTCGGACAGTTCCAATTCTCTTTACGAAAAAAACAAGCGCCGGACAGTTCCACCCTGAAACGGGCATCGACTGTCTGACGCTTGCTTTTTATTTTTATATCTTTATTGATCTTCCCGGGAGCAGTCACTGTTTATTCTGTCCGGGAGCAGTCACTGCTTATTCTGTCGCTGTTTCCGCAGAAGTATCCGCCGGCTGCTCTGCAGTCGTATCCGTCTGTGCCGCTTCCTGTGTCGGTTCAGGGGTCGGTGCTTCTGTCGGCTGCGTATCCGTCGTCTGTGTATCTGCCGGCTGCTCCGCCGTCTGAGCATCCTGCGAACTCTGTGCCGCTTCGGCCGCTGCCGCGGCTTCCCTCTGCTCGCGGATATACTTGTCTACCTCACTCTCGGGAGCATCCCGGAGCGTATAATCCTCGGAATAATACACGACGATTGGCGTGGTCATCGTCATCAGATCATAAACCGTTCCCGCCACATCGGAGGGCAGATTCACACATCCGTGAGAACCGTTCCATACATTCTGTCCCTCGCCGAAAACGGATTTCCACCAGGCGTCATGCAGTCCGATGCCGGTGTGGGTAAAAGGCATCCAGTAGGATACCGGCGTCTCATACGTCCGCTTTCCGTTGGGAAGTGTTTCGCCCTTCAGTGTCGCATCCGTCTGCTTGTCCAGCAGCAGATAAACGCCGGCCGGCGTATAGTGCGTCTGATCCATCAGTCCCGTGACGACATCTGTCTCAAAAGCAAGGCTGCCGTTCTGATAAATCCAGAGGTGCTGACGCGACGCATCAATCTCACAGTAGGTCTGGCCAATGCCGCCATTATCATTGGAGCCTGCCGACTCACGCATGGTATAATTCGGCTCGCGCGTAACGGTCTTGCTGTTCGTCAGCTCATCCTGAATCTGCGCGACCTCCGCGCTCTGATCCAGCTGCCATCCGTAATATTCATTACCGGGGATCGTCTGTGTCCCGCGGCCCGTAGAGGCAAATGTGTGATCTTTGCCGACAGTGTCGACCGCAGACGCCAGCTGGGCTGCAAAATCCATGATGTGCTGATTGAAAACTTCATCATCACGGGTGAAGGTTCCGTCGCCATTGTCCGTCTCCCACGTCTCTACCAGATCGCGGTTGATCTCCTTCGTACTGCCATCCGGCAGTGTCAGCTGAATATCAGCAAAAAACTCCGGATGTTCGGCTTTTTCCTTTGCCTCAGCCGCTGCCTTTGCCTCCGCCTCTGCTTTTTCAGCGGCTTCCTGCGCTGCTTTCTCCTCGGCAGCCTTCTTTTCCTCTTCGGCTTTTTTCTGGGCTTCAGCCGCTGCCGCAGCATTTTTCTGCGCTTCGATCTCCTCTTCGGACTCCATGGCCGTATCGCTTGCCTCGACGATCTGGCTGAACTTGCCGGTCGCCACACCGTAAATCATGAGCCCGCCAACTACTGCCGCGCAGGTAATCAGTACTGCGAGGCCCACAAACGATCCGCTCCTGCCGTGTTTTTTTCTTCCCTGTGCGTGCCGTGCGCCGGATTTCTTTTTATTCCTGTATTTTTTCTCAGCCATAGTGCTCCCCTTCACCCAATCAGGCTGTCCTTTCTGTTCAAATCGCTGATACTCCTTCGACAACGTCTGTGGTGTTTACTTATTATAAAGCCACGTCCCTGTTAGTGCAAGCGGCCGGAAGAGAAAGACCGTGGGACACCTCTGCAGATCTGCCGCAAAATATATCAGGACAGTTTCCGGCATTCTTCCGTACACGCACAGCACAGCTAAGCTCCGAAGCCTTTTGTTGTCTGTATTTCCGAAAAATGCCGTGGCTGAGCCATGGCAGAATTACTTCAGTTTCCAAGCGGTATCTGTGCTCTTACCGCGTCGCAGAGCTCCGGCTGTATGTCCGCGCCCGAGAGGCCGGCAGCCTCATCCGTCTGAACAGGTATTTTTCCCCAGGGATCAGCGATCAGTGAATGTCCAAAGGAATGATAGGACGCCTGCAGATCCCGGGCGGGCGATGTCGCAATCACAAAGCTCTGCGTATCGACGGCACGGGCACGCATGAGCAGTTCCCAGTGCAGCGGGCCTGTCGTCGTATTGAAAGAAGCCGGGATCAGGATCAGCTTTACGCCCTGACTTGCCATCTGCACAAAGTCTGCGGGAAAGCGCACATCAAAGCAGACCGCCAGTGCTGCCTTTCCGAATTCGGTGTCAAAAACTGTGATCTCGTCTCCCGCTGTCAGCACATCGGACTCACGGAACCTCTGGCCGCTGCCGGATTTTCCGTCTGCGGATTCATCAGATTCCATCAGTGAATGCCCATCTGTTTTCTCTTCTGCGCCGCCCGTTTTGCTGTCTTCCGCAGCCGTCCGCCGGGATACCCGTGGCGCCCCCGCCCTGATATCGATGTCAAAGAGATGCTTCTTCCGGTGCTTCGCCACGCAGTTTCCATCCCTGTCGAACACATAGGCTGTGTTGTAAATACGTCCCTCTGCGTCGCGCTCGGGAATCGTCCCCGCTGAGAGCCAGATGTGATATTTTCCGGCCATATCCGAGAAAAATTCACAGCTCGGCCCGCCGTCCGGCTCTGCGTAATCTGCAAAAACCGACGTGTCATACGGACAGGTGAACATCTCACCGAACGTGACGAGATCCGGATGTGCCTCGGAGGCTTCGTCAATATATTTTGCCATCTGGCGCAGATTCTGTTCTTTATTGCTGAACACCTTTGTCTGACACTGGATTACCCGCATCTTTGCTTTTCCTCTTCTTCTGTTCCGTTCAGTACCGTGGCCTCACCTGGGGTATGCAGGTTTACTGAATCTACATACAGCACAGCCATGTCCAGTACTTTTTCCGTTTACATGTATGCTGTTACTGCTGCTTCATCTGCGCTTTCCGCTTCTCATACTCAGCCATCGTGCGGTCTTTTTCGGCGAGAATGCGCCTTCCCAGTTCCGCCGTGTTCTCTATCTCTTTCGGCAGGTGACGCACCATCTGAATCCTCTGATCACCGTAAGTCACCGTCACGGGTTCATCGAGATCTTCTTCAGGAACCGCGAGTACAGTGCCGTCAGTGCAGAGCGCATATACTGTATAGCGGCCGGTGCCCTCATCCATATCGATAAAATCAACGACGGCTCCGTGCGTCCATGCGCGGTCATGGATCACGTAGTAATTCGTGATTTTTGCATGCGTATCCTCGATGGCGAGCGCAGCCATCTCTCCATTGTTCAGCTCCCACTCGGTTCCCCGATGAAATTCCTTCATGATATCCGCCATACTTTCAAAACGCGGTGTCGTCTGAACGTCATTCTTCTGCCCGGTGGTCTGACTGCCATCGCCGGCGGCTGTTTTTTTCCGTCCTTCTCCGGACACCGCGGATCCGTCTGCCACAAATGTCTGACCGTTCTTTCTGATTCTGGCAGCACGGATCTCTTCCTGAATATCCTCCGGTGTCTCTACCGGAATGAATTTATAGGGCTCGCGCGGAGCATCTGCATCACGATTTTTTTTCTTTTCCGCCATGTTTCCTGATCCTGTCCTTCATATGAACTATTACGGACTCACATTACCTTTGTGGCCCATTTATATGGACTTATATGGCTTTTATGGCCCGAATTCTGTTGCGTACTCACATTACTCTTATGGGCATGTAAGATTTTGGCAGGCACAATTACTTCTCATGCACCTTCTTGCCCGTCATGTGCTCGATTTTCAGCGCAAGCATATGTGCCCTGGCGCCGTCCTTCCGGATCTCCGCTGCCAGCTCTTCTTCCGTCGGATAGTATTTCCGTCCGAGGTTCAGAATTGCATCGTCATGCTCCTTCTGATCGGAGACCTCATACATCTGACCGAATACGATCACACTCTTGAAGCGTCTGGACCAGTCGCCATCTTCATACGCACCGTCATTGATCACGCAGAACGAAGCCTTCGGATTCCTGCGGATCGCATCGATCTTGTGTCCTTCCTTCGCCCCGTGGAAATAAATGACGCCGGCCTGCTCATCATAATAAAAATTAATCGGCAGCGCATAGGGATAATCATCATCGCCGATGACAGCGAGAACGCCTCTCCACTGTTTCGCCAAAATCTCTTTGCACTCTGCATCCTCAAGCTGCTGTTTAAATCTTCTCATTTTTCTGAACATAGTATTTTTCCTCCATCACCTCAAGTTCACAGATATCCGCGGCCGGGATCTCCGTGCCATCAGACAGAACGATTGCCCGCCGGTAACTGTCAATTCTTTTCACGGTGCTCCTGACCGTCCGGTAAGCGCCGCCTTCCTTTTTTTCATCCGGTGCAAAAAATGTAATCTGCGCGATCACTTCTGCCCCGCCGGATGAACTGCCGTCTTCTGCCCCGTCAGATGAGCCTCCGCCTTCTGCCCCGCCGGACGTCTCACGGTTCTGCTCCTGTTGATGCTGCTCCCATGGCTCCTGTTCCCGTCGGGTCTGTTCGTGGCGATTCTGCCACCGCCGGGCCAGTGCCAGCTGCAGTTCCTGCAGCTTCAGGTCCAGCTCCTCCCGCCGGTTTTCATCGAGTGTCCGACGCTCCTCCGTGTAACGGGAAGTCTCTGCCAGCTCATCATCCAACCCCGTCAGCGCGGCAAACGGTGCGAACTGCGCCGCCCGTGATGCCGCCGGCATACGCGGATGCGTCTTCGATGTCGGATGCGGCAGGTTGATGATGTCACCATATTTTCTGATTGTTTCTTCCTCTTCGCCAGTCACTTTCTTTCTCCATGTATCAATGTCCAATCGCATCTTTGAATATCTTCTGACGCAAATAATCAGCATGTAAGCTTACTGACAGGCATCTCATGTAAACTTTGGACTTCACTGTAATTGCACACAGCAAATACTCATCGCTCTGTTACAGGTGGAGACATTTTCATTCCGGATATGGCCCAGATGATTGTAAACAGCAGCCTCCTCACGCTCTGTGCCCACCGATCTGGCTGTTCCGCTCGACCGCCGTCGCGCCCTCCTCCAGATCCATGCCCTTGATCACGGCATTCTTTCCGTATTTTTCCTGCAGAGCGATGATAGCCTTCTGTGCCTTCGCCTCGCGCTCCGCCGCCACACGTTCTCGGATCTCCGCATCCTGCGGACGCTGCGACAGTCCGTCGTGAAGCGCATCCCCCGATGAATTTTTCTGCGCCGCATAGGAGAACAGGTCCATCTGCTCATACACGGGACTGTCCTGCGCCATGCGGCTTCCCGGCACCTCCCGCACGCGGCCGGCAAACACGTACATGCGGCGCACCAGAAGGTCCGGATCCACGATGCGGTCGAACAGCTGCAGCACAGCACGCCGAATGATACGCTGTGCGTTTGTCGGTACATCCAGGCCGATCGTCCCGTGCGCCTGCCTGGGCACCTCGCGTCCGTACCTGTCGATCGTAATCTCACCGCGGTATTTTTTCCGGCGCTCCGGATCTGTCAGGTTCTCGATGTCGTACCCGACGGTCAGCACAATCTGTGACGTCTCCCGGTGCTTCTCCGTGAGATCAAGTGCCACGCGGTCCGCCATTTCACTGATCACCAGCCTCGCTTTTGCAAAGGAATACGGCTCCTGCAGAACCTGTCCCTCACTCATGCTCTTCGCGGGCGGGCGGAAATTTTTCACATCGGCTATGGTGCAGGGCTCCCATCCCCATGCGTGGTCGATCAGCAGCTCCGCATTCACACCGAACAGATGGTACAGCAGCTCCTCGTTGACCAGCGATGTCCGCGCGATATCTCCCATGGTAAAAATACCGTGGTCCGCAAGCTTCCCCGCATACCCCTTTCCGACGCGCCAGAAGTCCGTCAGCGGCCGGTGATTCCAGAGTCTCCGCCGGTACTGCATCTCGTCGCAGAATGCCATGCGCACACCGTATTCATCCGCCGGCATGTGCTTGGCCACAATGTCCATGGCTGCCTTGGCGAGGTACATATTCGTTCCGACACCCGCCGTCGCCGTGATGCCGGTCTCTTTCAGGACCTCCCGGATCATCCTGCGCGTCAGCGCCTTCGCATCCATGCCGCTAAGTTTCCGGTAGGAGGTGAGATCAATAAACACTTCATCTACAGAATAAGGAAAAATATCCTCCGGCGCCACGAACTTCAGGTATGTCTGATAAATCTTCGCGCTGTAATCCATGTACAGCTGCATCCTCGGTCTGGCGACGATATATTCCAGCCTGTACTCCGGGTGAGTCCTGAGTTCATCGGCATCCGACGAGCTTCCGGTAAAAGCCGGAAGACCGGACTTTGCCAGGCGGTCGCGGTTGATCCGCTCCACGGCCTGCACGACTTCAAAGAGACGCGGCCGGCCGGGAATCCCATAGGCCTTCAGCGACGGCGAGACGGCAAGGCAGATTGTTTTTTCCGTTCTCGACAGATCGGCAACGACAAGCAGCGTCTTCAGAGGATCCAGACCGCGCTCACGGCACTCGACCGAAGCGTAGAAGGATTTCAGATCGATGGCAGCATAAACACGGCGTCCTTCCTTCCGGTCGTCCCCGTTTTGGGTGCTGTCTGTTCTGCCTGTCAGCGTATGCACAGCCATCTCTCCGCCTCCTTTCCCGCGCATGCCGTTATTTTTCCACAGTGTAACACACCTGCAGATGCAATGCTAACCCCTCGTACACTGCATGCCCTTTGCCGTTACCATTCGCATCTGTCTGCGCTGTTGCGGGTGGAGGCATCTGTATTTTGGAAATATTATGATATAGGTGTCATAAGTATGATAACCGGATCGCTGCGCGCTATGCGCTCTCGCGATCCTCCCTCAGCTCGGGCTTTCATGTGGCTTCGCCCCACT
>ONKP01000016.1 GCA_900318405.1 uncultured Eubacteriales bacterium | reverse complement strand
GGTCACAGTTCTTCCGGTTATGGCGTTATAACCGGCCTGCGTTTTCAACTCATTCCAGCAGTCTTTCAGTTTAGCGGTCAGATCATCAATATTGTTTGACATCTCTCCCGTAAATTTAATGCCGCCTGTGTTATTATTCTGATCTGGAAATACAATATCTACTCTGTTACTTCCACTGGTAGTATTGACTTTTCCTGTTTGACTGTATCCCTGGGGATTGTCAAAATCTCTGCCAAGCGCAAGCTCATCTGTGAATGACAGATCAATATTTGCTTTTCCGTTCAGTGATTCTATTGCTTTATCATCCGGGTTATTTTTTGAAATTGTTGCTGCATAGTAAGTCTGCGGATCGGCCAGTATAATCTGTACGCCATCCAGTCCGTCTATCACAGATTGGGCGCTTGTCACATCAGAAAGCTGAAAACTAAATATGATTTCCGGTAGTTCCGTTTTTCTAGTGGAATAAGAGTATGTGAAGGTTTTTCCGTTGAGAATATGTGCTCCGGAATCCCATTCTTGATTCTGCTTGCTAGAATCCGAACTGTCGTCTCCCGGATCATCGACGTCGAGAGCCTTCCATTCTTTTTCGGAACCTTGAACAGGTGTACCATTTTCCAATAGCCTTATACCTTTTTTATCACAGGAAATACTGTAAACGGATGTCGCACCGTTTTGCATATTTTTGGCAATACTCTGGGAGACAGTGACCGTTGAATTTTTCAAAAGGGCTTGTACAGCAGTTTCCTGTTCCTGATGATCATACTCTGTTTCCCATGTATAGGTTTCACTTCCAGTCTGTGTCGTGTTGATATTGTTTATAACATCCTGGAGGCTGTTAGTCCCTTCTGGCATGAAAAATGTGATGTCAGCGCCCGAATAATTTAATGACCAGAAGCCCGGCTTAATATTACTTCCTGTACAGGAATTTCCATCTTCGTCCTTTAGTTCAGACCAGGACATCTGTTTGCCATCGATTGTGATGCCCGATGCATTGGCAGAAATAGAAATAGTCCGGGTCATTTCCGGGATTTCTGCACCATCTTCACAATGGAAGTGAAGTGACACCCCATTGAGATTTGAAAAGTCATAGTCACCACCGTTGAACACCTGCTTCCCATTGGCGTCCGTGCGAACCATGTAGGAATCAACCTGCTGACCGTTCACTGTGGTAGTTATTTTCATGTTCTCACTGTCAAATCTGTATCTGGCGCCATTGACTACAATACCGCCATAGGACACTTCACCGGTGGTTTTATCGTAATTGGCATTAAAAACAGAGACATCCTTTAGTGATCCGCTTACGAACAATTGAGGATCATCGTTATCGAATACCTTTTGTCCGGCATATTCTGTTGCATCGCTGATTCGATTGATTTCCTTTTTTAATTGCTGCATTTCAAGATCAATATCATTTCGAGCATCATCGTTCATGGTTCCGTTGGCGGCTTCCGTGCTCAGGGTGATCATTCTCCTGAGCATACTGTGAATTTCCTGCATGGCGCCGTCGCCAACTTGAATGTAACCGATACCCTCTTTTATATTCTGATGCCCCTGTTCCAGCCCGTGGATTTGTCTTCGCATCTGTTCTGAAATAGCAAGCCCTGCAGCATCATCGGCTGCACGGTTGATCTTATATCCAGAGGAAAGTTTCTCCAGATTTTTCTGTAGCTTGTTATTGTTATTATCGAGATTCATAGCTGCGTTCGTAGCAATGACATTATGTGTAATAATCATCGTTTACCCTCTCTGAAAAATATGTTGTTTTATCTTGACAGGATTAAAAATGTCAATATTTTGATGTCACATTTATACTAACGACATATAAAATATTCTCAATAGAGTGGCATTTGATTTAATTACTTGCCACTGCCTGAAGCGTTTTTCTTGATTAGCCTCAGAAGGCGCTGATGACGTGGGGGGGGGAGACATCTGTATTCTGTATCATGTATCCGAAATTGTGTACCAAACCGCAGGCCGATTATGCTATACTTTTCTTAGTCCGTCCGGCTGAAAACCGGAGATCAGACAATATCCGCGGGCTGATGGATTCGCCCGTTTTGTATGCAGGGAAGCAGGAGGTTTTGGGGAAATGGAGAAGAATTTCACGGAACAGGTAACGGATATCCTGGATGAGTTCCGCGCAATGCACCGTCAGATCGATCAGACAAAGGACAGCGACACGTTTGTATTACTTCTGGATCTGACGCAGCAGAATGCGGTCCATCTGGGCAATGCGATTGAGGCGGCGCTGCCGGATTCCCGGTCGGTGATCAGCGTCCTGCAGGATTACTGCGAGGCACTTTACCAGCTTTCGCTGAAAGCAGATGAACCCGTGGAGGGTGAGACCAGGGATGTGGCGCTGAATCTGGATTCCTACATCGACCGTGTGGCGGTCGGAATCAGAAGACTCGCGCAGGCATGACAGGGCAGGCATCTATATCCTGATTATGGACGGAGAGTATCATGAGCCGTGGGAGACATACTCTCTCACGGCTCTGTTTGGGTATTGAATAAGTTCGTCGCAGTGCGGAGCGGCGCGCAGACTTATGACACCTGCATCGCAGTGTGTGACGCTACTGTAAAGTACGGTTACATGCGTTGCAAATACGGGGGCATCATGAACGATAATCAGATTCTTGATCTGGAACTATTCAGAGACTACGCAGAGGGCGTACTGGGCAGTCTCGGCCCGGACGGCGGTCAGCAGTACTGCCTGATTTGGCTGCATCTGAGAGGCTACAGGATATACAGGCGCCAGCGTGGGCTTTTCCGCGGGAAAGAACTCGTGGATGCATTCGGCAGGCTGCTGCTGCAGCATTTCCCTTCCGGCCTGGTGGGCCACGCGGAGGCTGACGGATACCTTGTGCTCAGCAATGGCACAGATGTGGAACTGACGGTCGTGGATCTGAATGCCAGTCTCCTCCGGCGGTATGCGGATGCGCGGGTTGTGGCGGAAGCCGGTGTCTGCACGCTTGGCGGGCAGGACGGATCGAAGGATTCGCTGAAGACGCTGGTGGAAAAAGCGCAGCAGGCTCTCCGTTCCATAGAGGGGAAAACGGATCAGCGCGTGGCTTATTATTCGGAGAGCATGGACTGTACCAGCCGATCGTGCGGACGCTGACCGGACAGATCTGCGGCGCCGAGGCACTGGCGCGGTGGGATGATCCGGTGATGGGGTCGATCTCTCCCGGTGAGTTTGTGCCGATCCTCGAACAGCGGCATATGTCGCATCTGCTGGATGCCTGCATCGTCGAACTGGTGGCGGAGGACTTCGAAGCCTGCGGAGAGAACAATGCCGGGGCGCTTGTGCCGGTGTCGGTCAATCTGTCGCGGTATGATTTTGAGGACTGCGATATTTTTGAGGTGTTTGAAAAGGCCGTGCGGGCGCACAGTCTGCCGCCGTCGCTTTTCCGCCTCGAGCTTTCGGAGGGCGCGCTCACGGTCAGTCATGATCTGCTGAAAAATGAACTGGAGCGCTTCCGCAGGGCCGGCTACGAGGTGTGGCTCGACAACTTCGGCTCCGGCTACGCCTCCATGAGCGTGCTCGGGGAGTTTCACTTTGACGCCGTGAAATTTGATCTTCGCCTGATGCGGTCCCTACGGACATCGGGACGGGACGGCGGCGCAGCTGTCATGCTCTCATATACGGTGAACATGATCAAGGAGATGAAGATGACGTCCGCGATCGTCGGCGTGGAGACGGAGGAGGGATATCACTGGCTCAGACAGCACGGATTCGAGATGCAGCAGGGATTTTACTTCGGCCGGCCGCAGACCTATGGCGGGATCATCGGGTCAGACCGGCAGATCGAGGATTACAGGAGCCGCGATTATTTTTCACGCGTCGGTGCCGTGCAGATCGACAACAGGACCTTGGGCGGGAATCATCAGACGCACGCTGCGGATCCCATGGCGATCATTGAGAAGCGGGGAGAGAATCTGGAGCTTCTTGTGGCCAACCAGGCGCTGGAGACGTTCGTAAAGGAATACGGATTCCGAAATTCGGAGGACTTTGCCCAACGGATGTACAGGGCGTCGGGCGCGATGCAGGAGCGCATGCGCGATTTTCTGGAAAGAGTGGCAGAGGGCGGTCAGAATGTGCTGCTGACGCTCTGGACAGGCGGCCGCATCATGGACCTCTGGGGAAGCCTTCTGGCAAAGGATCCGGAGAGGCATTCCATGGCGATCATCATGCAGGCGTCGATGATCGTGGAGTCGGAGAAGAACCGCGGACAGGATCTCAGGGATATGCTGCGTGTACTCTATACGGTGTACGACCGTATGGATCTGGTCAGCAGGACAGAGCACCTGGTGGAGAGGTCCTTTCTGAATGCGCCGGATTACGGCATCATGATCGAGGGAAGGGATTATGACACGGCTGTCAGGCTGTTTGCCAGAGAAGTCATCCGCCGGCGTGATCAGAGCAGATTTATCCAGTTCATGGACGAAGCGACGGTCGATGAGCGGCTGCGGGTGGAGAACCGGCTGACGCTGCTGGATGCGTTTGAGGTGAAGAAGAGAAGTGGCGGCTATATGCTTAAGGCGTTTATCATCATTCCCATGACGACCCACGGACAGAAGGCGATGCTGATCGCCATGCGGGATATGGTGCAGACGGAGGAGAAATGTATCAGGTAACGTATACGGTGGAGAATGAGGCGCAGCTCGAAAAGACGGCAGCGATCGTCCGGAGTCTCCCCCAGTACAGGCAGCGGCATGCGGGTTTTGTCCTTGTGAGCACGATGGGGATGCCTGAGACCGTGTACCGGACCGTGAATGATATGCTCTGGCGAGATTTCCCGGGGCTCCCGGCGGCTGCCATCTCGCAGTGCGCCAGCGGAGAAATGCCCATGCGCAGGGAGATGCGCCTCTCGTTCTGCTTTTTCGAGAAGGCCGAGGTCAGCGTCACGGAATATGACCTGCACGGCGGAGACGAGCGCACGGCACTGCAGGAAATACGGGAGTATCTCGGCGGGATCGACGATCTGAAGTGCGTGATCCTGCTGATGGCCGGCGCCTATCTGCCGGTTTCCCGCTATGTGAAAAAAATAAATGCCGGTCTTCGTGATGTTCCCCTGGTCGGCGGCATCGCCGGCGTTCGGGAAGATGACGAGACGAGGCACAGCTCCTTTGTCTGCGGCAGAAATGTGCATAATACCGGTGCGGTGGTCATCGGGCTTTCGGGGAGAGAGCTGTGCGTGGATGAGGAGTACTGCCTGGGATTCCGTCCGCTCGGGAAGGAGATGCCGGTACAGAAGAGGAAGACGCAGCAGATCGGTATGGCCGGGGACTGTGATATTCAGACGATCGACGGGCGTCCTGCCGTCGAAGCCTACATCCGCTATCTGAAGGCATATCCGAATGCGGATTTCCTCAAAAATATCCGCGGCTTTCCTCTCATGCTGGAACGGGACGGTATGCTGATCGCCCGGACACCGCTGCGCATGCTGCCGAACGGAGATCTCCACTTTATCGGTGATATCCGCTCGGGAGACACGGTGAAGTTCGGCTATTCGACGGTGGAGAGCCTTCTGCAGAAATCGTGGGAGACGACGCAGCAGGTGCTGACACTGGAGCCGGAGGCAGGCCTTGTCTTTGAGTGCGGCGACCGCGCCGCCCTTCTCGGACGGAGGTACGGATCCGAAATCAGGATGTGCCAGGATGTTCTGCAGGATATCCAGTATATGTCGCTGCAGGCGGGCATCTGCTGCAGCGGGAGAAAAAACGGCGGCATTGTGAATTCCGCAATGGTTCTGCTGACAATGCGTGAAGGCGGCACCGTTGCGAAGAAACGGACCATCGGATTTTCGGATATGGAGCTGAAGGACAGGGGAACGGCGATGCCGATGGAGGTGCGGCTGGCAAATTTCCTCGAAGCGATCACGGCGGACCTTGAGAAGTCCAATGAAAATTACCTGCAGATGGCGGAGCAGGCGGAGGCGGCGAACCGTGCGAAATCCCTCTTCCTGTCCAATATGTCGCATGAGATCCGCACGCCGATCAACGCGATTCTTGGCATGGATGAGATGATCCTGCGTGAGTCCACGGAAGAGGGCATCATCCGGTATGCGGAGGATCTCCGGAGCGCGGGAGGAAGTCTGCTTGGCATTGTCAATGACATCCTTGATTTTTCCAAGATCGAAGCCGGCAAGATGGAGATCATCCCCGTCGAGTATGATCCCGCGTCCGTGCTGAACGATCTGATCAACATGATCCGGAAGCGCGCGTCGGACAAGGGTCTGCAGCTGATCGTCAGAGCGGGACAGGAGCTTCCGCATGTGATGATCGGCGATGAAATCCGCATCAAACAGGTGGTGACGAACATCCTGACCAATGCCGTCAAGTACACGGAGACGGGATCTGTCACACTGTCTGTGACGTCGGAGAAGCTCGATGAGCACCACGTGAAACTGCATGTGAGCGTGAAGGATACGGGCATCGGCATCAAAAAGGAAGACATGAAGAAGCTTTTTGCCCCCTTCGAGCGGATCGACGAGAAGCGGAACCGGACGATCGAGGGCACAGGTCTCGGCATGAGCATTACCAGACAGCTCCTGGATCTCATGGGAACGAAGCTGGAGGTGCAGAGCGAATACGGCCGGGGCTCGGAGTTTATGTTTGACCTGAAGCAGAAGGTCGTGGACTGGACGCCGGTCGGTGATCTGACGACGGCATTCCGCCAGACGTACAGTCAGCGCGGAAAATCGCATCAGAAGCTGATCGCACCCACTGCGGAGATCCTCGTGACGGATGATACGCCGATGAACCTGACCGTCATCCGGAACCTGCTGAAGCGCACGAAGATCCGCATTGACACGGCGGAATCCGGGCAGCAGACGCTGCAGATGACGCGCGAGAAAAAATATGACATGATTTTTCTCGACCATCGCATGCCGGGTATGGACGGCATCGAGACGCTGCAGGCCATGAAGGCGGATCAGGAGAACCGGAACGCCGGCGTACCGGTCATTGCGCTGACGGCGAATGCTGTTTCCGGTGCGCGTGAGGAATATATGAACGCCGGCTTTCAGGATTACCTCTCCAAGCCGGTGAATGGCGAACGCCTGGAAGACTGCCTGCTGAGATTTCTGCCGGCAGAGAAGGTGATCCGCTGCGACGAAAATCCGCCGGCGGCAGATATTACTGACAAATGTGCGGCGAACCCCGCCACAACGGATGCTGTCGATACCTCCGCCGCCGGCCGTGCGGGAAACACCGGCAGCAATTCATACAGTACTGGAGGTGATGACCTTCAGGCTGCCGGTGTTGATCAGTTTGGCGCGGGTGACGGCGTTTATCAGTCTGTTGCAGTTTCCGGCGGTGATCAGTTCGAACAGGAGAACAGTGCCGCGGGCAGCGTGATTCCCGCCTGGCTCCGCAAATCCATGTATCTGCATGTGGAGGACGGCGTAAACTACTGCGGTTCGGAAGAGAACTACATGGACGCGCTGAGGAGCTATGTGGAATCGGCTGATGACAATTACGGAGAGATCGCGGGATATTTCTGGCACAAAGACTGGAAAAATTACACGATCAAGGTGCATGCGCTGAAGAGTTCCTCCCGTCTGATCGGGGCTTCGGATCTCGGCGAAACGGCGGCGGCACTGGAACACGCCGGGGATACCGGGGATCTGGAAACGATACATGCCCGGACACCTGAGCTGCTGCAGTGCTATGCGGCGCTGCTTGATTTCCTGTTTCCGCTGGTTGCAGATGAATTCACAGAGGCAGATGATGCGGCAGCATCGGCGGGGACGTCGGGAGAGACAGCAGGAGAAATATCAGGAAATACATCAGGAGAAACGTCGGGAAAAGCACCAGGAGAAACAGCAGGAGAAACATCGGGAAAAGCATCAGGAGAAACATCGGGAAAAGCATCAGGAAGAATATCGGGAAAGGCATCAGGAGAAACATCGGGGAAGACAGAGCGAATGAATGACAGCAGACCGCTGATCACGGACAGTGACCTCGCGGATGCTTTTGCTGTCATGTCTGACTGCGCATCTGTTTTTGATGCCGAAGGCCTCGCGGATGTACTGGATGAGCTGGACGCCTGGCGTCTGCCTGACGAGGCTGCCGGAAAAGTCGGTATTATTCGAAAGGCATTGAGGAAACCCGACTGGGATGCGGTGAGCAGCGCACTGGCTTAGCCGATGTTTAACTTTTAGACGCTATCAGCCGATATAATATTTAAATTCGGTCGGTTATTTCTGTACATGCATCTTCAGACTGGTGAAGAATCAGACGGAATGTTCAGAAATACAGGAACCTCCAACCCGCAGCCATCGCTGCGTCGGGGACGAGCGGGGATATCTGTATTCTGGAATATTATTTTATACATACGATGAGAGGTAGAGATGAAGAAGAATGTCATGCTGATCAGCAGCAGTAAATTTGCTGCGCGCCCGCTGGTCAGGCAGCTTCAGAATGAGCGTCTGCAGGCGATCTGCGTGAGTCCTGTGGAGCAGGAGATACTGGAGCATTTTGATGAGGTGTCGATCATTATTTTTCTTCTCGATGAAGGGATATACAATGAGGAGAAACTGTTTGGCGTTCTGCGTGATCTGATGTGGAAGCACGGCAGCGGTCACTACCTCTGCATGTGCGGCACCAAGGCGGGGATCAGCATTGCGGAAGGTCGTCTGCCGGGTCACATGATCGCCTATTCGCAGGAGAGACCCTTTGATGTCAGTGAGATGCTGGATGAACTGCTTCCGAGGATCGCAAGAGATGAACATGTGTCGGCAAAATCTCTGCTGAACCGGAAGAAGAGCATCCTCCTTGTGGACGATGACACGACGTTTCTGCGCATGATGCAGGCGTGGCTGGGACCGTTTTACCGTGTCACGGCGGTGACGGATGGTGCGGAGGCGCTTTCATTCCTCATGAAGAGAAAAGTCGATCTGGTTCTGCTGGATTATGAGATGCCCGGCATGTCCGGCCCGGATACGCTGAAGCAGATCCGGATGAACAGATCGAATAAGAATCTGCCGGTTATTTTTCTCACGGGTAAGGATGACCGGGAGAGTATCATGAAGGTGCTGGCCTACCATCCGACGGATTATCTGCTGAAGTCCAATGGCAGGGAAGTCGTGCTGAAGAAGCTTCTTCAGTTTTTCGGTGAGCAGGAGCATGACAGTTAAAGAGGAGGAGATGGCATAGTATGGATGCGAAGAAACAAACGAAAAAAAGAATCAGGAGACAGAAGACCGGTGGCGGATTCCTGCGTGATAAGAATCTGAGTGCGCGTATGGCAGCCGGTATTGGCACGCTGATTGTACTGACTTTTGTGGCGATGATCATTATCGTGGATGTGCTGAGTGGATATATCATCGGCAAGGAGATCGACAGTGAACTGTTTCAGCTTGCGTCCACAAAGGCAGCCACAGTTGAAAATGTGATCGGCATAGCGGACGCCGCGGACAGGACAATCGCCAGTGCGATGAACATCATGTATGAACAGCCGGATGATGTCGGCAAAGGCATTGGCCTGACCTTCGGTACTGAGGGCACGAATGCCAGTGAGAAGGGCGGCGCCGAGGGTACGTTTACCAGCCGTCTGACAGGAGAGAAGATTCCGGGCAGCCGTTTTAACGCCGAGAGCATCGTGATCAATACCATTCTGGAGGTGGTCGGCGACAATGAGAATATCGCCGGTGCCGGCGTTCTGCTGGAGCCGGGCACGTTTGCAGAGGGCGTGAAGGTATGGGCACCGTATGTGAACAAGGAGGATGTTCAGAACAATTCGGTTGAGAATCTTTCCTATGACAGCTATGCGGATGCGGATTATTACGCCCCTGCGAAGGAGTCGCTTACGGCCGGTGCTACGGATTCCTATGTAGAAGACGATGTGAATATGGTGTCTGTTTATTATCCGATCGTCTACAACAGTGAATTTAAAGGTGTGGTGATCGTCGATATCGAAGCAGATGCCTTCTCAGC
This sequence comes from uncultured Eubacteriales bacterium, assembly GCA_900318405.1. GTDB lineage: Bacteria > Bacillota > Clostridia > Lachnospirales > Lachnospiraceae > Bilifractor. The sequence continues at coordinate 38,923 of ONKP01000016.1, read as the reverse complement.
TGTCAAAGCGGATGATTCCGGGTATTCATCTATCTCCATGGCTATCGTGAATGGCAATGGAAGTGTTCTCTACAGCACAGACAGCGAAGAGACCGGGAAGAACTACAAGGATACCGTGTCGGGTAATTATGATGCTATTGCTGCAAAACTTGGTACGGACTCACAGTTCAAGGTACTGGATAACAGGACGGAAAAAGTTGCGCGCTATTTTGTTCCGCTGGATGTGGCCGGTCAGCACTGGTGGATTCAGTGTGAAATTTCGACCCATGAGGCCGGGGCAAAGATATTTCTGGTTATCAGGGTTGTCACCATCCTCAGCATTATTGCCGCATTTGACCTGATCCTTTTCACCTATCTACGTCTGAAGAAGGAACTGAAGCCGCTCGGAGAGATGGAAAATGTTGCGTCTGAGATTGCAAAGGGCAACTTTGATGTATCCATCGATTATCAGAATAAGGATGAGATCGGACGGCTGGCGGATGCTTTGCACAGCTTCATCGAGCGCCTGAGGAACATTATCGGCGATCTCGATGCGAAACTGGCTGATATGGCCGCCGGAAATTTCGTTCTGGATGACAGCAACAGGGAATATTACATCGGTGCCTACAGTTCGGTGCGTCGCTCCATTGAAAAAATATCTGCGGATCTTTCAGATACACTGGCGGATATCCGTGATGCCGCTCAGCAGGTGGCGAGCGGAAGTGAGCAGGTTTCTTCAGGTGCTCAGGCACTGGCCCAGGGCTCTACGGAGCAGGCTTCTTCCGTACAGGATCTTTCCGTGTCCATGACGAATATCACGCAGAAGATTGCTGATACGACGAAGATGACCTCGGAAGCCGCAGAGATCAGCCAGACATCCGAAGCTGCCGTCAGGGAGTCCAACGAGAAGATGGGCAAGATGTCGGATGCCATGAAGGAGATCACGGAGAAGGCCGGCGAGATCAGCAAGATCATCAAGACGATTGACGACATCGCATTCCAGACAAATATCCTTTCGTTGAATGCCTCGATCGAGGCTGCGAGAGCGGGTTCGGCCGGCAAGGGCTTTGCCGTTGTAGCTGACGAGGTCGGAAACCTGGCGAAGAAGTCGCAGCAGGCGGCACAGAACACGGCCAAACTGATCGAGGATACGATCGCCGCCGTGGACAGAGGAGCCAACTATACGAACGAGACAGCAGCTTCCCTGCAGAAAGTTTCGGACAGCTTTGCGCAGATTAATGACATTGTGTCGCAGATCTCAGCTGCTTCCGAGGAGCAGAATGGCAGCGTGCAGCGGATTTCGAAAGGCATTGATCAGATATCCTCTGTCGTGCAGACAAACTCTGCTACCGCTGAGGAGTCTGCGGCTGCCTCCGAGGAGCTTTCTTCTCAGGCGGCAACGCTCGAAAATCTGGTAGATCATTTCAGGCTGCAGGAGAAGAAAAGCCGCTGAGCAGATATCAGCTGACGTGAAAGTGATCAAGAACCATAGAACTGAAAATACGTCAGAATAGAAAATAAAGACAGGCAGAGAAACAGGAGGTGTGACAAATGGCGGAAAAGATACAGACTGCATTACGCAGAAACCAGGTGGAGATCCTTCTGTTATTCGGACTGCTGGCGATGACGCTGTTCGGAGCTCTGCTGAGCGGCTGCGGCTCAGGAATAAAAAAACTGGGAAACGCGCCGAAGGGCACGACGGAATATATCATCACGGAACATTACAGTACTACAGATACGGCAAAGGAATATATCCGGAAGAGAGAAAACAACGGCCTGTGCGAAAAGGGCGAACTGGATGCGGAAGGGCATATCCATCTCTACGTGACGGAAGAGCAGAGGAATACCTGGATTAAAGAAGCAGAGGAAAGTATGAAGGAGATCGAGGATTCCGGAAAATCAGACAATATCGATTATGATTTCAGCAGGGATTATACGAAGTTTACGATCACGGCGTCTAAGGGGTGCAATATAAAACACATGGCGACCATACTGCACCAGGCACTTTTTGATGCAGAATTATATCAGGTGTTCCGTGATCAGCAGGACTGGAAACTGCTGGTCGTCATTGTCAACAGGGACACCGGTAAAGAGGTTCTGACAGCTGAACAGCCGGAGAGCGGCATCCTGCTGGACGAAACGCTGTGGGACAGTAAATAAGTCTGCCGCATGTCTGTTGCGGGACAGTAAATAAGTCCGGTGCATGTCTGCTGTGGGACAGTAAATAAGTCTGCCGCATGTCTGTTGCGGGACAGTAAATAAGTCCGTTGCATGTCTGCTGTGGGACAGTAAATAAGTCCGCCGCATGTCTGTTGTGGGACAGTAAATAAGTCCGCCGCATGCCTGCGGCGGACTGTAAACGAATACAGTATGTAGAACTGCTGATCGTGAGGAACTTATTTCGAAATTTTCCACAGCGGACCGCCTGAATTGGTTGAAGAGGTCAGCAGCTGAGCCGCAATAAAGTCAGCACTGTAGCTGTTTCTGGTGCGCTGCATGCTCTTGGCATCGGCAACACCGATACTGCCGTCCGCGTGCAGGCTGCAGATGATAATGAAATGCCCGTCCTGCGTGAAGTAATTCGGTCCGACGAGAGCAACCATGATACAGCCGTCCTTCAGCGCATTGGTGATGGCATCAGCAGACATATCGCTGTTCATGGATTCTACGTTCAGCCCGCTGAAATGCGCGATGCCGTCGGGGATGAGTGCGTTGTAGGAGCCGCTTCCCTGCGCGAAATCGCCGTTTTCCACTGCCCATTCAGCGACCATAACAGGCGTGATTTTTTCAGCGCCGCCGCTGAAGGAATTAGCGATCATGGCGACGGTCGTCGGACCGCAGCCGTATTCACTGATAGGATCCGTACCGCCCCAGAGGTAATCGGCCCATTCCGGATCGTCCTGACTGTAATAGAGCATCGGCCCCATGGTGGTATCGAGCATGACCGTGGAATCACCCGTATCGGCGGGACCGGTTTCGCCTCCGTCGTTCACGGCGGCATCAGCAGCGGTGTCTGAAGAAGATGCCGCTGTTTTGCTGTCTGAGGATGAAGAGGCGGTGGAATCTGATGATTTTTCATCCGCGGATGATGCAGATGACACGGATGTACCAGATGTGCTGCTGGCTGAGGAGACAGACTCCGCACTGTCCTGGGAGATGGATTTCACACTTTCCGAAGAGACAGAAACAACGAATGAATCTGCGGTAAGAGAAGAACTTTCCGCTTCCGAACTGGCAGCTGCGGTTACCGCTTCGTCCGAATCTGCCGATGAAGACGACCCCTGATCAGCGTTAAAAAATGACCGGACTCCCTTATAGGCAGGGAGCCCCATGACCAGCATGGCTGCGACGAAGGTGACGAGCATCAGGGTATGAGACCGCTTTGCTTCCTTTTCCAGCTTTGCATTCTGCTCTGCCAGTCTCGAATGGCGGTCGGGTACATAGCGCCCGGTGTCGCTGATATCTTTCTGTGATACACGATTTGATGTATAGTCCTTCTTCTTATCCATGTCTGTCCTGTCAGCTGTGAGAAGTTTACCCATGCTCCACTGTCAGGCCGGCTGACAGTGGGCAGGCAAGAAATACAGATGCTTCCAACCCGCAGCAACGGGTGGAGGCATCTGCATTCTGGAATATTTATATAAGTCAGATGAGTCCTGTTCTCCCCAGCGCCCTGCCGATGAGGAGCGGAATCGTATCGAGGTCAGCCTGATCGGTCACGCCGTCAAGAAGGTATGCCTCCTTCGGCATGCCGTAAACAACGCAGGATTTCTCATCCTGTCCGATGGTATAGGCGCCGCTGTCGCGCATATGCCTGATGCCTCTTGCACCGTCAGCCCCCATGCCTGTAAGAATGACACCGATAGCGTGCTCTCCGGCAGCTGTGGCGACAGAATGGAAGAGAACGTCGACCGAAGGAGCATGTCCGTTGACTTTTTCCTCTTCGGTGACGGATACGCTGTATGTGGATCCTATCCGTACCAGACGCATCTGCATACCGCCCGGGGCAATCAGCATAAGGCCGGGATGCAGAATATCACCGTGCTTTGCCTCGCGGACCTCCATGGCAAGGATGCCGTTGAGCCGCTGTGCATACATATCCGTGAACTTCGGAGGCATATGCTGCGTGATCACAACGCCGGGCATGTCTGCCGGGAAATTTCTGACAACTTTAAGAATAGCCTCTGTGCCGCCGGTAGATGCGCCGATGGCGATTACATCACGTTTGATCAAGAATTTCACAACTTTCGTTCGTATGACGGCACGGTGCCGCACAGTTGCAGGAATAGCAGAAAAAGCCGGTCAGCCTTCGACACACTTCAGCGAGTGTCAGTTCAGGCGTTTTCCTGTTTTCTGTAGATAGCCGGTTTCACATATTTATACGGGCAGGAGATGGTGCCAAGCCCTTCCGAATGACCGATGTACAGATAGCCGCCCGGAACCGTCGCCTGATAAAAACGGCGGACGAGTGCTTCCTTCGTCGGATTGTCAAAGTAGATCATGACATTCCTGCAGAAGATCAGATCGAATTTTTTCTTCCACCGGATCGGTGACATCAGGTTGAACGGCTGAAAAATGACATTCTCACGAATATCTCTGCTGACAGTATACGCTCCATCAGGGCGTTTGACAAAGTATTTCTCCCGCCATCCCGGCGGCAGCGAATCCAGTATGTCACTGCTCCAGGAGGGATTCATAGCCTGAGCCATGACATCCTGCGAAATATCCGTGGCAAGGATCCGGGTGTCCCAGTTCTTCGCCCGTGAACCGAAGTACTCCTTCAGGCACATGGAGATGGAATAGGGTTCCTCACCCGATGAACAGCCGGCACTCCAGATGGCAAGAACGTGGTCCCTCGTGTGCTGTTTCTCTGCCCACGGAAGAATGGTATCCATCATGAAGTCAAAATGCGCCTGCTCACGCATGAAGAATGTGTAGTTGGTCGTCAGCTTAACGAGTGTGGTATTGACGAGGTCAGGCCTGCGCCCGGAGGTGATATCGTCCACATAGCCGTGGAAATCCTTATAACCGAGCTCCGGAAGCGTATTTCCCAGCCGGCTGATGATCAGCTGCTTTTTCTTATGCAGGTCGATGCCGAAGTTGGTGTGAATGTAAGTGGAGAGGCGTGTAAAATCCTCATCCGAAAGATATGCTGCCATGTTCTGATCCTCCGTCACGTTTATTCCCTGCAGTAACAGGATGGAGACGCAGAAAGCATCTCCATCCTGCAGAACGTTGCTGTCAGATTTATACGTTGATCAGAGCTTCGCAGTCAAACGACATGGCGACGGTCTCATTCTCATCATCCAGCTTCAGCATCCCGTTCGCCAGCTTCTGCTGTTTCTTCAGAGGAAGCGGCTGGATGGCGTTGTTGTCGATGTCGAGGACGCTTCGCACATCGTCGACAATGATGCCGATCGGAACGGAATCAATGTTCAGAACGATGATGCATGTGCGGTTCGTGTACTCGATCGGCTCCTTGTCCATCAGCAGCCGGATATCGACGACGGGAAGAATGGAACCGCGCAGATTGATGATACCTTTCACGTAGTTCGGAACAACCGGCACCGGCGTGATGTTGTGGTCGTTGATGATCTCCGTAATGTACTCGGTGCTGATGAACATCACCAGGCCGCCGGATTCAAACACCAGGCATCTCTTGAGATCGCGGGTATCCTCCTCCAGATCAAGTGCCTGTGCATCCGTGAGGACGTTTGAAAGGGAATCCTTGTCGATCTCTGCTTCTTCAACTTTTTCCATGATTTTTTCCCTCCTCACGCGTTCTCGACGGCGGCAGCGTAGATACCGGCCACGTCGAGGATAATGCAGATGTTGCCGTCTCCGAGAATGGAGCATCCGCTGATACCGACACTCTTCAGATCAAAGTTATTAAAATACGTGGGCAGCGGTTTCACAACGACCTGCTGTTCGCCGAGAAGGTCATCGGCATAGAGGACGCAGGATTTGTCACCGGCCTCCACCCAGATCATGATGCCCTCTTTGACATCATCGTCATAGGTGCCCTTCAGATTGTAGAAGTTGCTCAGACGGATAACCGGATAGAAGCTGCCCATCCGCTCGATGATCTCATTGCCTTTTTCGTCGCGGACGATCTCATCATCGCTCTCGATCTTGAAGGACTGCGTGATATTCGAGATCGGGATGGTAAAAATAGAGTTGCCCACGGTTACCTTCATACCGTCTACGATGGCCATCGTGAGCGGAATCTTCAGGGTGATGGTCGTGCCCTTGCCGAGCTCACTGTCAATGCGGACAGCGCCTCCGACCGTTTCCACATTCCTCTTTACGACGTCCATGCCGACGCCTCTGCCGGAATATTCGGTGACTTCCTTGTTTGTCGAGAAGCCGGGCAGCAGGATCAGATTCAGCGCTTCGCGCGTGCTGTAGGCGGAACGGGGCTTTGTGAGGATGCCCTTCTGTTCAGCTTTGTCGAGAAGCTTCTGAGGATCCATGCCGTAGCCGTCGTCGGATACGGAGATGACGACTTCGCTGCTCGTATGCGTCGCGGAGAGGACGATCTCGCCCTGCGGATCCTTGCCGGCCGCGATACGCTCTTCCTTTGTCTTTTCAATGCCATGGTCCATGCTGTTGCGGACGATATGCATGATCGGGTCCTGAATGCTGTCGACAATGCTCTTGTCAACCTCGGTATTCTCACCGATCAGCGTCAGACGAACATCCTTGCCAAGCTTCTGCTTCATGTCGCGGACGATACGGTTCATCTTCTGGAAGACGCCGGAGATCGGCACCATGCGGAGACTCATCGATATATCCTGCAGATCGTTCGTCAGCTTGCGGAGCTGACGGGCGGATTTGTTGAAGCTGTCGAAATCTTCCTGATCCAGCTGCTTGAGAACGGGAGAGGAGGTGACCATGGATTCCGTGATGACGATCTCTCCTACCAGATCCATCAGCGCATCGAGCTTCTGCAGATTGACGCTGATCAGGCTCTGCTTGATCGGTGCGGCTTTTTTCGGCGTGCCTGCAGACTTTCCGGCATCTGCTTCGGATGTCTTGTGTGCAGAAGCACCGGGAGCGGCCGGCTTTGCCGATGCAGCTGCCGGTGTATCCTGTTTTTTGCTTTCTACGGTCGTGTCAGACGCTTTTTCTTCTTTTGCGGGCTGGCTGGGGGCCGGCGCAGCTGCCGGAGCCTCTACCTCCTCAAACGAGCGGATGTGGTTCTGTGAGGGAAGAACACCGAGCGCATTCTGACAGGAAGCCTCGTCATCAAAAGCCAGATAGAAGCCGTTATCGATGATGGACTGTGCGGTCCCGGAATTCGTCTCCATATCCGCCGGATAGTAGCGGAAATTGATATCGCAGTCCTTCAGCGCGTTGACGATCATGAAGGCGCGGAGGTTCTCCATCCCGACGCCCTCTTCCAGAAAAATATGGATGAAAGTCTTGGCAGCAGGATCATTGGGAAGGCCTGCCAGCTGTGCATTGATATCCTGGACGCTGGACGCGCCGGCAGCGGCATCTGTCGCGGATGGAGCTGCTGCCTGACCGGACGGAGCGGACTTTCCGGCGGCTTCTGCTGCTTCAGCGGCTGCCTCGTCTTTGCTGATCCGCTCGAGAAAATCAGATACGATCTTGCAGAACTCATCGGTGTTGTCTGACAGCGTCTCGCCGGCTTCCACCTTGGAGACTTCGCCTCGCAGATAATCCTCGGATTTGAACATCAGGTTGAAGAGATCCTTCTTGTCCTCAGCGTTCAGGTTTTCAATGCCCTTATCACGGATGAAGAAAAACAGATCCTCGACCTTGTGCGCAGCGACGGAGATGGAATTAAACTCCATCATTGCCGATGATCCCTTGATGGTGTGCATGATACGGAAGATCTCATTCACATCATCCGTCGAGAAATCCCCGATCTTCTCGTCAGCCACGAGCATCTCGTCGAGCTTGTCGAGCAGATCATTGGTCTCGAAGAGGTATGTCTCCAACATACTTTCCATTGTACTGTCCATTTGCTGCTTCCCCTTCTATTTTTATGTATTTGTTGCTGCCAGGTTACTGTTCACAAATCAACGGGATGACAATATGTGAACAATAACGCTTCCTGACGTCATGATGCTCAGGTGATCTTCGCGGCGGAATCCAGACGCTTCAGCTGATTGGACGTTGCCTGCACCATCATCTGATATTCATAGGTCGTCTCCGCCAGGTCGACCTGCTCCTGATCCATATCCACACTGTTGTCGTCCATACGGGTGGACTCGTTCGTCGTGGTGTGAAGCGTAGCTGTCGTCTGATCGATCGCATCGCCGATCGACTGGCGTGCGTTCCTGGTTCTGGTCGAGGTTTTGATCTGTCTCCGGAGTTCGTCCTCAAAAGTGAGGTACTGAGATTTATAATTTGGCGTGTCTACATTGGCGATATTGTTCTGCGTGATTTTCTGACGCTGCCACAGAAGATCAAGAGTCTTCTCGGTGAGACCTACGTCATTGCCGAACAGGTTGGTGGTATCACTCATTCGTCCGTTCACCTTCTTTCATTACGAATTAAGCTGCCGTCGTGTGCTGCATATGACTGCCGCGAAACTGCTGTACGTTGCGCAGGGACACAATGGTATGTGCCGCAGTGCGTCAGGCAGATGTGTCAGCTGCCGGCAGGAAACGATGTATTTTGAATATGGAAACTTTGTATCATCTTAACAAGCAATTTTTTTGCTCTGGCAATTATAATATCGACCCGCAGGCCGATTATATAATATGAAAAATACATTCTGGCCTGTCTGCGAAAGCGCGAAATCTCTCGAATCCGCAGATCAGCCGGCCGGCGACGCAGGCTCTGCAGGCGGTATATGATTCTGCCATATTGCGCATCGCTTACTGACTGAATTATAATGGTTTTGCAGGACACGTGCAATCCGGGAAAGCCGGGAAGATTAAACAGGGGTGAGGTAATGAGTACAAAAACAAAGGCAGAAAAGACGGCATCATTATCATCAGCAAAAGAGCATGACAGGTTTAAGGGCATCAAAACCGGAAGCATCAGTACGAGAATCATCTTTGTGATCGGCATTGTGATGTTTATCGCACTGGCTGTCGCCTGCACAATCGTGAATTTTCAGACGAAAGCTGTTGTGAACAATCGTCTCAACGAAGAGATGAATGTCGTTTCCCAGAAAAATGTAGCGACGCTGCAGGACATTCTGGATGTGAACGATGGCTATGCCAATACCATCTCCGCGGCAGCGTCAGATATGTTCAAGCAGGAAGATGATGTGAAATCCGGTGACACCGCCATCGGCGTACTCAACGCAGATAAAGATGCGGAGGCAAAGGCACCGCAGGGTATGGTCAGCCGGATCACCGGCGATGAGATCCCGGTGAGCCGTTACGATGCGGAAAACGTCATCGTCCGCAATCTGCTCGCCATCGTGGGCAGCAACGATATGATCAACGGGGCCGGCGTATATTTTGACGACGGAGCTTTTTCATCGTCGGTATCCGGTTACTTCCCTTATGCGGACAGAGATTCCTACAGCCAGAACGCCGTGTACAATCAGTCGGCGGACAAGCTGGATCAGGACCTGTATGCAAAGATCAGCGAGACGAAGTCGGTGGAATATTCCAACCCCTCGGAAGAGGATGCGGACGGCGGGCGCACGGTGGAGGCTTATTATCCGCTGATGAACGGTGACAAGGTTGTGGGTGCTGTCGTCATCGATATGAATCTTGATCTGTTCAGCACGATCGCGACGACGGTTGATGCCTTCCCGTCTCTGTATGTCAATATCGTGAACGCGGACCGCTATATTCTCTACAGTACGCATACGAATGTTATCGGCAAGGCATATGCCGATACGGTTTCCGCAGATTCGTTCAGTGAGATCAGTTCGAAGTGGGAGAGCGGACAGGCATTTAATATTGTGACAAGTTCCAGCTCAGGAAAGGTACGCCGCTATTACGAGCCTCTTCAGGTTGGCAATGAGACCTGGTGGGTACAGACGGCCGTGACGCTGAAGGAAATGAAAGCGCCGACGCTGAAAATTGTGGGTACGAATATTATCGTCATCGTGATCTGTTTCCTGATCCTGCTCTTCTATCTGCGTGCACAGGTGAACAAATCCCTGAAGCCGCTCTCCGGTATCGCAGAGGTTGCGGATGAGATGGCCAACGGTTCCCTTGAGGTGAACGTAAGCTATGATAAGGACGACGAGATCGGACGTCTGGCGACGAGCATGGACAAGATGGTCGGTCGCCTGAAAGCGATCATCGGAGACCTCGATTATACGCTCGGACAGATCGCTGACGGCAACTTTGCCGTAGAGTCCGGAGCGGCCGATGCCTACGTGGGCGGCTATGCGAAGATGAGAGATTCGCTCGCCATGATCTGTGACAGTCTGAATGATACGATGGCAGAGATCCGCGCATCCTCTGATCAGGTGTCTTCGGGCGCCGCACAGGTTTCCTCCGGTGCGCAGTCCCTGGCACAGGGATCAACGGAACAGGCTTCCTCGGTGCAGACACTGACGGATACCATGAACCGCATGACCACGCAGATCAAGGATACAGCGACCAAGGCGGAGGAGGCTTCTTCCCTCTCCGGTTCTGCAAACAAGGCCATTGCGCTCTCGAATGAGAAGATGACAGAGCTGAGCAGTGCCATGACGGATATCACGGGCAAGGCAGATGAAATCAGCAAGATCATCCGCACCATTGATGATATTGCTTTCCAGACCAATATACTTTCACTGAACGCTGCTATTGAGGCAGCCAGAGCCGGCACGGCCGGCAAGGGATTCGCCGTTGTGGCTGACGAGGTTGGTAATCTCGCCAAGAAATCCCAGGAGGCGGCACGGTCTACAGCACTGCTGATCGAGGATACGGTGAACGCGGTCGCACGGGGCGGCAAACTCACCGAGGAGACGGCAGATGCACTGCAGGCTGTATCGACACAGACTCAGCAGATCATCGGACTGATCGATCAGATCTCCGAGGCTTCAGAGGACGAGTCCAGGGGCGTGGAACGCGCGACCGAGGGACTCAGTCAGATTTCCTCTGTTATTCAGACCAACTCTGCAACCGCAGAGGAGAGCGCGGCAGCTTCGGAAGAACTGTCCGGTCAGGCTGAAGTAATGAATACGATGATCGGAAAGTTCCGTCTGCGCAGTGACGCCGGAACAAGGGCATCTGCAGGAGACAGATCTTCCAGGCGCGGAGGGCCTTCCGCCAATGGAACGGGTGCCGGAGTGACGACAGAAGACGGAACCGGGGAACCGGTAGTTGAACCGAAGAGAGAGCCGGCAGCGAAGCCATCGTTTCGGAGACCGGCGGGATCAACGGGGAGAACATCGGTGAGAACGGCGAGGAAAGATTCTTCTTACGCCGGAAACAAATCGCTGGATGACAGCAAAGAAGGAGGGACGGAGAAGAACTTCACCTACGACGCGAATGATAAATATTGAGGCATTCCGGCTTTACAGGTGAAGAAACCTGAGGTAAGATGAAGAGCGGCAGATTTATTTACACAAACTGTCGCAACAGGAAGAGGTGACGGTCTGTAAGAGGCACAGACGCAGGCACGGATGCCGGTCTGCAGCGGATACAGATGACAGCAGCTTTTCCACGGGGGCCATGGAAGGCGCCCGCAGGCAACAAAAGCAGTGACCAGGAGGACAAGGATATGTCGTTAGGGGTTGCCGGTTACCTGGCAGGCGGAAGTTACAATGCCAGTGTAAATAAGGTTAAAGATGCCAGCTATGAAAGTAAGGCAGAAAAGACCGGTAAGTCTGAAAACTTTTCCAAATTGCTCAGTCAGGCGGCATCAAACAAAGATACGTATGTAAGCACCAGAGAATTTGTGGATTCATCCGACAGATCGGATGCTGACGGGGGCCGGGGAGCAAAGTCCGGATATTATCAGGGCTCCGGACGCCATCTTCTCAGCCAGGATATTTCGGACGCTGCGCAGGCAAATGTGGAGGCGCAGTCGAATGTCGCCGGAATGAGCGCGGAAGAGCGCACCAGTCTGGTACAGCAGCTGGAAGCGGATCAGGAATCCAGAAAAGCACAGTTCATCAGCATGATCACGAGGTCGCTCGGCCATCAGGCCAGCGAGTTCGAAAATGCAAATGCGATGCCTTCCATCGATTCAAGCGGTGTGTGGCATTTTCTCGCAAGCGGCAATTATACCGTCGATCTTCAGACAAAGACGGAGGCCCAGGAGGCTGTGAGCGAGGACGGTTACTACGGCGTGGCGAAGACATCACAGAGGCTTTTTGATTTTGCTTCCTCCCTTGCAGGGGATGATCCGGAACTGATGCAGACATTGCAGTCGGCCATTCAGAAGGGCTATGCTGACGCAGAAGATGCATGGGGCAGTGAGCTGCCGGATATCAGCAAACATACCATGGATGCGACAAACAAGCTGTTTGAAAATTATTTCAGCTCCAGAGATAACGCGACTGTACAGGCAGGATGATGAGGATATAGACTTATGAGTGAAAATACAGCCAGAAGAATCTGTATTCACTCACTGATCCGGAAAATGACGGCGGTCGCTCTGACCGCCGTTTTTCTTTTCGGAGCGCCGGGAACTTCCGAAGCATCGCGGGTTCTTCCTTCAGTGAGTGTTGTCCGGGCGGATGATACGACGAGCACATCCTCGTACACATCGCCGGTGTATGATTACTATATTAAGGTGCAGTCGAAGGACGGTACGGGCGCTGTGCTGCGCAAGCAGCCGACGACGAATTCGTCTTCTGTACTGACCGAAAATATTCCGGATGGCACGGTTCTGCACATCACAGGACAGGCCGATGACGGAAACGGCGGCATCTGGGGATTTACGAATTATTCGGATGTGGCAGAGGGATATATCCTGCTTCAGCAGGCTGTGACGGTCGATAAGGATTCGCTGATCGCCAAAGAGGACCCCAATGCCGTGGCAAATGCTTCCGTCAGGGCGAGAGAGCAGCAGCTGGAACAGTATTTTCAGACAGTGGACGAAAACGGAAATCCGGTAGAAGGCGGAGTGCTGGGCGTCGGCGATAATACGGCGTCATCTGCATCTTCATCATCGTCTGCTGAATCCGTGAGCTCCGGTTCCGCGTCGGAGTCTGTGAAGACGCTTTCGGAATCGGTGTCATCAGGATCGGCAGTGGAGAGTGTGAAGGCAAATTCCGGATCGGAATCCGTGCGTTCCTCTTCAGGTTCTCTGGACGCCGGCGTGATCGCCGTTGGTCCTTTGAAGCTTCCCAAGCTCGTGCTGTTCGGCGGTATAGGCGCCGTAGCGGCTATTGCAGTCGTTCTCGTACTTCTCCTGAAGAAGAAAAAGAAAGGCGGCGCAGGCGGTGATGAAGCGGCGGAGGAAGGAGCTTCTGCTGAAGGCGCAGACAATGCAAAGGCAGGCGGAAGAGACAAGGCAAAGAAGGGCCGTAAGATGTCCAGGTCAAAGCCTGTGAAGCAGGCGGCGGCCGATAAGATGGGCAAGAAGAAATGATAAGATAAAAAAATTCCCGCACCGTCCGGTGCGGGAATTTTTTTACGCCTTTGTATTGATGCTGCTGAAACTGTCGATTTCCGGCGGAACGCTCCATCCGTGCGCTCTCATGTAAGAGGAGATTCTCTTCATAAGACCGCCCACGGTGCCGCCCATGAAGATCGGATAACCGTCGTGTCCGTTGGTGGCACCCATGACGATCTCGCTGAGTGTCTTCGGGGGAATATCGACGGTATTGCTGGTCTCGGCATTGCGGATGTCCTGCAGTACGGCAAAGAAGGATGTTTTGTCGTTGGCAATCAGCATTCCCTGTGCCTGGAGCGTCAGATCCGTACCGGATGTGGCCTCCTTGATGTTTGCAAACTGCTGGGCTGTCTCCGTCACGTCAGCGACGATATCTGAGGCATAGGCGGGATCCTTTGCCGCCTGATCGGCGACAGTCTGTTCAATAAAAACAGCGAGATCACGGGTGGATGAGAAACTGTTCTCATCACCGATAAAGCGGCTCACGATGCCGTCTTCCGTGACGAACAGCGAAGAATCAAGGGATTCTGCCTCCTCCACGGACGTTCTCTGATCAGATGCACCATCAGCGTTGATCGTCAGTGCCTGATTGGAAATACTCTTTGTGACATTAGTTGCGGCACTTGCTGCGGATGTCTCCGAACTCTGCGCGCGTTTTACCTGTTCTGCATCGGAAGTCTGCAGCATACTCTGCAGATTGCGGATATAACGGATCCGGTCTTCGGTATCTGAACCAGTGACTTTGCGTGCATCGCTGAAAGCACTGCCGACATTATAAATACTTTCTATGGCCATCCCTGCTACCTCCTTTCGGGAAATATCCGGATGCTGCAGGCGTGTTCCTTCACACCATATGCGGCAGTCCGGCTGGCGCATAAATTATGATTTACGCGAATATTTTATGATTCTGCATCAGTGATACTGAGTGTCTCCACGGTATCCTTGATTTCGTTGACGATCTTCTCAATGGTTGTATTGGCTTCCGAGCTGCTCTCGGAGAGCTTTTCCACCTCTTCCGCAACAACGGCGAATCCCTTGCCGGCCTCGCCGACGCGTGCTGCCTCGATGCTGGCGTTGATAGCTACGATCTTCTGGCGCTTCTGAAGATTCTGCAGCGTTCCCGTGCAGGAAATGATCTGGCGTACCAGTTTGTTGGTCTTTTCGATGCCTTCCGTCAGGTTGCTGACCTGATGATCGACTTTGTATTTATAATATTCGGAGTAGATGAAATTGTTCAGGACTTCGCCGAGCAGATGGGCGGATGCGTCAATGACTTTTTTGCTGCGGACATTCACTTTGTGCAGCGCCTGAATATACTCGTCGGGATCTGCGCCGATCTCAACGGCTGTCTTGCGGAACTTCTGCTCATCCGGGTTTTCAGGCATTACCTGACCTCCGACGATCGAGCCGTATTTATGATCGTCGATCGTGAGATCGATGGCAAAATCAACGAGGCCGGCATGACATTCGTAAATGCCTTTTCCCGTCGCGTCACAGCGCTCGCAGCGACGGCGGCCTTCTTCCGTTCCACGTGTCTTGTTCATGCAGAAATCCGTGAAGTTATACTGCTTGGAGATGTATTTGCCATCTTCACCGACAGCTACGCAGGCGAGACCGGTCGAGTCAGCCCAGCTGCTCATGATCGACTCGAATTTTTCCATGTTGCAGAAATCCTGAATTTTCATAATATTAACTGCCTCTCTGTATATTTTTTACGTGAGAAGAAAACTCATCCGAACGCCATCTTACTAATAATTATAACGACACATCTCATCGAAATATAAGCATCAGCATTGCAGTTCGAGCGTTATTGCCACTGTCACACATGGAGACTTCCAGCCTCGACAGAGCGATGAGCACTTGCTGAGAGCGACCGAAGGGAAGCTCGAAGCTTGGAGTCTCCATGTGTTCTGCTGCCTGACCTGCAATTCGTCAGTACGGTTGTCATGGAAGAAAGCTCTTCGTTCTGGTATCATACATGTAACGGGATGTCGTTTATGAACAGTATACAACATGCCGATAAAAAAGAGGAAAAATATTATTTTGTCTGACAAAATGACGGGAGGACAGATCGTGGAACTGGCAGGCAGGAGTGAAGACAGAAACCCGCAGCCGATGGAAACGGGAGCACCGATGGCAGTAGCCGGCACATCGGAGGAAGTGTCCGGAGTTCCGGGAATTCGGAAGCTGCTGGTGGCAGAGGATAACCGGATGATCCGGATGATCATCACGCATGCGCTGGGCAGCGGATATCATATCATCAGCGGATCTTCAATGGAAGAAACGGTGGATGAGGTCAGAAGGGAACGACCGGATATGATCATCGCAGATCTCGACATGGCCGGGCTCGACGGCGGTGCTTTTCTCGACAGACTCGCTGAAGCTGATGCCTATATGATTCCCGTGGTCTTCCTCATTTCGAAGAAGTCGACGTCGGCGGAGAGCCGCAGCCTGGCGCTGGGATTCCGCGATTTTTATATCCGCAAGCCTTTTTCAGAGGAGGATCTGCAGGAGAAGGTGGAACGGATCCTGAATGCGGAGGACACCTGGAAAAATCTGCAGCAGGACGTGCAGAAAAAGCCGGATATCAGTGGAGAGAAGAGAACCATCGTCGAAAAGAGTATCAGCCGGTTTTTTTCAGCTGAGGATGAAAAAAAGGATATAAACAGCCTTCCGGATACGCCCGGAGATCTGGCCGGTATAGAGGCGTACATGCGCGATGAGGACAATGCATTTGGCGCCTGCGAGGTTTCGTTCTCGGAGTTCTGCGTGATGTACCGCCTGATGCAGAGACAGCGTGAGCGGAAGGACGTGACAGCGCAGATAGTGCTTTTCACCATGTATCCGAGGGAAGGCATGCAGAAAAAGTCTGTGGAGTTTGAAGCGGCTATGACGGAATTCTCCCAGATCGTAAACCAGAGTCTCCGCCGCTGTGATGTGACGGTGCGCTATTCGTCGGGACAGCTGCTGGCCATGTTCACGGACTGTTATCAGAAGGATGGCCGTATGGTTGCCGACAGGATCATGCACACATGGAAGCTGCAGGATATGCCGTGCGATGTCACCTATGAGATCCGGACATTTCCGCTGTAAAGTGCTGCATTAAGACTGGTGCTGTGCTTCTTCGCGATTTTGTTCTCATACATGTTTGCGTCGACGCGCATACCGTTTTCTGCGCATGCTTTGCATGCTCCAAAAATGTATGCGTGTCGACGTTTAATACAGAAGAGCGCTTCTGCGGTGAACTGATCACTGCGGAAGCGTTTTTAACTTTATCTGTGTGAGCAGAGAACCTTATCCGATCACGCCAAGCTTTCCTGCGGCGTCCGGCGGCAGATCGGCCAGGCGGCTTCCGGACTGGGAGAACATTCTGAGATCGATGACGACGAACGACAGTGCCGTCACGCCGGCTGAGGGATCTGATGAAAGGTAGCGCAGCCGTGCGATGCAGTAATCACCGGCGCTGGTGATGTAGTCCATATTCTGCCAGGCATCCGGGTGGGCGCAGCAGATCGTCTGGATGCGGAGAAGACGTTCGTTGAAGTCTTTTTTCCATATATCTTCTGTATTTGTGATCATCCGGCTGACTCTCTCATGTGTATGGATATGGAAGGCACGGAAGGAATCGTTTTCAGAGATCAGACGATAGGTATTGTCATCACGCACCTCTATGATCGCCATGGCGAGGGCTTCATCGTTGGGGAATTCCGGGTCGTCCTGCGTGTTGAATTTCGGCTGCAGGATGTCCGTGAGGTTAATATCGGAATAATATCTGTGACTTTCAGGATTCTCCACGCGCTTCGGTCTGGAAAGCCATTCCGTGATCAGCATGTCCTCACTGATCGGTCGTGCGCAGCAGTACCCCTGCAGCAGACCGCAG
This sequence comes from uncultured Eubacteriales bacterium, assembly GCA_900318405.1. GTDB lineage: Bacteria > Bacillota > Clostridia > Lachnospirales > Lachnospiraceae > Bilifractor. Next base: position 21,567 of record ONKP01000016.1, on the reverse strand, counting down.
CCGGAGGAAACAAGAATTTCTTTTTCGTAGTCGTTTTCCACGCGCTCTGACAGCACCTGTACGCCGATCTGTTTCAGCATGCTGATTATGGCTTCAATATGCTGCCTGTCGTCGGCATAGCCGGGCAGGTTGTCGAGGAAACGGATATCGAGTTTTACAAGGTCGACCTGGGCAAGCTGCAGACCCTTCAGCGAGCTGTAATTCGATCCGAAGTCATCCAGCCATACGCGGAATCCGTTGTTCCGCAGCTCGTGCATGCGCTGACGGAGGATATCTCCCGAGTTCTCAGGCACTTCCTTCACCTCGAAGCAGAGGTTGTGATGCGGCACCTGGTATCTGTCGGCAATCTCGATAATTTTTCCGATAAAGGAAGGATCGCGCAGATCGTTGTAAGCGAGGTTGATCGAGGTGGAGATCGCCGGATAATGATTTTCCGCTTCACGTCGAAAGTCGCGGCACACTACCTCAATGACGTACAGGTCGAGATCGGAGATGAAAGATGACTGCTCCAGCACGGGAATGAACGTGTCCGGTGTGATAAAGCCCTTCTCCGGGTCATTCCAGCGGGCAAGGGCCTCCACATAGGCCAGGCGTCCGGTCAGGGAGCGGATGATCGGCTGATATACGACGCTGATCCATTTATTTTTCAGCGCCGTCCGGAACGTATCGGCGATGTATTTCCTTGTTTTGCGCTCACGGTCACTCTCCTGCTCGAAATCCCGATATTCAGCGTCCGGATCAAAAGCGCGTCCGCGAACATTGCCCTTGAAACTCTTCTTGATCTCATAGAGATTCACGTCCGCCTGATACATCATCTTCCGCAGGTCATTCATGTCGCGGCAGGAACCGTATACATAGCCGGCGCTGAGCGTCGTTGAGAGACCTGCATCATTGGCCAGAGACTGATAGACGTCCATCATGTCAGCAACTTTACGGTCAAAATCCTCTTTGCTTTTTTCCGGGGTGATCAGAAGAAATTCATCCCCGCCGTATCGGAAACAGCCTTCCGGAGGAAATACGCGGCGGAGAGCCTGACCGACATTGGTGAGGCAGGTGTCGCCGCTGGCGTGGCCGTGAATATCATTGACCGATTTGAAATTATCCAGGTCGATGAGCATGACAAAGAGCGTGCCCGGCTGGGCGGCAAGTCTGCCGAAATTTTTCCGCAGTGCCTGCCGGTTCTGCACACGCGTCAGGGAATCGTACATGGCATAGTATTCGGCCGTCTCACGCTCAGAGCGGATGCGGAGGAAGAACAGACCGAGAAAAATAATGATGATGCTGATGAGGTAAGGCAGGACGAGGCTGAAAAATACAGCTGCCCCTGTGAGCCATCCTCCGCGCGGTGCTATGCTGATGCTGCAGTTGATGTCGCAGAGCCTGAAAGCCTTCTCCATGGGGTCCGACAGGGATGCATTCCTTGTCGTGGCGTAAACTACTGTCTGCTGATTGACTGTACCGGCCGCTACGGTGATATCGTAGCCGGAAGTCCTGATCAGACCGAGACTGCCTGTCTTCATGAAGTCGGGGTAAGAGATGAGGAGCAGTGCATAGCCATAGTAGGCTTTGGGATCCTTCAGGTCAATGACGGGTACGCACATGGTAAAATACTGACTGCCGTTCCAGCTGACGATGTCACTGAGAACGGCTGAATTTTTCCTGGCAGCCTTTTCCATCAGAGCTTCGGCATCGACATCGTCCATGAAGTCCTTAAAATCGGCACGGCTCATCTGATCGACGGAATACACGTAGCGGATCTTTCCTTCAGAATAGATGCCCATGCTGCTGAGAGCAGTTCCCGGAGAGATTAGAGATTCGGCGAGATCGTTCAGATCATCGGAATTGTCGGAAGCGGATATCTGCTGCATGACATTGCCGAAAAAAGAACCCATCCACCCTAAATTACTGATGGAGTTACCCAGTTCGGATGCATAGAGATCTGCCATCTGCGAGGCGTCATCCTGCCGGGTCACACGGTTTCTTGTAGCGGTAACAGCGGACAGAACCGTTGCGGCAGAAAGCGTGATGATACAGAGAAGAATAATGAAAAGCTTTCGACTGCGCTTTGTGGAGACCGGATAGTGCGGGTTTTCAAGAAAATCATCTGCCGCACTGCGGCTGCCGACGTGGCGCACCCGCCGGTCTGACCATTCCGAATCAGCTTCCGTATTTTTGTTCTGGGCCTTCGAGCCTGCATGTCGAAACATCAATAAGCGCCTTTCTTATCTCTCCGGATATCCTGTGTAAATGATCACCGGGCCTGTGTGAAATACTAAATGCAAATACAATGCCGAATACTGTGACCGGGGTTATGTCTCCAGGTAAATTCTCGCCTCAAAGGGTTTCAGCGCGAGGTAAATGCCGTCAGCGGGAACGGTGACTTCTTCCGGTGGATTCTCTGTCGTGCCGCTGTAGATCACGTTGTCGGAATCCAGAAGCAGCTGCAGCGTCTGCGGACCGCCGACACTGTAATGATACGTCTGCGTGAAATCGGAAAAATTCATGATGCACATGATGCTCTCGGATTCGGCGCGGCGGCGGTAGACGTAGATGCACTGCTTGTCGTCATCCGCATCGATCCATTCAAAGCCGTCTCTCCGGTAATCGCGTTCCCAGAAGGCGGGATGTTCGATGTACAGCGCCGAGAGATCCGTGATGAAACGATGGAAGGAGTCGTGCAGCGGATAGCGCGTCAGGAACCAGTCCTGCGCCTTCTTTTCGTCCCATTCGCGCATCTGGCCGATCTCATTGCCCATGAAGTTCAGCTTTTTGCCGGGATGCGTGTACATGTAGATGTAGAGCGCCCGCGCCTGCGGGAATTTTTTCTCATAGGGTCCGGCCATCTTCTGCATGATGGAGGCCTTTCCGTGGACGACCTCGTCATGGGAGAGCGGCAGCAGATAATTCTCGTTGTAAAAATACATCATGGAAAACGTGATGCGGTGGTAATCCCGGACGCGGTATGGCGGATCGGTCCGGAAATAGTTCAGCGTGTCGTTCATCCAGCCCATGTCCCACTTGTAGTCAAAGCCGAGTCCCCCCTCGCTGACCGGATGCGTGACGCCCGGGTAGGAGGAAGAATCCTCTGCGATCAGGATGACGTTGCCGTCAATTGCCTTGAGGCCGGCATTCATTCCCTTCAGAAAATCAATGCCGATCGCGTTCAGGCCGCGGCTCTCGCTGCCCTGCCAGTAGATCAGGTTGCCGACGGCGTCGTAGCGGAGACCGTCGAAGTGGAAGTCGTGCAGCCAGTATTCGCCCATCGACGACAGGAAGCTGCGCACATCGCCCTTCGAATGATTGAAATTGACGGTTCCCCATTCGCTGATGCCGTTGCCGGCCGCCGGGTATTCATAGACAGGCGTACCGTCGTACAGCCGGAGACCGTAGTCATTCGGGGCAAAATGAACGGTTACGATGTCCAGAATGACACCGATATCATGCTGATGGCACTCGTCGATCAGCTTTTTCAGACCGTCGGGATCGCCATAGCGCGATGTGGCGCTGAAGAAGCCGAGGGTCTGGTAGCCCCAGGATTCATCGGCGGGGAATTCACTGAGAGGCATGATCTCCAGGTAGTTATAATGATTTTCCTGAAGATAGGGGATCAGCTGTTCTGCGATATCCGCATAGCTGTACCAGCCTGCAGAGACGTCGACGGCAGGTCCGCCGTTCTTTTCAAGGTCAAGTGCTTTGCTCAGTTCATCCGGGTCGTCGGAGCGGCGCCATGATCCGAGGTGAATCTCGTAGATATTCATCGGACCGTTTTTTCTGTCGCGGCGCATCCACATCCAGTCATCGTCGTGAAACTGATAGCCATGGCGGTCATAGACGACCGAGGCCGTACCGGGCCGCAGCTCTGAGTAAAAGGCATACGGATCCGCATGGTCGAGAAAGGTTCCGTCCTGCCGGTAGATGCGGAATTTATACATATCGCCGGACTTTGCTTTTTTCGTGGTCAGCTCCCAGAATTCACCGTTGTCAACGCGGTGCATGGGCATTTCCTTCCACTTACTGAAGGAGCCGATGAGAGACACGTCCAGGGCGTGCGGGGCGTAGGTGCGGAATGTCACACCGTTCTTCCCTGTATTGGCGCCCAGATACTCATAGGCATCAAAGGCATTCCCATCATAAAAATCCTGAATATCCATAAAAACCCCCGTTCTCATGCAATCAGGTTTCTGCTGTCTCCATCTTACTTAATTTATGCGGTTTTGTGAAGTCCTGCGGACAGTATTCAGATGCTGCGGAACACTGGCACGCGCCGCGTGTAGGAGGCGATCTCCGTGAAGCCGCAGGATCTCGCGATGTCGAGGCCGTCGGTGAGGTGTGCGCCGATGTCGGCGGCTCTGTGGGCGTCGGATCCGATGGTCAGGATGCGGCCGCCGCAGTCGTGGTAAAGCTGCAGGATCTCCGGCGTCGGCATCGTCGTCTTCATGGCCTGACGCAGGCCGGACACGTTGAGCTCGATGCCCTTATCCCGGCGCACTACGATGCGGAAGAGGTTTTCGAACTGATCATAGTATGGCTTCAGGTCGAGTGTGATGCCCGCTTCTGCCATGTAGCGCAGCGGATACGTGAGATGACCGAGTACATCGTAGTCGTAATTTTCCGCAAAGTCGGTGAGCCATTCGAGGTAATGACGGTAGGTGGCTGCGGGATCGTGCTTTTTCCAGTTATAATAGAAGACATCGAGATCGTTCTCCATGTTGTGGATAGATCCGATGACGAAGTCGAGATCCGGTACGCGCCGGAAAAATTCATCGGCAGCGGCCGGATTGGCCATGGGTTCGCCGAGTTCCACACCGATGACGACGCGCAGGCGGCCGGCATAGCGCTCTTTTGCCGCCCGGATCGCCGGGTAGGACTTATCCATGGGAAGCCAGTAGTCACAGGACTGTCCGCTGATGATGTCCATATGGTCGGTGATCGCCAGCTCGTCGAGTCCTTCGGCAATTGCTTTTTCACACATGGCGTCGAGCGGGCCCTCACCGTCTATGCTGTATTCTGTGTGGGTGTGATAATCTGCGAGAAACATATATTTGCCTCCTGAAATATATTTGACACTGTTATCATACTATGATGTAGGTGTCATAAGTATGATAACAGTGTCAATAAGTCATTCACCCACTTTTGCACAAGTGCAACGTGGGTGATGACTTTTGACACTGTTATCATACTATTCACGCATCATGATTTCGGCAGGATATGAAGATATCTGTATTCAGATATTGTATAATGTCTGTCTTCACAGAATAAACACATTTCCATCAAAAAGTGAACACGGAATTCACAAAATGCGATCACAAATGGAAATTATTATGTGTGTCAGAAGCTAAGGAATGGCGATGAAGAAATTAAGCCAAAGCAAACAGTATGGCAATGAAGCAATAAAGCCAGAGCAAACAGTAAAGCAATATATCAGCAAAATGATAAATGAAATTTGATCATTCTGAACACGGAAAGGATGTGCAGTGTTATGGATAACGGATATTATGAAAATGGAAACAATTACAATTATAATCAGAACAACGGCTACGGTACGGGCGGCGGCTATGGCAATTACAGCGGGCCGGGCACCGGTGGCAGCAGTAACGGAAACAAGAATGGGAAAAAGAAGAAAAACGGCAACGGCAGTCACTGGGCAAAGGTTGTTGCATCGGCCCTGATCTTCGGACTGATCGCAGGAACAACGATGTATGCTGTTGATTCGGCGGCGAGCGCCGGATCGGCTGCGGCTACAGCATCTGCGGACAGCTCGGATACATCGGTTACTTCCGCATCTTCATCATCATCGGACAGCAGCGATACGAAATCCACGAGCGGGAGCCTGACCTCGAATGACGGAAAGGATCTCAGCGAGACGACGGATACAGCGGATTCCAACGGCGACGGAGAACTGACTGTGGCTGAGGTTGCACAGAATGCGATGCCTGCCATGGTGACGATTTCCACCATGAGCGTGGAGCAGATGCAGAGCTTCTTCGGTGGAACACAGGATTATCAGGTTGAGGGCGCCGGCTCCGGGGTGATCCTTGAGATCAATAACGATGAGGTGCTGATCGCTACGAACAACCACGTCATCAACGGTGCTGATCAGGTTTCCGTTGGCTTCTGTGATGACTCGGCTTATGAGGCAAATGTAAAGGGATCGGATTCTGATAACGATCTGGCTGTTGTCGCAGTCAAGACCAGCGATCTGTCAGAGTCCACACTGAATCAGATCAAGGCTATCACGATCGGTGATTCCGATCAGGCAGCACTCGGTGATCAGGTAGTTGTCATCGGTAACGCTCTTGGTTATGGTGAGTCAGTGACCAGCGGTTACGTGAGCGCACTTGACCGTTCGCTTGATCTGTCCGACGGTACAACGACCTTTACATCCAGCGGACTGATTCAGACCGATGCAGCCATCAACTCCGGTAACTCCGGCGGCGCTCTGCTGAACATGAAGGGCGAGCTGATCGGTATCAACGAGGCGAAGGCATCCACTTCTTCCGGCAACGCAACGGTTGATAACATGGGATACGCTATCCCGATCAACAAGGCACAGCCTATTCTTCAGGAGCTGATGAGCCAGGAGACGAAGGAAAAATATTCTGACGAGGAGAGAGGTTACCTCGGCATTACGATTACGGATGTTACCTCTGATTATTCACAGATCTACGGTATTCCGGAAGGTGTCGGTGTTACATCAGTAGCTTCCGGCAGTGCAGCTGATCAGGCAGGTCTGCAGAAAGGTGATATCATCACCGGTATCGGCGGAACGGATGTGAGCACGGCAGAGGAACTGACGAATCAGCTGGAATACTATAAATCCGGCGATCAGGTGGAGATCACCTACCAGAGAGCAGGCAGCGACGGCAATTACACGGAGCAGAAAGCTACGGTAACGCTGGAGAGCGAGACAGATGCACTGGGAAGCCAGCAGTCATCTGCGAATAATAACAGCGACAACGGCAGTGCCAATCTCTATCAGCAGATCATAGGCTCAGGTTCCACCTCGGCGTACTGATAAGTCCGACGCAGGAGCACGAAGTGCGAAGCGGCACGCAGAAATAACAGGTGGTTTGTAAATTACATGAAAATGCTGTACAGGGTTTCTGAAAAAACGAAAACCTGTACAGCATTTTTTTGCCATTGGACTAGCAGAAAAATGTTATGGTGCGGTCTGGCGGGCTGAAGAACGGCTGAAATTCATGTTTTCGGGCTGCATGGATGAGGTGGCGTCAATATTTTCCGTATCTTTATCACAGGTGGTTGTAGTATAATATGTACAAGTGTCCTGAGCGATGTGACAGTTACAGGCAGGACAGCAGACACAGGATTGTCTGCGGCAGCCAGACAATATCAGTATGACTAAAAAGCAGACAGGAGGAAACAGGTATAGATGAATGGCGCGGAGGCAATGGTTGAGTGCCTGAAAAAGGAAGGTATCACGAAAATATTCGGCATTCCCGGCGTGGCGATCGCACCTTTTTATGAGGCGCTGTACGAGAACAGAGATTCCATTGAGCATATCCTCGTGCGGCAGGAGCAGGCGGCGGGGCACGCCGCGAGCGGGTACGCCCGGATCTCGCGGAAACCCGCGGTGTGTGTGACGTCATCGGGCCCCGGAGCAACGAACCTGATCACGGCGCTGGCAACGGCGCACGCGGACAGTATCCCGATCATCGCCATTACCGGACAGGTGCGGAGCGACCTGCTTGGGCGCGATGTCTTTCAGGAAGCGGACATGCGAGGCGCGACGGAGTCGTTCGTGAAATACAGCTATCTGGTCAAAAATGCAGACGACATCCCGAGAATTTTCAGGGAGGCGTTTTATATCGCGAATACGGGTCGCAAGGGACCGGTGCTGATCGATATCCCCTGCGATGTGCAGATGCAGACGCTGAAAAAGGAGTTCCATTATCCCGAGGAGGTCAGCATCCGCGGCTACAAGCCCAGCATTAAGGGCAATGGCCAGCAGATGGAAAAGGTCGTCCACGCGATCAATCAGGCGAAGAAACCGCTGATCTGTGCGGGCGGCGGCGTGATCCTCGGCAACGCGGAGGGCGTGCTGCGGAAGTTCTGCGAAAAAAATCAGATCCCGCTCGTCTCGACGATGATGGGCATCGGCGTGCTGCCGAAGGAGCATCCGCTCTACTTCGGTATGCTGGGAAGCACCGGCAAGCCGTATTCCAATGAGGCCGTGGCAAACAGCGACCTGCTGATCATCGTGGGCGCACGCGTCGCGGACCGGTCTGTCCCGAAGCCGGAGGCACTGGAGCAGCGTGTCAACATCATCCACATTGATATCGATTCCGCTGAGATCGGCAAGAATCTCGGTCCCACGATTCCGCTTGTGGGAGACGCGGCGATTATTTTTGAACATCTGCTGGAGGCGGACATTCATCTGGACACGAAGGCGTGGCTCGCGCAGCTCGCGGAGTTCAAGAAGAACACCGTCGATCATCGCAAGTTCAGCGACCGGCTCGTGAACCCGATGACGCTCGTGCAGAAGCTCTCGGAAAAAATGGACGACGACGCGATTTACGTGGCGGATGTCGGCCAGAACCAGCTCTGGTCTGCGGATAACTATGTGATGAAAAACGGCCGTTTCCTTACGACGGGCGGCATGGGTACGATGGGGTATTCGATCCCGGCGGCCGTGGGCGCGAAGATGGCGGATCCCGACAAGCAGGTCGTAGCTGTGTGCGGCGACGGTGCTTTTCAGATGTCGATGTTTGAGCTCGCGACGATCGCGGTCAACAAGATCCCGCTCAAGATCCTCGTGAACAGGAACCAGTATCTGGGACTGGTGCGTGAGCATCAGGAGAAGACCTACGACGCGCATTACTACGGCGTGCAGCTCTATAATTACCCGCATTACGACAAACTGGCCGAGGCCTACGACATGGATTATTTCTATGCGGACAGCAATGATCAGCTGGATGAGGAGCTTGACCGCTTCCTGGCCTGCCCGAAGGCCTGCATCATGGTATGTGAGATTGATGAGGCCAACAATACGAAGTGATGATCCGGGAAATCATTCCGGCATATTGGCTGCAGGCGACTGATCAGCCATATATTCACAGCAACAGCAGACGGTGCCGCATACAGGGTGCCGCAGATGAGACAGAGCAGAAAATAAAGTACAGGCAAAGGTGAGACAACAGTGAAGGGTATTTTTTCCGTATTAGTTGAGAATAAGGACGGCGTGCTTTCCGGCATTGCCAATCTTTTCGCAAGGCGCGGCTACAGCATTACATCGCTGGCCGTGGGAGAGACCGAGCAGCATGACATCTCCTCGATGACGATCGTTTCCAACGCGGACCTCAGGACGATCGATCAGATCGAAAAACACCTGAACAAGAGGGTGGATGTGATCAAGGTCCGCCGTCTGGAGGAGACGAAGAGCGTAGAGCTGGAGATGATGCTGATCAAGGTGGCCTATTCCCAGACAAACAGGGGAAGCCTGATCGAGCTCTGCAGCGTCATGGGGGCAAAAATTTTACACGTATCACCGAAGAACATGGTGATCGAGCTGCATGCGGATCCGGATACGATTTCCGAATTCATCGAGCTTGTCCGCAGCTACGGCATCCTTGAGGTGCAGAGAACCGGGACGATCGCGATGTCCAAGAACTGAATTTATGGGGACATGATCTGCGGTATTTTTTCCGCGGGTGTGTATATAAAAACTATAATTCCAAGGAGGTAACTGAAAATGAATAACATTCCTGAGATCAAGGTCGGCATTGTAGCCGTCAGCCGTGACTGTTTTCCGGCACCGCTGGCTGTCAACCGCCGCAAGGCTGTCGTAGACGCCTACACAAAGAAGTACGGTGCAGAGGATATCTATGAGTGCCCGATCACCATCGTTGAGAGTGAGATCGACATGGTCAATGCGCTTGAGGATATCAAAAATGCAGGCTGCAACGCACTCTGCGTTTACCTCGGCAATTTCGGACCGGAGATCTCCGAGACACTGCTGGCAAAGCACTTCGACGGACCGGTTATGTTCAGTGCGGCAGCGGAGGAATCCGGCAGCACGCTCGGTGTGCAGGGCAGAGGCGACGCTTACTGCGGTATGCTGAACGCTTCTTATAACCTGGCACTCCGCAATACCAAGGCGTGGATCCCGGAGAACCCGGTTCGCGATGCTGAGGGCGTTGCCGACAACATCCATGATTTCCTTCCGATCGCGAGAGTAAGATACGGCCTGTCCAACCTGAAGATCATTTCCTTCGGACCGAGACCTGCCAACTTCTTCGCATGCAACGCACCGGTGAAGCAGCTGTTCAATCTGGGCGTTGAGATCGACGAGGAGTCCGAGCTTGATCTGTATGAAGCATACCTGAAGCATGAGGGTGACGAGAGAATCGCTGCCATCAAGGCTGATATGGTCAAGGAGATGGGATATGCGGAGGATAAGGTTCCGCCGATGCTTGACAAGCTGGCACAGTATGAGCTGACGCTGACCGATCTCATCGAGGAGCACAGAGGATACAGAAAATATGTAGCGCTGACCACGAAGTGCTGGCCGGCATTCCAGGATATAAGCCGGTTACCCTGCTGGATATCAACAACTCCGTACCGAAGGATATGTACGAGCAGAGCATCAAGGGCAAATTTGACTATGATTACAAGCTCACGGATACGTTCATGGGCTTCCACTGCGGCAATACCTGCAGCAACCTGCTCCAGAGCCCGCATCTGGATTATCAGAAGATCATGGCCAACACCCATCCGGCAGAGTGGTGCGACGGAACGATCGAGGGCGATATCAAACCCGGCGAGATCACATTCTACAGACTGCAGTCGACCGCTGACAACAAGCTCCGTGCGTATGCAGCTGAGGGCGAGGTTCTTCCGGTTGCGACCCGTTCGTTCGGATCCATCGGTGTATTCGCCATCAAGGAGATGGGACGCTTCTATCGCTATGAGCTGATCGAGAAGAATTACCCGCATCACGGCGCTGTGATGTTCGGACATTACGCTAAGGCACTTTATGATGCACTGAAGTACATCGGCGTAGATCCTTCCGAGATCGGATACAACAAGCCGGCCGGTGATCGGTATGCTACAGAGAATCCGTGGGGAACACTCTGATCTATGTAATGTGTAATTAACGTTGGACACGCGGCCGGCGGCAGCGGATATTTTTCTCCGTTCCGACGGCCGCGCATGTATACGCGGGCAGTGAGCTTCATCCTCACACATGATGTGATGAGGTGAGACGAACACGCGATATAAGGTAAAGAAATGGATGGGGCAGATCATGGAAATTAAGAAGGTTACTGATCCGGCTTTTCGCCCGTATGGCCGTGTGATCACGGGCGTTGATGTGAGCGGTGTCATGGAGGCACTGAAAAAAACGGAGCGGCCGGCTGATCATACGATCTACGTGGCTTCGGATCCGGCACTGGAGAATACGGCGTCCGGTAAGGAAATTCAGCGGGTTGTATACGGCGAGCTTCCGGTACAGATCGGATATTGCAATGGCTACAATAAACTGCTGAATGCGCTGGAGTATCATCGCTCTTCTGAGATCAATATTGCGGAGAATGACCTGATTCTCCTTCTCGGGAAAGAGCAGGACATCACAGATGATTTTCATTATGATACGGCAAAGGTAGAGGCTTTTCTCGTACCGGCCGGGACGATGATCGAAGTATATGCGACGACGCTGCATTATGCACCGTGCTCTGTCGGTGATGCACCGTTCCGCTGTGTTGTTGTTCTTCCGAAGGGAACGAATGAGGAGACGGCCACGGCACATAAGGGCGAGCCGGAGGATAAGATGCTGGCAGCGGTGAACAAGTGGCTGATCGCGCATGAGGATGCGAAGATTGATGGCGCGTGGAATGGTCTGGTGGGGGAGAACCTTCGCGTGGACTGAAATGAGGGTGCATATGCACCCGCTGTTTGTGGCGACGCGGATACTCATGGACGCTGTGGTTCTTCCGTAAAACACCGGGTGATATTTACAGAATCAGAAAAATACCCGGGAAATGGTCTGAAATCACCATTTCCCGGGTATTTTTACGCAATTGCCGCGATTGCAGCGATAACGTGATAAAACCTGCAAATTGCGTTTACCTCATTCGTCTAACGTGAATTTTCACCCAAATATTCTTCTGTCGTGAGAAGCTGTGTGTGCACGGGGGAGAGCCCCTGCAGCATCAGGGCGGAGCCGGATTCTTTGGCTTCATCGAGGCCGGAGACGGCATCGGTGATATAGATGATTTCGCAGCCGAGATCGATGGCTTCGAATGCGGTGGACAGCACGCAGCATTCGGCAACGACGCCCGTGAGAACGAGGCGTCCGCCGGCGGCTGTGGCCTTTAATGCCGCCTCACGCGCTTCCGGTACTTTCATGAGGGAATATACGCTTTTATCGCAGAGACGGTATCTGTCTGCTTTCTGGCGGCTTTTCAGGGGCTCCGCGAGTTCGTTCAGCCAGGCGTCGTCGTTGACGGCCTGGTATTTTTCGTTGTAGGTGTTCCAACGGCCGAAGGGGTTTACCGGTTTGACGAAACGGGAGAAGAGTACCTGATCCCGCGCAGCATGGTCGAGAATGCAGCTGATGTTCTCCATGGCTGTCTGCATTGTCGGACAGGCCCATTGTTCTCCCGGCAGATAGACATTCTGCACATCTATGACACAGATCAGATCCTGCGGTTTCATACTTTTTCCCTTTCGTTTGCGGAAGACTCCGTCCACTGCCGAAGCAGTGTGTGGAGTCTTTATGTACGCGGGCAGTGAGCCTTATCCTCACATCAAACCTGAAATTTTATGAATTCAGACCGTTACCTGTGAGAGCACTTTCCCGATGGAGTCGTGGAAGGTGAGATCGGCGGATACACCGCGGCTGGTGGCGTCCCGGTTGATGAGAACGAGGTATTTGCCGCGGAAGTAGTCGATCAGGTTCGCCGCCGGATAGACGGAGAGGGAAGTGCCGCCGATGATCATGAGATCGGCCTGCTCGCAGGCAGTCTCGGCATTGCGCCAGGCTTCTGCCGGGAGCATCTCACCGTAGAGTGTGACGTTCGGACGGATCATGCCGCCGCAGTCGCAGTGCGGCACACGCTCTTCACTCTTAAAAATATAGTCGGCCGGATATTTTTTGCCGCATTTGTCACAGTAGTTGCGCAGTGTGGAGCCGTGGATCTCATAGACCTTTCGGTTCAGCTTTTCTGCGGTGGCAGCGTCGGGCGCCATCTCGTCCATGGCTTTCTGATGAAGACCGTCGATGTTCTGTGTGATGACGCAGTCGAGCTTTCCCTTCAGCATCATTTCAGCGAGCTTTTTGTGGGCAGCGTTCGGTTCGATGCCTTCTGCGTTCATTTTCTGACGATAGAATTCGTAGAACACATCGGAATGTGCGTAGAGACAGTCGTTGGACAGGAGATATTCGGGCGTATAGGCGTCGAAGCGGACATCGTGCTGATTGTACAGGCCGTCTTTCGAGCGGAAATCGGGGACGCCGCTTTCTGTGGATACACCTGCGCCGCCGAAGAAGACGATGTGACGCGAGTCTGCGATCATTTCGTTGAAAGCTTCGTATTTTTCCTCTTCGCTGAGCGACTGCAGATATTTTTTCTCTTCACGACCACTGAATTTATTGACATACTTCATGGTATTCTGCCTCCTCCATATATCTGCATTCAAGATCATCCTGCAGGATATCCGGGCTCTGCATCATCTCTGCAGGTGTGATCTGACAACACATCTGACCTGACAGGTGATGGATCGGCAATTCATCTTAAGATCCTGTTATTGATCGGGTCAGAATTTGCAGCCCGATTGTTTTTATTGATCAGGCTGGCTGGGATCAGCCATCGGCTGCTTTCCTGCGGCGCGGCGGGCAGCTGTCCGCTGGTTGTGCATCTCGATCCATTCGTCGAGCGACAGCGGACGGTAATCGCTGTACATGCAGAAGCAGTTGATGATGTTGCAGCGCATCCGCTCTGTTTTTCCCTGGGTTGTCGTGAGAAAACGCTGTTCGCCCATATCCTCGATGTCGTAGATGAACTGCGCCTCCGCGGTGTCGTGCACATGGCCGTAGAGCGCCCAGATCATCGGCTCGCCGTTCTTCAGATACAGGTGGTTGCCGCCGAATACGGGCATCGGGAAGTGGTTCATGATGACTTTCCTCGGACCGTCCTCGATTTCACGCATGCAGTCGATCCACGTGAACCGGTCGCGGTCGATGCCGGGCCTGTTCAGCCAGCTGGCGTCATGGTTGCCGCAGATCAGGTGTATTTTTCCGCGGAGACGGTGGAGGACTTTGTTGATCGGATCGGCACTGCCCACAAAATTCCAGTCGAACATGTCGCCGAGCACATAGATCTGATCGCCTCCCCGGACAGTGTCGTTCCACTGGGCGATCATGTATTCGTTCATCTCTTCCACAGAGGAAAACGGCCGTTTGTCCATTTTCTCCATTACCTTCTGACTGAAAAAATGCTGGTCGGATATATATCTCTTCATCTTTTCTCCGTTTCGTGCAGACGGCGTTTCTGATTGCTTTTATTCTAGCATAATTGCAGGGGGATTGATGAGGAACGAAATAAAAAACAGATGTAATTTGCGGGATAAGCTGGCTTGACAGAAGATATAACAACATCTGACAAATTTTTGAAGATATAACAAGATATAACAAAATTTCGAAAAACAGTCAGATCTATCTGATAAACAATGCTCGACACAAATGCACAGACGGGCTTGCAATCGCGGGCGGATGATGTTACCGTAGTCCGTGGCCCTGATACAGGGTGAATACGTCAGTTCGAGACCTTCCTGACGAAAAACAAAACTAAAGGAGATTGAATCATGAAAAACAAAAACGTACTGTACCTGACGCAGGCGGCAATGATTGCAGCGATCTATGTGGTCCTGACATTTGTCTTTGCTGCCATATCCTTCGGCGAAGTCCAGCTCCGTATTGCGGAAGCACTGACAATTCTGCCGATGTTTACGCCGGCGGCCATTCCTGGACTGTTTGTCGGATGCCTGCTGGGTAATATCCTCGGCGGCGCAGCTCTTCCGGATATCATCTTCGGCAGCCTGGCTACACTGGCCGGCGCATGGGGAACCTGGATGCTCAGAAATCGCAAACCCGTGATCGCCTGCCTTCCGCCGATCATTGCGAACACGATCGTTGTTCCGTTTGTTCTTCGCTACGCGTATGGCATTAATCTGCCCGTTCCGTTTATGATGCTGACAGTCGGTGTCGGCGAGGTACTCGGCTGCGGCGTGCTGGGTGTGCTCCTGTTCTATGGACTCCGCAGGTACAAAGAAAAGATATTCAGAAGCAGCATGTATGAAAAGAAGGCAGAGGCTTCTGCAAGATAACTGCATTCTGAACGGCGTAAACTTTAACAGCGCGATAAAAAGTACAAACAGCATAAAGCAAATATCATAAAAGGTCAGAAAAGAGGGCTTCGCGGCATGTGCTGCGAGGCCCTCTTTTGAAAAGCGTGTATTACTGATTGCCCAGTCCGTAGGAATTGCCTGAGCTTACCGGGAGATTCGTGAGCGTGGCGTCATGCGTGGACTCCTTGAATTCTCCGTCACTGTATTTTTTGACTGTGAGAACAACCTTATCACCCGGTGCATGGCTGCGGATAATGCTCTGCAGCTGCTTGAATCCGGTGACATCCTCACCATCGATCTTCGTGATGATCATGCCTTCCTTGAGACCTGCGAGGTCTGCGGGACTTCCGGAGATCACCTGTGTGATATAAGCGCCGTCCGGATAGTCAACGCCGTCTTCCAGGCCTTCAGCGTCTGATACATCGCATCCGTATAAGCCGAGGAATGCGGTGTTCTCACTGAGAGAGCTGGAGGATGAATCACTGCCGGACTGAACGTCCTCGCTGTCATCGTTGTCGGAATTCTTGTCAGATCCGTCATCCGGTGCATTACCGGAATCATTATCGGAACCATTGTCCGGGAGCTGTCCGTTGGAGCTTCCGAATGGGTTGGAGAAGAGATCCTGAATATCGCTCTTCAGATTCTCTTCAATGGTATCTGCGGCCTGAGAAGCTGCATTGTCGACAGCTTTATCAATCATCCGCGGAAGCGTCAGAGCTGCAGCAACGATAAAAATCAACGCAGCCACGCCGCCGATGATGACACCGCTCAGGACGGACCAGCCGATGCGGCTGCCGTTGCCATGCTTCGGGCCTCTGCGGTTCTGATCAGGGCCGCCGAAATTTGCTCCGGGTCCGTATCCCTGTCCGTTATTCGGTCCGTAACCCTGCGGCCCGTTCGGTCGTCCGTTGAAGGCATTGCCGCCCTGGTTGTAATTCTGCCCGTTGTTCGGGCCATAACCGTATCCGCGGAAATTACCGTTTCCGCCGTATCCCTGACCGTAGTTCGGACCGTATCCGTATCCGCGGGGATTGCCTGCACCGCCATATCCATTGCCGCCGTTCTGGCTGTTCTGACTGCCGTTGGCATTGCCCTGATCATAATTCTGGCCGTTATTATACGGCTGACCATTCTGTTCGTAAGCATTATGCGGTGCAGAACCATAGCGCTGCTGGTAATACGCCTGCTGATTGTTCTGCTGGTAATTCGTCTGGCCGCCATTGTATGCGCCATTGTTTGATGTGGTGCTGCCCTGACTGCCGGTGCCGCTGCCATCGTTGTTCAGGCTGCCGGTATCGGGATTGCTGCTTCCTGCCGTATTTTCAGGTGTCACGCCCGATGTTCCTTCTGCAGCGCTGCTGCCTGCTGCATTTCCGGCCGGTTCTGAATTACCGTTGGTCGGATTATCTTTCCACTCGTCACTCATTTCTGATCAACCTCCTGATTCTCAGCTAACCTGATGGGAAAGCTGTTGTTTTGCATAGTCATGGCTTCCTTCAGAAAAATGCTATGTATTTCCTGAAGAGAAAACCTTTATTATCGATACTCTTTTATCATGCCACAGCTTAGTGAAAAAAGCGTGAAATAAATGTGACGCAAATGCGTGTAATTGGTTCACACATGGAGAATTCACAAATCTTCTGGTTGTGTTGATTGAAGGTTCGGCCAATTATCTCGCAGCTTCCACAGATGACCGGCGAACATTGTGCGTTTTTCGTGGTGAGTGAGCACGCTAGCTGCGGCCCGGGTGACAACCGTTCAAGCAGAAATGCTTCCAAAAGCATCTCGTGATCTTAGGATTTTGAAAGCATTTCTGCGCGTTTTGTCAGAGGGCCGCAAATAAGCGCGTGCGAGCGAACAGAAAAACGTACAGTGAGCCGGTCGCTGTGGAAGCTGAGGACGATACTGGCCTGTTTAAGTTAACACACGCATTGTTTTTTCAGGATGCCGAGCTGCTGGATACGGCCTCCGTCGGCTGTTCTGTCGAAGAAGAGGACGTAGAATCCGTGCTTACGAGGGAAGGATGATCCAGATTAAAGGTGCTGTAGAAAGAGGTATTGACGGTATAGATGGTGTCCGAATCACCGACCCGGAAATAGTAGGCAGAGATCGTCGAATTCTTACTGCCTACATACAGCGTCTCTTTGCTGCCATCCTTCATCGTGAGTTCAATGATGATCGTCGGATCATCGCCGAACCCGTAATCCTCCGGGGATGTGACGTTTGTTACTTCGTTGTCCGATTTGATCTCCGAGAGGAGATTCAGCATGGACTCAACCTGTGAGGTATCAACAGTTTCATCCGGATGGTCTGGGAAAACCCAGGAATCATCGTCATCGCCGCGGGCAACCGTGAAGGAACCCGCTTCGTTGTGACAGTCGATCTGCTGGATCTGACTGGTATCAACGGTATAAGCTGTATATGTGGTATCCTCTGCCGCCTCCTGTTTATCGTTATAATGTTTGAAGCCGAAATATGCGGCCAGAGCGACACCGCAGATGATCAGGAGTACAATCAGCTGAATTTTCTGTCTTTTCATGTTTAGAGTTCTCCGTTTCAATCTTATAAGTCTTCACACAGATGTCTGCCGGCTGTAAAGCCAGTTTATTTTTTACGTCTTCTCAGCCAGATGACAAGTCCGCTCGCCAGGATCACGATCGGCAGGAGAATGTCGAAGAAAATGGTCAGCGTCACACCGGTGGAGGTGGCGATGGTCAGTGATGCGTCTGCATATTCCTTGACAGGAATGGAGATCGAGCTGTCCGTATTGACAAGTGCGGATACGGTTCCGTTGAAGAGGTTCAGGTTCGAGCCGGAAACCATCTGGTTCGCATTGTCGTTAAAAATATAATTGGACGAATAAACAATCGCGGTTCCACCGCCGTTATCGTCGCTGCGGACGGCCTTGACGCCGACGTTGTAAGCCTGCATGGTGTCGCTGTCGGAGGGCTGCAGATCGCTCTGCGACTCAACGTTCCCTCTGGTATAGGAATTTTCCGAGGTGACGAGCAGAGGCGTGTAGGTGATGTCCTTATTGCTGTCATCGGTCACAAGCGGTGTGGAGAACGGCGACATAATATAACCGTTGTCGATCTGTGAGGTGATGTCGTCACTCTGGACGTTCGGCAGCAGGTAGAAAGGATACTGATAGTAGCGGCTGCTGTCGCTGTCGAGAACGATATCCGAGCTTGTGGAGATGCCGAAGTCTGTGAGGAGCTTGTTGTAATTGGTCAGGTCCGCACCGCCTTCGTAATTGATGACGGCGATCAGATTGCCGCCGTTATTGCAGTAATCCTCCAGCTTCTGCAGGTCATCGTCTGAGAGATCAGAGGTAGGGCCGTAGATGATCACGGCCTGTGCGTCATCCGGAACAGTGTCGTTCTGCATGAGGTCAAGATCCGTGGAATCGATGTTCAGCTTGGAGAGTGCGTCCGAGAATGTCGTGGATAGTGTGGTCTCACCGTGACCTGTCAGGGTGTAGATTTTCGGAAGATTGTCGCGGGTTACATAGTCGATCGCCGATGTCACCTGCCCCTCGCCGTCGAAGCCGGTTGTCTTCTGCTGATAGGTGTTGTAATCGACGGAGGTCTCATACATATCGCTGGAGTTTACGATCTTGTAGCGGTCGCCGCACTCCACAACCAGACTGTTCATGTAGAGGTTTGAGGTATCGGTCGTATATTTCTGGATAAAGGTCGGGTTCGATACGGGGTCGATGTACTGAACGGAGATATGATCCGAAGCCGCCGCGTAATTCTCAACCAGGTGTTTGATCGTGTTGTCCGCGTCGTCTTCACTGGCGAGCACATAGATCGTGACATCCTTATCGAGATCGGTCAGCATATTTTTGGTATCGTCCGTCAGGGAATAGATGCCGTTGGTCGTGAGGTCGACGGACTTCAGCGATGTCGGCAGCTGTGCCGCCGCGAAGTTGACGATGACAGCGGCAGCGATAGCGACAATGATCATCGTTGAGCTGTAGGCACCGAGGGAGAAGGTCTTCTTTGAAAAAACAAAGCGGCGTTTCTGCAGCACCTGTGCTGTGAGAAAAAGAAACAGGAAGATCACGACGATCAGGTAGATCATGGCAGAGAGGTCAAAGGTTCCCTGCAGAAAATCTTCAAATCTGCCGCAGATATCAAAGGCACCGAGTACCTTGGAAACCGTGCTGTTGCTGACCATGTTCTGAATGCTCGGTACAAGGTAGCCGAGGAACAGAAAGGCGAAGCCGAGAACGGCTGCGATGATCGGGTTCTCTGTGAGGGAGGAGGCGAAGACGCAGACAGCGATGCATGCCAGACCGTAGAGCCATACGCCCAGAATAGCGACGTAACTCTGTACAAAGGAAACCGTGCCAAACCGTGACAGGATCAGCGGGTACAGGCACATCAGGATCACCGGGATGGAGTACACGCGCACCAGGGCAAAGAACTTGCCGAGCACGATCTTTCCCACGGAGACAGGTGCCGTGAAAAGCATCTGGTCTGTTTTTGTTCTCTGCTCATCGGAGAAAGAACGCATGCAGAGAATCGGCATGAGGATCAGGAAGATGATCTCTGAAGCTGTGAGGGTAGAGGCGATTCCTGAATTCAGTCCGATGAAGTTGTAGTTTGCGACAAAAAATGACCAGAAGGCCCAGAGGACGCCGATAAACAGCCATCCGATAAATGTATGCATATAAGACTGGAAGTCTCTTTTTGCTATGGCGTTCATGATTTACTGTTCCTCCTTCTGCGCATGGTCATCTGCTGCGGTATCACTGTCAGTATCTGCCGAACCGGCAGTGCCGGCCTCTCCTGCTGCGGCAGCACTGTCAGTATTTGCCGCATTCGCGGTGTGAGCTGCGTCTGACGCGGCAGCCTGACTGTCAGATGCGGAAACGATGGTGTCTTCCGCAGCCGCTTTCTCACGATCGGCTTTGGCTTTTCTGAATTTATGCTGCACTTTCTCCGCCGCACGCTGCTTTTCCGCGTGGATTTTTTCGTCGTCGCTGTCTGTGAGTGCCAGGAAAGCGTCCTCCAGACTCTTCTTCGTGCGGTTCATCTCCAGGAAAAACATGCCGGCGCTGCTGACGGCCTGAGAGATGGCCGGACGGATATCCAGTTCGGAATCTGAGCGGATGACGGCCTGAATCTGTTTCGGGGCGCCGTTGCCGGGATCCTCCACGACGGAGGTATCTACGCTGACGACGTTCTGCACAAGCCGCAGGACGTCGCCGAGCTTCTGTTCGCTGTCGGCGAGTACGACAATGCGGACTTCCTGCTTATGCTGGCTGCCCTCGCGGATGTTTTCCGGGGTGTCACTTGCGATCAGATGACCTTTGTTCAGGATCCAGATATAATCGCAGACGGCGCTGATATCGGAGAGAATATGGGAACTGATGATGACGATGTGGTCGTCACGGAGCGTGCGAATGTAATCGAACATCTCGCGCTGCTGCTCCGGGTCGAGTCCTACGGTCGGCTCATCGAGAACGATGACCTCGGGATCATTGATGATCGCCTGCGCAAGGCCGACACGCTGGCGGTAGCCTTTGGACAGGTTTTTGATCAGACGCTCGCTGACACCGGAGGTGCCGGTGCATTTCAGCGCATGTTCAACCGCCCCGGCATTATTTTTTCTGGCGACGCCTTTCAGATCGGCGGCAAAGGACAGATATTCGCGCACGGTCATATCGGTGTACACAGGGGGAATCTCCGGCAGATAGCCGATGTTCTTCTTTGCCTCCTCCGGCTGACGCGTAATATCGAAATTGTTGATCTTTACCGTTCCGGATGTGGCGGAGAGGTAACCCGTCATGATGTTCATGGTCGTGGATTTGCCTGCGCCGTTGGGCCCGAGAAAGCCGTAGATATGGCCTTTTTCGGCGGAGAATGTGAGGTCGTCGATAGCCTTGCGGTCTCCGTAGCGCTTTGTGAGATGTTCTACCTGTATCATTTGCGTTGTCCTTCCTTTTTAAAATGTGTTCGGCAGGCTGCGGTCTGCTCAGATGAGATATCCGTCAGTTCGGCTGAAAAGCGTTCAGCAGGTTGTGGGAAGCTCTGATGAGATAGTCAGCAGAATGCCTGATGCTGTGTTCATCTTTCTGGCGGTTGAAAACGCACAAAATTTTGACACAATACATCAACTCTCCACAGTCTACGAGTGAATTGTGTAGACCTGTTCAAAAAAATGTGAAAAAAGTGTGTTCTGCGTATACATAAT
>ONKP01000008.1 GCA_900318405.1 uncultured Eubacteriales bacterium | reverse complement strand
TTTCTGTGATACCCGCGGTTTGCGGGTGAGAACAGAAATGGAAAGAGCAGGGTCTTACTGAACGGTGTGTTCAGCAGGATACCTGCTCTTTTTGTATGTATTTTATGTTGAGAAAATGACCTGTTAATCCTCTGTTTGCAGGCTGACGCCGCTCAGTACGCTTTCAATCTCTCCCGCATCGTGCTGTACTGCGTGTCATTATAATCCTTGATCTCCCATTTGCCATCTTTGTATACGAGTACCGTGAGGGATGCGTTATCAATCTCTGAATAATCTCTTGGATCGTCCTTGATGGCATTTTCAATGAACCAGGATATGGATGAATGTGCTGAGATGAGAATCCTTCTGCCGATATTCTTTCTGTCGCTGGCGAGACGGTTCATCGTTTCTGTAATTCTTTCTGTACAGGCATATCTGGTTTCCACACCGCTGACAGAGATACAATTCCGGTCGGTTCCGTCACCGATGACAGCTTCGATGGAAAAATCCGACCATCGGGAGGACAGGTCAGCAATGGATCTGCCTTCGAGACTGCCCCAGTTGAGGTCGTCGAGGCCGGCTTCCTGATATACTTTTGTTTCCGGGTTATCTGACTGATCAAGTACGATCTCTGCTGTCGTCCGGGCTCTGCCCATTTCGCTGGTGTAACAGCTGTCAAACCGGGTGCCGCGCAGACCTTTTCCCAATGCTTCTGCCTGTTTTTTTCCACGCGCAGTGAGCGGATAATCGCCGCCTGAGCCTGACAGAATGCCCTCTACATTGGCTTCGGTCTCGGCATGGCGGATGATGTAAAATACGGTCTCGCCGTTATCGAAGCGTCGGCACGGATAAAAGCCCGGCAGATATCCGGCATATGCCAGTGCGATGGCGGTGCCCGCTGCTGTGATCATAATGATCAGTATGATAAGGATTGAGCGTTTGCGCTTTTTCATCTGTTCATTCATAATACAATCCAGGAAAACAGGACCAGACGCAGGGGCTTTGCTGCAGCAGAGGCAAAGCACGATATCGGGATGAGCCAACAGTAACAGCTGATGTGGCAGCCTGGCGGATCGCAGGGCTTTATGTGATTATATCACGGAATCGGGCTTAATAAAGTTTGTGATGGAATCTTATATACTGACTGATGTAAAATATTCTGCTATATTGAAAAGAGTTCCTTTTTTGGCATAAAAACAATGGGCAATGTAAGAAAATCAAAAAGGTCACCCGGAGCCACCCGGATGCCATTGCCACTGCAGGCGGTGATATCGACTTCCATCAATTTTTGTATGATATCGACTTCTGGCAATTTATGTGTCAACAAGGTGGCAGTATCATGTTAGAATGGTCGGTATAAGTGAATGCTGCCATTATGCGAAGAAGTAAGTTCATGTCGAAATAAACGGACATCAAGGAGAGACAGCGATGGACACGACCAATATCATTCTGATCGGTATGCCCGGCGCCGGGAAGAGCACCGTAGGCGTTGTGCTGGCCAAGCGGATCGGCTATCACTTTATCGATTCAGACATCCTCATTCAGGAAAAAGAAGGAAAGAAACTCTCTGAGATTATCGCAGAAAAAGGAACCGATGGATTCCTGGAGGTCGAGGACAGGGTAAACAGCGGTGTCCGTACGGAACACTGCGTGATAGCGACCGGCGGCAGCGTCGTTTACGGTGAAAACGCCATGCAGCATCTGAAATCCATTGGGACGGTCGTCTATCTGTGGGAGTCCTGTGAAAATCTGAAGAAGAGGCTTGGGAGTCTGAAGGCGCGCGGCGTAGCACTGCGTGCCGGCCAGACGCTGGAGGACCTGTATCAGGAGCGCAGCCCTCTGTATGACAGATATGCCGATATCACGATCCGCGAGGAAGAATTTGATATCTCAGGTACTGCCTGTAAAATCTGCAGAGAACTCGGCATGGAATGACGGACTGCTGCTGAAAGAAAAACAAAAAAGCATAGAGAGAAGTATAAAGAGAAAAAGAAGCATAGAGAAAAGCGCTGGATACGGGAGGCACCGGTGATGAGCATCATGCAAAACGATCCCGATGAAAAACAGAAAAAGTTCGCCGAGCAGATGGAACGGAAAATCAGGCGCCGTTCCATCAAAAATCATGCTTTCGCATACTGGATTGAGCTGCTGACGGAAATCCTTGAAATCGCCGTGGCGATCATCGTACTGATTGGCTTCATTATCAGTGTTATACCACTGGTAAAAGATATGCCGGGGCTCCTGGACAATTCCAACAATTATACGTTTCATGTGTTCCTTGAGCACGCGTTCAATCTGGTAATCGGCATTGAATTTATCCGCATGCTGATCAAGCACACACCCGGCAGCGCCCTGGACGTACTGCTTTTTGCCATTGCCCGGCACATGGTGCTTGACGTCACGAACGGTCTGGAACTTCTGATGGGTGTTGCGTCCATAGCCGGTATTTTTGCCATTCGCAAATACCTGTATGTGCATTCCTTTGAATCCGAAGATGATACGAGTATCTTTGCTTTTCTGCGAAAAAACAGCGGTGATCAGGAAAATAAGGAAGTCTATCACAAGGAAGACAACCATAAGGAAGACAACCATAAGGAAGACAACCATAAGGAAGACAACCATAAGAAAGACAATCACAACACGGAAGATGAATAATGGTTACTGCCTGTCGCGGGAACTGTGAAGCGTCGTGGCGGCAGATTTCATACACATACAGCACTGTGGCATCATGCATGATACATGACTGTGTGAATTTGTGAATGAGGAAAGGAAGGAAAACAGTGGATTATCAGGCGGCGGCAAATTACTGGATTGAAAAGGATAAAGATTCCGTGAAGATGGACCGGGCAGAGCTTCTGTCGGACATCGAGGGGTTTCTCAGCAAACACAAGGTCTGTGCCCTCGCAACGGCTGCCGGCGATTTTGTCCGCTGTACGCCGATCGAGTATAACTATGTAGATGGCTGCTTCTATATGTTCTCTGAGGGCGGACTGAAGTTCATGGCGCTGGAGAGCAACAAAAATGTATGTCTGGCCATTTATGAGGAGAGCGCAGGGTTTGACGGACTTGCCGGTCTGCAGGTCACAGGTACGGCAGAACTGGTAGAACCGTGGTCCGATGAATATCTCAGGATCGTGGAATATAAGAAGATCCCGGTGGAGGCATTGAAGAAGCTGCCGCGGCCGATGAACCTGATCAAAGTTGTTCCGACCGTCTACGACTATCTGAAGTCTGATCTGAAGAAAAAAGGGTTCGGATCCAGACAGCAGCTGAAGATGGAGGAAATATGAAAACACTTCTGATCGTTCTTGTGCTGGCTCTGATCGCCAGCTCATGTGGCTTCCGCAAATATGTATGGTTTATCTCGCTTGGTTACGGCGCCGCCGTGGCTCTGATCGGCGCAGGCCTTCTCATTATTTTTTTCCATGCGCTCACCCCGGGAATCTTCCTGCAATGTGTCCTGTTCATCGTCTACGGCTGCCGGCTTTCCGGATATCTGATCTACCGTGATCGGAAGACAGCCTACAACAGGCGTATGAAGGGCGAGGTAAAAACAGATGACGGCGTCTCCGCCGGCGCAAAAGTCGCAATCTGGATCTCCGCGGCGATCCTGTACGCACTTCAGACGTCTCCGGTGACCTTCCGCCTGATGAATAACAGCGGCACCGATGTTCTCTGCATCATCGGACTGATCATATCGGCAGCCGGCCTGACGCTGGAGACAACCGCCGATCTGCAGAAAAACAAGGAGAAAAAGAAAAATCCCGGCCGTTTTGTCGACACCGGGCTCTTCCGCCTCGTGCGCTGTCCGAACTATTTTGGTGAGATGATCTTCTGGACAGGTGTATTTATTTCCGGGCTGAGCATTTATCACAGCGCTCCGGAATGGATCTGCGCGATCCTCGGTTACGCAGGCATCATCTATGTGATGTTCGGCGGCGCGCGCAGGCTGGAAATCCGCCAGGACAAAAACTATGGGAACGACCCGGCATATCAGAAATATAAATCAACGACACCGATCATGATTCCGTTTATTCCGCTCTACTCCGTAAAAGATCACAAATGGCTGGTGGCATGACGGGCAGTAGAAAGACAGAGAATAATAGCACAGAGAGTAAAAGATACAATGACTGGTGGCATAATGGACGATAAAAAAGCAGAAAAAGGCGGGATAAAACATACTTCGCGGAAATTATCTCACTATTGTGACGAGAGCACAGATGAAAAAGAAAACTGGGAAATGCAATCTGCGCCCCATGTAACATCTGTGCCTGAGGGATTCACCCTGGCCATGGCGTGCGTCGACTGCCTGCCGGTTCTCTTTTTCAGCATCAGCGCCAGCGTCCTGGCACTGCGCTTTGACAGCCGTCTGTTCCGTGCGGGAATCTTCCTTGTGATTCTGGCCGGCGCGCTGAAAGCAGGGTGGAAATTTGTCATTGCCCTGCTTCACAGGGATATTCCTTTTCTCAGCCGGCAGATGCGTTTCCTGATGCCTGCGGGATTTCTGCTTGTGCTCATATCGCTTTTCGCAGACCGCAGCCGCTGGTCCTTTACAATTGTGATCCGGCACATCACAGGCATGCCATCTCTCATCTTCTTTCTGTGCGGCATTGCCGGCCTTGTGGTATTGACATGCTTTATCGGAAATCGAAACATCAGAAATGCGAAAGCGAACTGGAAGGAGCAGATCATCAATTCAATTTCCCAGTTCTGCATCATGATGGGGATAGTACTCTGATTTGATTTTACATCTAACCATGACATTAAAAAAAGGATAGACATTCTGAATCTGTGGTGACAACAGCATCTGGCCGGACCGTCATACCCTCCGGCACTTCGCGATGGCGGCGGTTCAGCCACAGCACATGCCATCCGGCGTTTACGGCACCGCAGACATCCAGAAGATAGGCATCGCCGACATACCAGCTGTCACTGGCGGGTATGCCGGTTATTTTTTCTGCGGCATGAAAAACGGCGGGATCGGGTTTCGAGATGCCGAGATCATCGGAAATCAGAATGTGATCATGCGGAATCCACTGCTCCAGGCCGAGACAGCGGACTTTGTCCCACTGGTGGCGGGAAGGCCCGTTGGTGATGACGCCGAGAGTAATCTGACGCTGATGGAGGCTGCTGAGGAGCTGCTCCATTTCCGGGAGAAGACGCAGGTGATGCTGCCGGTCTTTATAGATCGTCTGGAATAATTCCGCACTTGTCCGGTCGAGATCGAGGCCGAGATCGTGGAATGCCTCCGTGATGCGGTAGACGCGCATGTCTGCGACACTCATGCTGCCGGTTTCGGTCTCGTGAAAAACGGCATCGCTGTGAAAGCGGAATCTCTGATAGAGGGTGTTGAGAAAGTCAGCATCCTCTTTTCTGCTGTCCGGAATTCTGTACGGCAGCGCCTCGGAGTACCTGCCGCTGAACAGCTGTTCCAGAGCCAGCCGGAAGGTTTCCTGCTGGTCATATAAAGTATCGTCAATATCGAAAAATATCTGTCTGATCATGGCTGCTATTTTACACTGCGGAATACATCATGTGAACACTGATTTTCTATATCGGGGTTGACATTAGTCCGAAATCAGACTATGATAGATGAAGTCCGATATCGGACTTTTGCCAGATATCAATTTTAGACACAGGAGTGAAGACAGTGAATGAAACAGTGAATCAAACATTGAACGGTGTCACTGATGTTGCGAATCCGGCATCCACGATCGGCCGCCTGAACCGGCTGAGCGATGAGATCAACGCGCTTTATCACCGGGCGAGCACAAAGATGGGTTTTGCCGACAGCGATATGTCCATTCTCTATATGCTCTGTGACTATGGTCACGGGCTGACCCAGTCGGATATCATCAGCGCCACGGGTATGAGCAAGCAGACGGTCAACTCCTCTGTGAGCCGTATGGCGAAGGCCGGCTGGCTGACACTCGGGCAGAAAGATCATCGCCGTCGTGAGATTGTTCTGACAGAAAAAGGACAGGAGATCAACGACAAGGTCATACATCCGTTTATGGAAATGGAGGAGCATCTGTTCGATACCTGGTCAGACGAAGAGAAAAGCATCTATCTGGCGCTGAACCGGCGATACAGAGATGCCCTGGCGGCCATGGTTGATGCCATGCCTGTAAGCAAACGGATTCGCAGCGTGGATGATGGCGGGGATGCGTCTGCTACCTGAGCACTGTCCAAAAGAAAACTGCCGGGAAATATCTCCAGGAAATATTTCTGGAAAACATCTCCGGGAAATATCTCCGGGAAATCAAAACAAGTGTATTGTGAAACAATCTCTCCGGAAAAAATCGGGAGAGCGAAATGAGGTTTGTATGTCTGCAACAAAAGCAATGAAAAAACAGCCCATTCAGCTGTCAGATCATTTTACCTACGGGAGACTGATACGGTTTACGCTTCCCTCCATTATCATGATGATCTTCACATCCATCTACGGCATGGTGGACGGATACTTTGTGTCCAATTACGTGGGCGCGGTGCCTTTTGCGGCACTGAATCTTGTGATGCCGTTTATCATGATCCTCTCCGCTGTCGGATTCATGTTCGGTAGCGGCGGAACCGCCCTTGTGTCCATGACGCTGGGCATGGGGGAGCGGGAAAAAGCCAATGAGATCTTTTCGCTGATCACGTATCTGCTGATCGCGTGCGGCGCGGTGCTCGGCCTCATCGGTTATATCATAGCGCCCTGGATCTCGAGGGTACTCGGCTCAACGGATGAGATGCTTCCCTATGCGATCCTCTACATCCGTGTGAGCATGTTCGGCATACCATTCTTCATGCTGCAGAACCTGTTCCAGAGCTTTCTGGTCACCGCGGAGCGGCCGAAGCTCGGCCTCTTCGTTACGGTTCTCGCCGGCTGTGCCAATATGGTCCTTGACTGGCTCCTGGTCGGCGTGCTGGGATTCGGCCTTGGCGGGGCGGCGGTGGCCACGATCATCAGTGAGTTTGTCGGCGGTGTGATTCCGCTGGTGTTCTTCTGGCTGCCGAATTCCACGATCCTGCGGCTCGGAAAAACACATATGGATGTCGGAGCGGTGTGGAAAACCTGTACGAACGGCTCTTCGGAGTTCCTTTCCAACTGCGCCTCATCCATTATCGGTATGCTGTATAATCATCAGCTTATGAAGTACATCGGGACGGATGGTGTGGCTGCCTACGGCGTCATCATGTACGTCAACTTTATTTTTGTCGGGATCTACTTCGGCTATACCATGGGCATCGCGCCGGTCATCGGCTATCATTACGGCGCCGGCAACAGCGATGAGCTGCACAGTATTTTTGAAAAAACAATCCGGATGATGTTCATCGTGTCCGCAGCACTCACCGCAGCGGCAGAACTGTTGGCTGTCCTGCTCGTGAAGATCTTTGTGGGCTATGATGCGGGACTGATGGAGCTGACTGTGTATGGCTTCAGGATCTATTCCATTGCCTTCCTGTTCATGGGATTCAATATTTTCGGATCGGGATTCTTTACGGCACTGAACAATGGTGCGGTATCGGCGTTCCTGTCTGTGGTACGGTCCATCGGATTCCAGCTGATAGCGATCTATCTGCTCCCGTATCTGTTCGGTGCCAATGGCCTCTGGATGGTGGCTGTTGTCTCCAACGGCCTCTGCCTGATCCTCACGATCGCGATGTGGGTGCGATATCGGAAGGTATATCACTATTGAACCGGCAGGTATATCACTGTTGATGAGAAGTTGTCTGGTTATCATGAGACATCCCGGTATGCATGGAAAAGAACTGGAAATATAACACCTGAGTATACGAACAAAATAAACAATACATCGCAGAGAATACGATAAATATGGTAAAATAAAATGACGCCTGACGTAAAAAGCTGTGAAGCAGGAAAGCAGCCAGGCAGCAGGCTTTATGGGGTTGTGGCACTGTTTAATGCCATTTTTGCTGAACAGGAGGGATACAGCAGTGGGCTATGTTGCAGACAGGGAGCAGTTTGGAAAGCTGTTCTCGTATTGGGAGAAGGAGTACGATATATGGGCTCCGAAGAGGTTTCACGGAGGGGGACGGTTTTCTGATACAGATGCAGTCCGCTATGCGGTCGTAAAGGAACCGGACGAGATCGAATTTGATGAAAAGTCCGCCTACTCGTGGAAGGAGACGGTTCTTCCACCGTCTGAGACACTTTTTTATTATACGCAGACGCATGTGGAAGAAGCACAGGCACCTGCAAAAAAGAGACTGGTCTTCCTGCGCAGCTGCGACCTTGCTGCTGTCAGAAGAATGGATCAGATCTATCTGAAAAACGGCGATCCGGATTACTACTACGAGAGAAAAAGAGATGGCCTCGCTTTCGTCATGATCGGCTGCCCGCATACCTGTGAAAACGGTTTCTGCGTGAGCATGGGGACGAATGCGTCCGATGATTATGACATGAGTATTGATCTCGTGGACGGTAAATACCGTCTGGATTTCAGAAGAGACGACTGGGATGCATTTTTCGCCGGGGTCGGAGCGGAAAAGGCTGATGTGACACCGGCGCGTGTAACTGAAAACAAAGTACAGGTGAGCGTTCCGGAAAATCTGACCTTTGAGGTCGGAAAGAGCTCCATGTGGAACCAGTACGACAAGCGGTGCATCAACTGCGGCAGATGCAATTTCGTCTGCCCGACCTGCACCTGCTTTACCATGCAGGATCTCTACTATGATGCGAATGGAAATGTGGGCGAGAGACGCCGCGTGCAGGCTTCGTGCATGGTCGACGGCTATACCGATGTGGCCGGCGGCGCAAGCTACCGGAAGAAAAACGGGGAGCGTATGCGCTTCAAGACACTGCACAAAGTTCTGGATTTTAAGGAGAGATTCGGATACCAGATGTGCGTCGGATGCGGCAGATGCGACGATATCTGTCCGGAGTATATTTCTTTTTCCAACATTATCAATCACCTGGAAGAAGGCATGAAGGAGGTGGCGGACAATGAAAGCGGTAAATAAGTACGTTCCCTTTCCTTCGAAGATCGAAAAAGTGATCCGGCATACCAGATCGGAGTATACTTTCCGCATGCATTTTGACGGCGCCGCTGAGAAGGTAAAGCCGGGACAGTTTTTTGAGATCTCCATGCCGAAGTACGGCGAGGCACCGATCTCCGTCAGCGGTATCGGCGAGGATACGATCGATTTCACGATCCGCCGCGTAGGCGTTGTTACCAATGAAGTTTTTGAACGCTATGAGGGACAGAATCTTCTGATCAGAGGACCCTATGGCAATGGTTTTCAGTTCAGCGATTATGACGGAAGCGAGTTGATCGTTGTCGCGGGCGGCACCGGTGTATCACCGGTTCGCGGCGTCATTGATCATTACGCACATCACCCGGAAATGGTAGACGGCATCACGGCTATCGTTGGTTTCAAATCGCCGGATGACATTCTTTTCCGCGATGATCTGGCCTACTGGCAGGAACATATCGACCTGCGTATGACGCTTGACAGCGCGAAAGGTCAGCCGGGATATCGCGAGGGCTTTGTTACGGCTGTCGTTCCGGAACTGACGCCGAAGAATCTGGCCAATACGAAGGCCATTGTCGTCGGACCGCCGCCGATGATGCGCTTTACGATTGCGGGACTTCTGAAACTGGGCATTCCGGAGGAGAATATCTGGCTGTCCCAGGAGAGAAAAATGTGCTGCGGACTTGGCAAATGCGGACACTGCAAGATCGGGAACGTATATGTATGCCTCGACGGACCGGTGTTCCCTTATGTGAAGAGCAAAACGATGGTCGACTGACAGGGGGATGACATGGATATCAATACAAAAGAGTTAAAAAAGAATGCTTTCCGTGTCACCAAGGTGCGCGGCGTAACATCTTCGAGGGTTCGTGTGCCGGGTGGTCTGCTGAAAGCGGAGTATCTCGGAAAAATTCAGGAAATTGCGGAAAAATACGGCAATGGGACGGTCAATCTGACGGCACGCCAGGGCTTTGAGATTCCCGGTATCCCTTTTGAAAAAATACCGGAGGTCAATCAGGCACTGCAGGAGATCATCGACGGTACCGGTGTGAATCAGACAGGTAAGGCACGCGGAGAGGGATATCCGGCGTCAGGAACGAGAAATGTGTCTGCCTGCGTCGGCAACCGGGTATGCCCGTATGCCTGCTATGACACGACGGCGCTCGCGCAGAAGATCGAGAAAGTTATTTTTCCGAATGACCTGCATGTCAAAATCGTTCTGACCGGCTGCCCGAATGACTGCCAGAAGGTTAGAATGGGTGATATCGGCATTATGGGCATGACAGAGCCTCAGCTGGATCCGGAGCGCTGTGTCAGCTGCGGTGCCTGCATCAAGGCCTGCCGCTCCAAATCCGTGGATGCGCTGACAAAGGTGCATTTCCGCCCGGAGCGGGATACCTATAAATGCATCGGATGCGGAGAGTGCATCAATGCATGCCCGAACCTCGCATGGACGAGAAGCCCTCAGAAGTATTTCCGGATCACGCTTCTCGGAAGGACCGGAAAGAAGAATCCGAGGATGGGCGTCGATTTTATCAAATGGGCGGATGAAGACAGTGTGATCCAGATCATTAAGAATACCTATGAATACACCCGTCATTATATCAATCCGGATTCTCCGGGCGGCAAGGAACATATCGGCTACATCGTCGACCGGACAGGAACAGAGGAGTTTCTGCGCTGGGCGCTGAAGGATGTCCATCTGCCGGAGATCGCGGAAGTGTATACACCGCTGAACTGGAGCGGTATTGAGTATGCGCACAACAAGTATTTCGGTAATCAGAGATATCATGAGGACGGAACGATTGTAACAGATTTTAGTGTGTAAGAGGCTGTATGCGGTTCCGAAGGCAGCTTATGCAGCAGATTACAGCAGGTGATACAGTGGCGTACGCCGTCATGGCATCCGTTGAAACGGTGCTGCCGATGAACGGCGTACGCTGCAACCGTGTAACAGGTACGAACAGGGAAAAATATGGAAACGGCTAAATCTTCAGGAAACAGAATGGGCACCAGAGACCTGACATACTGTGCCATGTTTGTCGCGCTGATGGTCGTGGGTGCCAGGATCAATATCGTGCTTCCGATAGGAACAGGTGTCACGGTGTCGCTTCAGATCATGTTTGCCGTGATCACGGGTCTCCTGATCGGACCGCGGGACGGCCTGATCAGCCTGCTTGTGTATCTTCTGCTGGGCCTGATCGGACTTCCGGTCTATGCGCACGGAGGCGGTTTTGCCTATATCCTGCGCCCGACATACGGATTTCTCATCGGCTTCGCCTCGGCGGCCTGGCTGTCGGGCTTTCTGAAGAACAGGTTCAGGAAAAAGAATCTGACGGCTTACCTCATTTCAGGTGAGATCGGCATGCTGTCGTATTATGTGTTCGGCCTGCTTTACTTCGCCCTGATGAGCAGTCTGCTTCTCCGGGATGCACAGCCGATTGGATTCAGAGAACTGATGACCGTGTGGTTTCTGAGTACGGTGTGGATCGATGCCATCATCGCAGGCGTCGGATCGCTGGTGGCTTATAAAGTAGCGCCGGCCCTTGAAAAAATCAACGGGGGTATGCGTTGAAACTGTTCCCTTTTTACATGGATGTGACGAATACACGCTTCCTGATCATCGGGGGCGGAAGAGTGGCGGCTGGCAAGATCAGCCGCCTCACTGCTTTTTCAGACAGGATTACTGTCGTTGCGCCGGAGGCAGAGGAATCTGTTCTGCAACTGTCTGACGAGGGCAGACTGAAGTATGTGAGAAGGGCCTTTCTGGACAGCGATCTGGATGGCTGCGACTGTGTCATTGCGGCCACCGGAGACAGGGCTCTTAACGGGCGTATCAGTGAGATTTGCCGTCAGAGACACATTCCGGTCAATTCCGTGGATGAGCCGGAA
The DNA here is from genome assembly GCA_900318405.1 of uncultured Eubacteriales bacterium. Lineage (GTDB taxonomy): Bacteria > Bacillota > Clostridia > Lachnospirales > Lachnospiraceae > Bilifractor. The sequence continues at coordinate 25,849 of ONKP01000008.1, read as the reverse complement.
AACTGTACATTTTTCTTCCCGGCCATTATCAGGAAGGGACATCTGACCGTGAGTATCTCAACGGATGGCGCGTCGCCGGCATGTGCGGCATGGCTCAAACGGGAGATCGGAAGGGTGATTCCGGAGAATATTGACGGTATACTTGACATCATGCAGGAAGTCAGAGCATCCTTTCCGGGAAAGCACCCTGATATCGATCAGAGGCAGAGAGCCGCTGTCTACCGGCAGCTTCTGACGGAACTTCTCGCCGCGGAACGCATGCCGGGGGCTGAAGAGACAGAGAGGATGATCGCAGAAATCTGCGCGGAGACTGGTGATGAAGCGGAGAAGTGCAGCGGAGAACATCAATGAATCATATGGTGATTGCCTCGAGGGGCAGCAGGCTTTCTCTGAGGCAGGATGAAATTGTATCAGAGGCATTGAAAAAAAACGGTGTGACCACGGAGGTTACCGTGATCCGTACCAGAGGCGATCTCGACAGCACGCATGCCCTGAAGGATATCGGAGGCAGCGGCCTTTTTATCCGGGAGATTGAGCAGGTTCTGGCCGACCGGGAGGCGGATATCGCTGTGCACAGCGCAAAGGATCTGCCCTATGACCTTCGGGAGGGCCTGGTGACAGGTGCCGTGATGCCTGCGGCAGATTCCGCAGACCTGCTTGTCATTCGAAACCGTGAGATCCGTGTGATCGGTACCGGCAGCGCCAGGAGAGAAGCTGAGATCAGACGCCTGTATCCGGAAGCTGAGATCCGTGGACTCAGAGGAAACATCGAGACCAGACTGAGGAAGCTGGAAGACGGGGCATATGATGCTATCGTCATAGCCGGGGCAGGGATTGACAGGCTGGGTGTTGATCTCTCACCTTTTCAGGTGAAGAAGCTGACACCGGAGGAAATGGTGCCGGCGTGCGGCCAGGGCATCATCGCCGTTGAGTGCAGGGCAGATGCCACGGAAGTGCGGGAACAGCTGAAAGCTGTTAACGATGAAGAGACGATGCGGCGTTTTCTTCCGGAGAGGTATCTCTTCGGATTGCTGCGGGCAGACTGCTCGATGCCGGTAGGCGCTCACGCCGTTGTCGACGGTGACAGGATCACGCTATACGCTCTGTACATGGATAAGAAGAGCAGGATCAGCGGAAGCTGCAGCGATTACAGAGAACTCTGCCGAACACTTGCAGACAGAGTTATGTGATTTACGCGAACAGAGAAACACGGTCGATCACGAAATGATTGAATGTGTCGAACGACGCGATAATGAGATAAAACTTGCGGAGCAGATTCCTCTGCGATCAGCAGTGAATACGGTTTATGGCATGATGTACAGTATGGAAGAAAATAAGAAAATCGGACATGTATATCTGGTAGGCGCCGGCTGCGGCAAGGGACTGATCACGCTCCGGGGGCTGGAACTTATCCGGAAAGCGGATGCTATTGTATATGATGATCTCATTGACGGGACTCTCACGGACAGCGCTCCGGCAGACTGCAGGCTCATCTATATGGGCAAACGGGGAGGAAGAAAGAGTGCGAACCAGCAGGAGATCAACGAAATGCTCGCAGCCCTGGCATCGTCCGGCCTCATGGTAGTGAGGCTGAAGGGAGGAGATCCCTTCGTCTTCGGACGTGGAGGAGAAGAATATCAGTATCTGAACGCGAGGGGAATTCCCTGTACGGCGGTACCCGGTGTGAGTTCCTGCATCGCTGTGCCGGAGGAAGCCGGCATCCCCGTGACGCACAGGGGGAGCGCGGGCTCTTTTACCGTAGTCACCGGTCATTCCGCTGACGGAAATTCTCAGGATTATCGGACACTTGCCGCCGTGGGAGGCACGCTGATTTTTCTCATGGGGCTCAGATCCTGCAGGGAGATTACCGGACAGCTGATGCAATATGGCAAAGATCCGGACACACCGGCGGCCGTCATCTCCAGAGGATGCAGCTCGGATGAACGGAGAATCAACGGTACGCTCTCGAACATTGCGGAGAGGGCATCTGCGGCTGAGACGCCGGCAGTTCTGGTGATCGGAAAAAATGCGGCATTTGCTTTTTCGGACAGAGAGGAAGGCCCGGATGAAACCATCGGTCCGCTGTCCGGAAAGACGGCTGCTGTTCTCGGGACGCCTGCTTTTACAGACAAAGTAAGGAAAAAACTTGCCGGACTGGGATGCCGGGTGAAAGCCTGCCCGATCCTCAGCGTGAGGGAGAGAGAAATACGGCTCCCGGATTTTCAGCAGTACAGCTATATCGTATTCACCAGTTCCAACGGAATCCGTATATTTTTTCACATGATGCAGGCGCAGGAGCGGGATATCCGTGAACTGATGCATGCGAAGTTTGCCGTGATCGGAAGCGCTACGGCACAGACGCTGTACAGCTATAGTATTCGCGCCGACCTCGTTCCTGCGGATTTCACGTCCCGTGCACTGGCTGAAAAACTGGCGGAAGATATCGGTGACGACGTCAATGCACGCATACTGATCCTCCGGGCGGCCGACGGATCAAAGGATCTGAACCGGATACTGGATGCGCATCACATCGCTTATGACGATGAAGCTGTCTATGAGACCGTGGTCGATGCAGGTAAAATGCCCGGTGGGCGTGATTTCTCTTATGTGATCTTCGGAAGCTCCGGGTCTGTCAGTGCATTTTTTCAGGATCAGGATCCCGGAGAGGATTACGGTCGTACCCGGTTTGTCTGCATTGGCGAAGTCAGTGCACAGACGTTGAGAAAAATGAGCAGGGCTGATATGATCGTTGCTGATACATATACGGTTGACGGCATCGTCAGTGCCGTGATCAGGGATGCACAAGCTGAAAGAAAAGGAACGGGAAAAGAGGAATAAGAGATGAGTGGACCACAGCCGCTGAGCAGAGTCACGATTGATCCGGAGATCATCCGGGCAGACCGCAGAAAGAGCAAAAAGTTTGACCAGTGCGGGCTGGGAGAGAAGGCAATCTATATCGGGGGATCACTGACACCGAGGAAATTTTATGTGCCATACTCACAGGTGACGCATGTATATAAGAGAGTGGCGGTGAGCAAAGGCAGCGGAAAGGCGTTCCTCACGCCGATCCTGTACCTGGTTGTCCGGTATGACGACGGGCAGGAAAAGCAATGCAGTTTCCGCTATCTGAATGACGCGGACGCCATGCTCACGGAACTGGAGCACACGCACCCGGAGATTTCTCTGGAAAAACCCGGCAGTGAAGCGAAGAACAGAGAAAAGGCGGAGAAACGGAAGCAGCTTGATGCCGTCATTCTGGAGGGAGATGCCGATCGCGCGGAGCGAAAGCTGGAAAACGCGAAGGAGATCCTGAACAAGAGGCCGGGACTCTGCAATGATCTGATCGCCAGGGCGAGGATCAAGAGAAGTGTGGACCTGATCCGTCCCGGGTGGCAGGCTCTGGCAGCGGGTATTCTGGCAGCCGGCGTCTGCTGTATTGTGGGGGCCATCGTCGGCATGCTGGCAGGACTTTCCAAAACGACAGCCATCCTGCTGATCCTGATCGGTGCGGCTGCGGTTCTCATGATGATCAACAGCAGGATCCTTCCGACGCCACGAAGGAACCGGAGAACAGCAGAGAAAGAGTGGGAGAAGGCTGTCGAAGGCATGCAGCATCACATCAACGGCTATCCCGGTTTTCCGCTTCCGGCGTATTATGCGCATCCGATCGTCTGTGACCGTCTGATCCGTATCCTGAGGGAACAGCGGGCAGCTGATCTGGACGGTGCGCTGGAGGTCCTGAAGGAAGACCTGAAACGGATGGATCATACGGTTCAGCTGGACAAGGAGGATTATGACGAAGTGATCCGGATCAAACCGTTGTTCCTTGTCATGGATTATCGCTAGCACTGTTTCCTGGTTATGAATGATTGCCAGACGACAATGTGTCGTACGTTATGAAAGCTGATGCTCCGGTGCATCGTGGGGCCGCGTCAGGTGGCCATCTGAAGCAGGCTCATTAATTTGCAGTATCAAATACGAGTGAAAAGGAAAATGAAAGTTTTTCACCTGTTTTCGACCGCTGTGGAACAAAATAAAACACATCGGATTTAGCCTGAAGAACATTTTTTAATCGGATGTGTATTTTTATTCAAGTGAAGAAGAGCCCGGAAATGGCTTGTTTAAGCCTTTTCTGCGCTCTTCTTTTTTATTGCATCCGATGCACGTGATCATCGGTTTCTCCCATTGACTTTCTGTTGAATGAATCATACGCCCGGGGCTGTATTTTTATAAGAATAAAAACATACAAAAAGTGGATTATCATCTAGTTAAAAATAGGTATAATGAAGAACGGTTATGATCTTTGCGGCGCCTGATCAGTGAACCGCAGGAGGGAAAGGAGATACGTTATGATCACATTTATTATCGGTCTTGTGATCCTTTTCGTAGGTGGCGCACTCTACGGAAAACTTTGCGAGACAGTCTTTGGTCCGGACGACCGTGAGACACCGGCATATGCAAAGCAGGACGGTGTTGACTACGTTCCGATGAAGACATGGAGAAACTCATTAATCAACCTTCTGAATATTGCAGGAACAGGTCCTATCCTCGGACCGATTCAGGGTATCCTCTTCGGACCGATCGCCTTTTTCGCAATTCCGATCGGAAACGTTATCGGCGGATCCATGCATGACTATTTCTCCGGTATGATCTGCACCCGTGACGGTGGTACCCAGATGCCGGATTTCGTAAAGAATTATACGAACAAGGCTGTGTTCTGGCTGTATGATATTTTTATCTGCATCCTGCTTCTTCTGGTAGGTGCGGTATTTATCTATACGCCTGGTGATATTGCCACCACGCAGCTGTTCGGATGGAGCGGTGCTCCGACCGATCCTACTACATGGATCGTATACGCGATTATTTTTGTTTACTATCTGATCGCTACGGTATTCCCGATTGATAAGATCATCGGCCGTATCTACCCGATCTTCGGTCTGATCCTGATCTTCTCAGCTGTCGGTATCTTCATTGCCATCTTCGCAAGAAGCTATCCGCTGACAGAGATCTGGGGAAGCTGGAATACAGCAGTGAACGGAGCGGGCTTTGATTACGCTTCCTATTTCAGCGCCGGTCATTTCATCCCGATCTTCTTCGTAACGGTTGCCTGCGGTATTCTGTCCGGATTCCATTCGACACAGACCGCTCTGATTTCCCGTACCATCGAGAGTGAGAAGGAAGGACGTATGACCTTCTACAACATGATGGTAGTTGAGGGATTCATCGCTATGTGCTGGGCAGCCGGTGCAATGGCTATGATCAACCTTGGCGCGGCAAACGGCGGCGTTACCATGCAGCAGGTTGACGGTGTATGGTCGTTCTTCGGCATGGTCAACGGCGAGCTTACGCAGATCAGCGCGACCTCGGTTGTCGGCGTGCTCTGCAAGAACGCACTGGGTCCGGTCGGCGGATTCATTGCTCTGATCGGTGTCATCGTTCTTCCGATCACCTCCGGCGATACCGCGCTTCGTGCACTTCGTCTGACGATCTCGGATACCTTCCATCTGAACCAGAACTCCAACGCAAAGCGTCTGGGACTTGCTGTTCCGGTATTTGCTCTGGTAGCCGTTATCCTTGTATGGGCGAAGTTCGATTCGAACGGATTCAACACCCTGTGGAGATATTTCGCATGGTCCAACCAGATGATCTCTCTGTTTGCACTTGCAGGCATCGCGATCTGGATGTGCATCAATAGGAAAAAGAAATTCGTCTGGATGCCGCTTATCCCGGCTGCTTTCTATGCATTCGTTACATCTTCTTTCATTCTGAATGCAAAGATCGGCTTCAATCTTCCATGGCCGGCAGCTTATGGCATCGCAGCAGCATTTACGGTTGTCTACCTGATCGTTATTCTCTGGGGTGGCAATAAGAAAGCTGCACAGAGAGCAACAGCATAAAATGTTCCGGGAAAAATTTCGGATGCGCGGAATTTCCGGATTTTATGAGCTCGATAACTGAATAAAATTTGGAGGGGGACAGCAGCCAGATATTTGCGCGTGCTGTCTCCTTTTACTGTATGCAGGATTGCGAGAGTGCGAAGCATGGAGCAGTCGGGCTTAATACAGCACTCACCCACAGTGGATATGAAGTTTTCTGAGGAGTAAAGATGGCAGAGACAGAAATGATGGAATTTTTGAAGAAAGAGGGGATTTCAGACAAGATCCTCTCCGAGGTCGAACATTTTCGTTCGTATTACAAACTGAATCCGCAGATGGAGCGGAGAGTGCCGGATCCGATGTATCACTACTACGGCGCGGATGTGTGGGAGAAAGCCTTATCTGCCCTGCTGGTCGGCGAGCATCTGCTTCTGTCCGGCCCGAAGGCTACGGGAAAAAATGTACTGGCGCAGGATCTGGCAGCGGTTTTCCACCGGCCGGAATGGGACATCTCCCTCTATATCAATACCGACGCGGCCTCACTGATCGGCACGGATACCTTTGAAAACGGAGCGGTGCGTCTCCGCAAGGGACCGATTCTCCGGGTGGCAGAGGAGGGCGGCTTCGGCGTCCTCGATGAGATCAATATGGCAAAAAATGAATCGCTGGCGGTTCTCCATGCCGTGCTCGATTTCCGTCGTGTCATCGATGTGCCGGGATACGACCGCATCTGCCTGGATGAAGCGTCCCGGTTTATCGGAACCATGAACTACGGTTACGCAGGAACCCGTGAAGTCAACGAGGCGCTCGCCTCCCGTTTCCTGATCATTCAGATGCCCGTCATCAGCGAGGAGAATCTGAAGAAACTGATCCGGGACAAATATCCTGACATCCGCGAGGAGTATGCAGAACAGTTCTCAAAGCTTTTCCGTGATATCCAGAGAAAGTGCGAGGGCGGTGAGATTTCCACGAAAGCGCTGGATCTGCGTGGCCTGATGGCGTCAATCAATCTGATCCGGCATGGCCTGGGCGCCGTGGATGCGATCGAACTCGGCATCGTCAACAAGTGCTTCGATGAATATGAGCGGCAGCTGGTGAAGGATATGATCACCGTTCGCTTCCCGTCGGATCTGGGGAGAGAAAAAATATTTGTATAAGTCCGCCTCTGGCATGCGACGGACTTATACAGTATATATGGAGTCAACTGCGTATGGAAATTTCGGAATTTGAAAAAAAGCGTGCCGCGAATCTGATCTGGAACGGGGCGGAGAATTATGACATTGAGCCCGGCTTCCGTGTCTTTGACAGCGAGGGACACGCCGATCTGTACTGGAACAGTATCGTCGGTGCGGTTCACAAGCATTATGACTGGAACAAGCTGGAGGATTTCTACAACACCTTTCACGAGAAGATCGATCAGACGGCATATGAGAGCCTTTTCTGGATCGCGATGGAGAACTGCACCTTTCAGAGAGAAAAAGAGCTGCGTCCCGTTTTTCCTTATCTCCGACGGGAATATGCAAAGCACCAGCTGAAATCGCTGGAGGGCAGCTTTGCGCTCGAGGATTCCGCCGGACAGAGGGTGCTTGCCATCATGCACGGCCATTTCCGGAGGGCGCTGGGTGAGAATGAGGGCCTCCCCGATATCGTCGATGTAAAACTTCTGAATGATATCGAGGTGAGCGGCGATCTGGACACGGATCAGGTGATTGATAAGATTGCCGATACGCTGGAGACATATTTCACGTACCGGCGTCCCGGTTCGGAGAAGCCGGTGCCGAAGAGCAGTGTCAATCCGTTTACATTATTTTTTGTCCGGAGAAAGAGGAAGGGAGAAGCCGGTAATCTGGGGCCGATCCGTCGTCTGGCCTTCGGATACGGTGAGCATCTGTCGGAATACGGCAGTGAGGTCCTGGACCAGAGCCGGCTGAGCGTTGCTTTTGCGAAATACTCGGCGCAGACGGACGAGGGCCTGAAGGAGTACATCACCAACTACTTCGGGAAACCGCTGTATGATGAGAAGCAGGTGCGGCAGTTGGAAAAGAAGTACTGCTTCGGAAATCACACGGATGTGCATCTGCATTTTACCGACGGTGCGTATGATGAGGACATGCTGAAGAGCGGCTTTGCCGGAAAAATGCGCATGCAGGCCATTGAGCAGACAAAGGAGAACGAGGCGGCATTTCAGGAAAATATCGCGAAGTACCGGGTATCCATTACGCGGCTGACGAACCGGATCCGGAATTCCATGCTGATGCATATGGATAATCAGATCGTCAAATCGAATTCCGGAAGGCTGGATGCTTCGCTGATCTGGCGGGGGCTGGAGCTGGACGATGACCGTGTTTTCCGAAAGGTGCTGCCGGGTGATAACGGCAATCTGTCCGTGGATATCCTGCTGGATGCGTCTACCTCTCAGGTGCACCGTCAGCCCATTGTTGCGGCGCAGGGGTATATGATCGCGGAAAGTCTTACGAGATGCAGCATTCCGGTCAGGGTATACTCCTTCTGCTCCATGAACGGGTATACCGTGGTGAACCTGTTCCGGGATTATCAGGAAGTGAAAAAGAACCGGAATATCTTCCGGTATTTTACCACCGGAGCGAACCGGGACGGACTGGCCATCCGGCTTGCTGCCGGTATGATCGAAAAAAATAATGCCGAGCATCGTCTGCTCATTGTCCTGTCCGACTGTCAGCCCAATGATATGATTAAGGTGCGGAGTTCATCCGGTTCCTATCTGGATTATGCCGGTCAGACAGGCGTCGAGGACACGGCGGCGGAGGTCCACCGGGCACGGATGGAGGGAATTACCGTTCTCTGCGTCTTTACCGGCGATGATAAGAGCCTTCCGTCGGTGCAGCGCATTTACGGACGGCATTTCGCGAGGATCCGGAAACTGGATCTCTTCGCGGACACGGTGGGCAACATGCTGCAGACCTGTCTGCGGAATATGTAATCGTTCAGAGAGAAATCTCCGGTAACTGCGAAAGACATCGCGTCGCAGAGCCGGAGATTTTCTTTTTCTCCTGTCAGCAGATCCGGAGGGATAGATAAAAATCCATAAAAAATAGAAAAACATAACAAAATAACAATAAATATCTCCTGCGAATGGAAAAACGGGCTGATGCGACCATTTAAATCTTCTCCGGATGATGTTATATTGACCCTGTGGCACATAGATTTGCAGTGCTCAGAGGCCAGCTTCCCGTCCCCATAAAGAGGCGTGATTTCAGACCGAATGGGGATCAGGAATCGAAATATGTAATTGAAGTGCCCGGAATACTTCGTCGTAAGGAGGGAGGCGCGTGTCATGTCGGATCGGATCATTCTGCATGTGGACTGCAACTGTTTCTATGCATCGGTGGAGATGCTGTATCATCCGGAATACGATGGAAAGCCGCTCGCAGTGGGCGGCGACCCGGAGGAACGGCACGGCATTGTCCTCACGGCGAACTATATCGCCAAGCGGCAGGGTGTGAAGACAGGTATGGCGCTCTGGCAGGCCAGGCAGTGCTGCCCGGACCTGATCTTTGTGCCGCCGAGGATGTATCTCTATATCCGATTCTCGCGGATGGCGCGCGCGATCTACCGGGAGTATTCCGAACAGGTGGAGAGCTTCGGCCTCGACGAGTGCTGGATCGACCTGACGGACAGCTGCGGAATTCTGGGTGACGGGACGAAGACGATCGAAAACGGATATCGGATTGCCCGGGAGATCAGCGGCAGGATCCGGAAGGAACTCGGCATCACGGTCAGCATCGGCGTCTCCTGGAACAAGATCTACGCGAAACTCGGCAGCGACTATAAGAAGCCGGATGCTATCACGGTTTTTGACCGCGAAAATTACAGGCAGCTCATTTTTCCGCTTCCGGTGTCGGATCTTCTGTATGTCGGGAGAAGGACGGACCGAAAGCTGGCCCAGTACGGCATTCACACGATCGGACAGCTCGCGGAGGAAGATCCCCGTTATCTGCAGAACTGGTTTGGAAAAGTCGGGCTGATGCTGTCCGTATTTGCCAGAGGAGAGGATCGGACGCCGGTCAATGATGTCGGCATTGAGGCGCCGGTCAAAAGCATTGGCAACAGCACCACGACACCGAGGGACCTCGTGAACAATGAGGATGTGCGGCTGGTTCTTTATCTTCTGTCCGAGAGCGTGTCAGAGCGTCTGCGGGAGAATCACTTTGAAGGACAGGTGATCTCTGTGTACGTCCGGGACAATGAACTGTGGGGCTTTCATCAGCAGAAAAAAATATCCGCGCCGACGAACATCTCCGGGGAGATCGAAGCAGCAGCCTTTGATATTTTTCAGAACATGTACCGGTGGGAGAGGCCAATCCGGAGCATCGGGGTCAGCGTCGGAGACCTGAAACCGGAGCATCAGACCCGGCAGCTGAGCCTGTTTGTGAATGAACAGTACCGGGAGAGGCTGATGCGGGCGGACCGGATGGTGACGCAGATCCGCAGCCGGTACGGATATGATGCTGTTCAGCGGGGCATCATGCATGAGGATAAATATCTGTCTTCCCTGAACGCGACGGCAGAGGATCACATGATTCATCCGCATTCGTATTTCGAGAACGGGAACCGGACGGGATGTGAAGCCGTTCTGCTTTAAGCAAACACAGAGCCCCACCGGTTTGAGCAAACTGTTATCTTGTCGGAGAAAGCGGGTGAAAAATGAATGGGTGTCTATGATTATCACCACGATTCCGGCCGTTCGGACCGTCCGGAGGTGCGGAGCGATGCGCCGGTAGCGGAAAACGTGCAGGAAACGCTGTCAGTCAGCCCTTACAAGGCTTATGTCGAGGTGATCGCAGATTTTTCTTCTGACGGGAGGATGAAGCCGCTGCGCCTGATCTGGGAGGACGGCCGTGCATACAATATCGACAGGATTCTCCGGGTGGACCGGTGCGCCAGCCTGAAGGCGGGAGGAGCGGGCATCCGTTATGTATGCCGTATACTCGGACAGAAAGTAGAGCTGTATTACGAAGAAAATGGCTTCTGGTTTGTGAATCGCAAGAACCAGAAGCCATGAAAAGACAATTTTGCGCTCTTACTTACTGTTTGCTGTGGCCGAAGACGCTGTCTGCCGTCCGCACCGTCGCCATGGCGTCTCTGGCGTAGAAGTCTGCGCCGATCTGATCTGCATATTCCTGGTTCATGACAGCACCGCCTACGACGACCTTCGCATCGGGCTTTTTCTCGCGGAGAAGTTCGATCGTGTCCTGCATACTGCGCACGGTCGTGGTCATCAGAGCTGAGAGACCGACAAGACGGATGTCTTCGCGGACAGCTGTGTCGACGATCTTCTCGGGCGGTACATCACGGCCGAGGTCGATCACATCATAGCCGTAATTTTCCAGCAGCACCTTGACGATGTTTTTGCCGATATCATGGATGTCTCCCCTGACCGTTGCAAGAATCACCCTGTCGCCTGCCGCTTTGCCGGCATCGTCGCCTGTCATGTGCTTCTTGAGCTCTCCGAAGGCGGCGGTAGCAGCCTCAGAAGAGGTCAGGAGCTGCGGAAGGTAGATGATGCCTTTCTCGTAGTTATTGCCGACGCGGTCCAGCGCGGGAATCAGTTCATCGTTGATGATATCCATCGGATCTCTGCCTTCGGCGAGTTCCGCGCTGACGATCTTTATAGCCTTGGTATCCAGTCCGCGTTCGATGCAGCTGCCGAGACTGTCGGAGGCACTGGCACCGCCCGGTGCTGATGCGGTTCCGGACGCCTGGCCTGCAGAGGCAGATCCACCGGTGGTTCCGGCAGAGACAGATCCGCCGGCGTTGGCTGACCCCGTATTCCCTGCTGCAGATGGAACCGATACAGCGGCTTTTGTTCCAGCATAGTGCTTGATGAAATCTGAGCACTGCGGATCCAGGCCTGCGAGGACGAGGTACGTGCGGTAGGCATTCATCATGGCCTCGTTGTTCGGATTGATAATGCCCGCGGAAAGTCCGTTCTGCAGCGCCATAGTAAAGAAGAAGCTGTTGATGAGTTCCCGCCTCGGCAGACCGAAGGAAATATTGGAGACACCGAGGATCGACCGGCCGCCGAGCTCATCACGGATCCTGCGCACGGTTTCCAGCGTGGTGAGCGCAGAAGCGGCGTTGGAGGAAATGGTCAGTGAGAGCGCATCAAAAATAATGTCTTTTCTCGGGATGCCATAGGCGTCTGCTTCCTCGTAGATATGCTTCGCAATGGCGATACGTCCGTCAGCATCTTCCGGGATGCCCTTTTCATCCAGAAGCAGGGCGACGACGACACCGCCGTATTTTTTCACCAGAGGAAAGACCTTCTGAATGCTTTCTGCGGCGCCGTTGACCGAGTTGATCATCGGTTTTCCGTTATAGCAGCGGAGCGCGCGTTCCATGGCATCTCTGTCGGAGGTGTCGATCTCGAGCGGAAGTGCCGTCACCGCCTGCAGCTTTTTCACGACGGTCTCCAGCGTGGACGGCTCGTCAATGTCCGGAAGACCGGTGTTGACGTCGAGTACATCAGCACCGCCGTCCTCCTCCTCGAGTGCGAGGGAGAGAATGTACTCCAAATCATGGTTGTGCAGGGCCTCTTTCATTTTTTTTCTGCCGGTGGGGTTGATCCGCTCGCCGATGATGACAGGACGCTTGCCGAAATCGACGGTTCTGGCGAAGGAGGAGACCACGGTTATGTTCTTTTTGACCGGTGGCTGGTACGGCAGGTCTCTGACAGCAGAAATGATCTGCCGGATGTATTCCGGTGTTGTGCCGCAGCATCCGCCGACGCCCTGTACGCCGAGTCCTGCAATGTCACGCATTCCGGCAGCAAATTCTTCGGGGCCGATGTCGTAATAGGTATTGCCCTCGCTGTCAGCCTTCGGAAGGCCGGCATTCGGATTGACGATGACAGGCAGAGAAGAGGCTGCGAGAAAACGTCTGGCGATATTCAGCATGCGGTCCGGTCCGAGACTGCAGTTGACGCCCAGCGCGTCGACGCCGAGACCTTCGAGCATCGCGGTCATGGATTCCGGTGTTCCACCGGTCATCATTTTTTCTGTCTCGTCGAAGGTCATGGTGACGAAGACGGGAAGATCGGAGTTTTCCTTTGCCGCGAGAACGGCGGCCTTCGTCTCAAGGGAGTCCGTCATGGTTTCAATCAGAACGAGGTCTGCGCCCTCTTCGACACCGGCGCGGACGACTTCTGCATAGACGCGGATCGCCTCTTCGAAGGGAAGATCGCCGAGCGGCTCAAGAAGCTTTCCTGTGGGACCCATATCCAGTGCGATAAATGCGTCCTGACGGCCGGATTCTTTCCGCGCCTGACGGGCATTGCGCACAGCGGCGTGGACAACCTCCTCCGTGCGGTCACCCAGCTTGAGGGCATTGGCACCGAAGGTGTTGGTTGTAATAATGTCACAGCCGGCATCCAGATAACCTCTGTGAAGCGCGACGATCCTGTCCGGATGTTCCAGATTCCACAGCTCCGGAAGCTCACCCGGTTTCAGCCCCATGGCCTGGAGCAGCGTGCCGGTGCCGCCGTCGAAAATCATTCTTTTTCTGTCAATCGGTATTTTACAGCTCATAAGATCTCCATTCATAAGCAGCAGATGTTATGTGACTATTTATCCCTCGCGAAAGGCACAGCCCTTAACTGTGCAGGTCGCGCAGCCACCGGCGTGATGATGCGTGGGGACAGGCGTAATGCCTATGACAGCCGTCACCGATTTGGAAGGCATCATCATCAGAGAATCCGTCAGCGTCAGGCCGATTTTTTTGGGCGTGTTGAGAATCCGCGTGAAGTCTGTCTGCACCTCGATCGGACAGTCTCCGTATCCGGGAGAGAAGCGGGGCCGGGTGTACAGCCCTTCTTTCGCGGCTTCAGCGCCGACGCCGTTATCAATCTCATTGCAGTAGGCCTCGATCATGGCAGCAGATGCGGCCTGACAGATCAGGGCATCGCTCATTTTTCTCACCTGGGACCGTGCAATCAGGCGGTCGGGGCCAACCCCGAGCGTGGCGGCAAAGAGGCAGACGCGGACACAGCCCTTCAGATTCTTTGCGAGATCGCGGCTGGGTATGGTCAGACCGGCGAATGATACGGTGCTCTCGGTCACGGTGACATCATATGTCTCTGCAACGCTTTTCGGTGCGATGACCCGCTGCAGTTCATCCGTCAGCCGGTCAATATTCTGCTGCATTTCCGCATCAGGCAGCGCACCGTTGCGGAAGCCGAGATAGCGGAGCATTTCATTTCTGTTAAAGCCGAGCATGATATTCCTTTTCTAATGCGTATTTTCCATTATACAGCAGTGCATAAGAAAGATCAGTTGTCTGCACAACCGGGAATGACTGTCAGGTTATAGCTCAGACACCGGCGGTCTCCCGGCCGAGGATGTACGAGAGGCTGTCCAGAATCATTTTTGCCACATCCGGCTTGTTCATCGTATACACGTGGATATGCGTGCAGTCGTTCGATATGAGATCGAGGATCTGCTCGCAGGCATAGATGACGCCGGCCTGCTTCATAGCTTCCGGATTGTCGCCGAAACGGTCAACCATGGAGATAAAGCGGGCGGGCATAATAGTGCCGGACAGTTTCACGGCATTACCAACCTGTTTGGGATTCGTGATCGGCATGATGCCGGCGAGAACAGGCACCGTGATACCGGCTTCGCGGATGCGGTACAGGAAATTGTAATAGATGCTGTTGTCAAAAAACATCTGCGTCGTCAGAAAGTCGCAGCCGGCATCCACTTTTTCTTTCAGGTGGCGGATATCCTCATCCTTGTGCGCACATTCCACGTGACCCTCGGGATAGCAGGCACCGCCGATGCAGAAATCGCCGCCGTGCTCACGGATGTCATAGATCAGTTCAGAGGCATAGCGATAATCATGTACCGGAGAACCGCCCTCGGGAATATCGCCGCGGAGAGCCATGATATTTTCAAAGCCGCCCTCCTTGTACTTGCGGATCATCTCGTGAACCTTTTCCTTCGTTGAAGAAACACAGGTCAGATGCGGGAGAACATCGACGCCATATTTGTTCCGGATATTGGCAGCGATATTCAGGGTATACTCGCTTGTGCCGCCGCCGGCACCATAGGTAACGCTGAGAAAATCAGGATGCAGTGCCGCCACCTTTTCCGTGGCTGCCTCGACCGAAGCGTATTTGGCCTGGGTTTTCGGTGGAAAGCATTCAAAAGAGATGGTCACCTGTTTGGTCTTCAGAATTTCACTGATCTTCATAATATATACACGGCGCATGCCCATGCTCAGATGCCGGTCCGCAGCGCCTGCCTCCTTTTCAAACTGTACCTAATATAACGTAAATTACAGTTCGTCGCAAGACATGAGCGGACTTCCTGGCTCTTGACACACCCATGAAAACATGGTACAAAATTATAGATATTCTGACGCAGCATTGAGACAACCTGTAGAAAAAGGACGGATAATGTTGAGTTCGACGGGATTTACAGACAGAGAGTACACAGCCACGGACACTGAAGGTGTTCCCGTGGCTTTATTTATGGTATTCCGGAGGAGGGCGTGAGATGAGAGCATATCTGATACTGGCGGATGGGCATGTCTTTGCGGGAACCAGCATAGGTTCAAGACGTGAAGTGATCAGCGAGATCGTATTCAATACATCCATGACGGGATACGAGGAGGTCCTCACGGATCCCTCCTATTCAGGTCAGGCAGTCTGCATGACCTACCCGCTGATTGGAAACTATGGGATCTGTTACAGTGATCAGGAATCCCTGCGTCCGTACATGGACGGCTATATCGTTCATGAGCTTTCGAGGCTTCCCAGTAATTTCCGAAGCAGTGACACCATTCAGAACTTCCTGAAGAGATACAACGTGCCCGGTGTTACGGGTATCGATACGCGAGCACTGACAAAGATCCTGCGCGAGTCCGGTACGATGAACGGCATGATCACGACCGACGGGTCCCGTCTGACGGAAGACGGCAAGCCTGCGGAGGGTGTTCTGGAACAGATCCGCGCCTACCGGACAGGCTGCGAGGTGGAAAAGGTCAGCTGCACGGACGTGGAATTCTGGCCGGCGACCGACGAGAAGATCGGCTGCATCACGAGCCCGGCCTATGAGAATGCCGAGCCGAATCAGCCGGCTGTCGGAAAGAAGACGGGACGGAAGTACCGCGTCGCTCTCATGGATTTCGGCGTCAAATACAACATCATCCGCTCACTCAATGAGCGTGGCTGCGATGTGACGGTGTATCCGGCATGGACAAAGGCAGAAGAGGTTCTGAAGGACAACCCGGACGGTATCATGCTCACAAACGGCCCGGGAGATCCCGCCGACTGTCCGAATGAGATACGCGAGGTGAAGAAACTGTATGATTCCGATGTGCCGATCTACGCGATCTGCATGGGACATCAGCTGATGGCTCTTGCCACGGGCGCAACCACGAAAAAAATGAAGTATGGCCACCGCGGCGGCAATCATCCCGTCAAGGATCTGGAGACCGGCCGCGTCTACATCACGTCGCAGAACCACGGCTACGTGGTCGATGCCATTGATCCGGAAGTCGCGGAGCCGGCCTACGTCAACGTGAACGACGGGACGAATGAAGGACTGAAGTATAAGGGCAAGAAAATATTTACCACGCAGTTCCACCCGGAAGCCTGCCCAGGACCGCAGGATTCGGCCTACCTGTTTGATAAATTCATCCGTATGATGGGAGGCGATCAGTAATGCCGCGCGATAACAGCATTAAAAAGGTACTTGTCATTGGATCCGGCCCCATTGTCATCGGACAGGCCGCGGAGTTCGACTATGCCGGCACACAGTGCTGTCGTTCTCTGAAGGAGGAGGGCGTGGAAGTCGTTCTCCTGAATTCCAATCCGGCTACGATCATGACCGATGGCGACATCGCGGACCGCGTATACATCGAGCCGCTGACGGTAGAAGTCGTTGAGCAGCTCATTATCAAGGAGAAACCGGACAGCATCCTGCCCACGATGGGAGGCCAGGCCGGACTCAATCTTGCCATGGAGCTTGATGAGAGAGGTTTCCTCGCCGAGCACCATGTGCGGCTGATCGGCACGACGGCACTGACGATCAAGAAAGCCGAAGACCGCCAGATGTTTAAGGACACCATGGAAAAAATCGGTGAGCCGGTTGCCGCATCGGAAGTTGTTCACAGCCTTGACCACGGCATGCGTTTTGCCGCGCAGATCGGTTACCCGGTGGTTCTTCGTCCGGCCTATACGCTGGGAGGATCCGGCGGCGGCATCGCGCGCAATGAGCAGGAGCTCCGCGAGATCCTCGCGAACGGCCTGCGCCTGTCGCGTGTGCATGAAGTGCTCGTTGAGCGCTACATCGGCGGCTGGAAAGAGATCGAGTATGAGGTGATGCGCGATTCAGCCGGCAACGTGATCACCGTCTGCAACATGGAAAATATCGACCCTGTCGGTGTTCATACGGGTGACTCCATCGTCGTGGCGCCTTCGCAGACGCTCGGCGACAAGGAGTATCAGATGCTTCGTACCTCCGCGCTGAATATCATTACGGAGCTCGGCATCACCGGCGGCTGCAACGTGCAGTACGCCCTGAATCCTGACAGCTTCGAGTACTGCGTCATCGAGGTTAACCCCCGTGTATCGCGTTCTTCAGCCCTCGCTTCAAAGGCGACCGGTTATCCGATCGCGAAGGTGGCAGCGAAGATCGCCCTCGGCTACACGCTCGATGAGATTCCGAATGCCATCACAAAGAAGACCTACGCGAGCTTCGAGCCGATGCTCGACTACTGCGTGGTCAAGATTCCGCGTCTCCCGTTTGATAAGTTCATCACGGCGAAGAGAACGCTGACGACGCAGATGAAGGCGACCGGCGAGGTTATGAGCATCTGCACCAACTTCGAGGGCGCGCTGATGAAGGCCATCCGCTCGCTGGAGCAGCATGTGGATTCCCTGATGTCCTATGACTTCACGGGACTTGATGATGCCCAGCTGGAGAGAGACCTGGGGATCGTGGATGATATGCGCATCTGGCGTATCGCTGAGGCATGCCGCCGCGGCATGGACTTCGCAAAAATCCATGAGATCACAAAGATCGATCTCTGGTTCATTGACAAGATCGCCCATATCACGGAGATGGAAAAAGCGCTGAAGGAGCAGGAGCTCACACCGGAGCTTCTCCGCGAGGCGAAGCGCATGGAGTTCCCGGATTACCTGATCGCGGATCTGAACGGAAAGGTATCAGAGGACGATGTCAGGAAGATGCGTTTTGCCAACGGCATCACGGCATCCTACAAGATGGTTGATACCTGTGCGGCGGAGTTTGCGGCGCAGACGCCTTATTTTTACTCCGTGTACGGCGGTGAGGACGAGGCATTCGTGAGCGATCCGGCGAAACAGAGCGGAGAGAAGAAGAAAAAGGTTCTTGTCCTCGGTTCCGGCCCGATCCGCATCGGACAGGGCATCGAGTTCGATTTCTGTTCGGTACACGCGACCTGGGCCTTTGAAAAAGAGGGCTGGGAGACCGTTATCATCAACAACAACCCGGAGACGGTTTCAACCGACTTCGATATTGCGGACAGACTGTACTTTGAGCCGCTCACGCCGGAAGATGTGGAAAATGTGGTCAACGTAGAGCATCCGGACGGCGCTGTCGTTCAGTTCGGCGGCCAGACGGCCATCAAGCTGACCGAAGCGCTGATGAAGATGGGCGTGCCGATCCTCGGCACATCGGCGTCTGACGTCGATGCGGCAGAAGACCGTGAGCGCTTCGATCAGATCCTTCGCCAGACCGGTATTCCGAGAGCGGAGGGCCGCACGGTATTCACAGCGGAGGAAGGTGTGCGTGTCGCCAATGAACTCGGTTACCCGGTACTTGTCCGTCCTTCCTACGTGCTTGGCGGACAGGGCATGCAGATCGCCATCAGTGACGAAGATATCCGGAAGTATATCGGCATCATCAACCGCTATACGCAGGATCATCCGATCCTGATCGATAAATACCTGAACGGTACAGAGATTGAGGTCGATGCTGTCTGCGACTCGGACGAAGACATCCTGATCCCAGGCATCATGCAGCATATTGAGCGCGCCGGCATTCACTCCGGAGATTCCATCTCCGTTTATCCGGCAAGAGATCTGACGACGGAGATCAAGAAAAAGATCGAACTTGACACAAAGAAGCTCGCGAATGCGCTGCACGTACTCGGCATGATCAACATCCAGTTCATTGTTTACCACAATGAAGTGTATGTGATCGAGGTCAACCCGAGATCGTCCAGAACGGTTCCGTATATCAGCAAGGTTACCGGCATTCCGATCGTTCCGCTGGCAGCGCAGATGATCCTCGGACACAAAATCCGTGAACTCGGCTACACGCCGGGCCTGCAGCCCGAGGCCGATTACATGGCCATCAAGATGCCTGTATTCTCGTTTGAAAAGATCCGCGACGCCGATGTATCGCTCGGACCGGAGATGAAATCTACCGGTGAGTGCCTCGGCATTGCGAAGACCTTCAACGAGGCGCTCTACAAGGCATTTCTCGGTGCAGGTGTCCGTCTGCCGAAGTACAACAACATGATCGTAACCGTCCGTGACAGTGAAAAGGAAGAGATGGCTCCGATCATTGCACGGTTTGAAAAGCTCGGCTATCATATTTTTGCCACGAGAGGCACGGCAAAATATCTGCAGGAACAGAATATTCACTGCGTAGCTGTCAACAAGATCGAGCAGCCGAGCCCGAACCTCATGGACCTGATCCTCGGACACAAGATCGACCTGGTCATCGATATTCCGGAGCAGGGCGCAGAGCACCAGAAGGATGGATTTGTCATCCGCCGGAACGCGATCGAGACAGGTGTGAATGTTATCACGGCCGTAGACACGGCGCGCGCGCTGGTGACATCGCTGGAGAACACGGATATCCAGAAACTGGAGCTCATCGACATCGCGAAGATCCGCAAGCGCGGCAACGCAGTGGAGTAAATCATGGGCAATATCATCAAAACGATCATCCTGGGAATTGTGGAGGGAGTCACGGAGTGGCTCCCTGTCAGTTCGACAGGCCATCTGATCCTGTTTAACAGTCTGCTGCACATGGATATGAGCGACGCCTTCATGGAAATGTTTGACGTCGTGATCCAGTTCGGCGCCATTCTCGCGGTCATGGTCATCTATTTCCGGAAGCTCTGGCCGTTTCACACGCCGGCATCTGCGCCTGCACAGTCGCAGTTCAGAAATGTTCAGACAGAGGGAGCTGCGGGAAAATTTCAGCGCTTTGCCGACAACTGGCTGTACATGGATAAAATCGTCCTCTGGCTGAAGATCGTTGTTGCCGTGATTCCGGCCGTGATCATCGGTTTTCCGCTGGATGACTGGCTGAATGCCCACCTGTACAATGCACCGGTTGTTGCCGTCATGCTGATCGTCTACGGTGTGCTTTTTATCCTTGTTGAAAACCGGAATGCCGGGAAAGAACCGCGGGTAAGATCCATCCACAGGCTTTCCTGGAAGGACGCCCTGATCGTCGGTCTGTTCCAGTGTCTTGCCATGATCCCCGGCACATCCCGCTCGGGTGCAACCATCATCGGCGGCATTTTGATCGGACTTTCCAGACCGGTGGCGGCTGAGTTTACCTTCTTTCTCGCGATCCCGACCATGTTTGGCGCTTCCGTGCTGAAGCTTGCCAAGTACAATGGAGAATTCAGCGGCGGTGAGATCGGTATTCTGCTTCTCGGCATGGCCGTTGCGTTTGTTGTATCCATCTTCATCATCAGATTCCTGATGAAGTACATCCGGAGACACGACTTCAAGGTTTTCGGATATTATCGTATTGTGGTCGGCGTGCTTGTCCTGATACTCGCTGCTGCCGGCGTTGTACATGCGTGACGCTTTATATTCTGCCGTTGTCGACGTTGCCCGCGCGTGGCACTGTGTCTTCTGCAGACTGCATATTTAGGAGAAAAATATGTTCACGAAATATCTCATTGTTTTTCTCGTGTCCATGGTGCCGGTCGTTGAGCTCCGTGGTGCGATACCGATTGCCGTGGGTATGGGACTTCCGCTTGTCCCGTCTTATATCATTGCCGTCATCGGTAACATGATTCCAGTCCCCTTCATTTATTTTTTCGCCAGAAGACTGCTGGAATGGGGAAAAGATAAGAAAGTCATCGGACGCTTTTTTACCTGGGTGCTGGAAAAAGGCAACCGGGGAGGACAGAAGCTGCTGGAGAAAACGGGCAGCGGTACTTTCGTTGCGTTAATGATCTTCGTCGGAATTCCGCTTCCGGGCACGGGCGCGTGGACCGGTACGCTGGCAGCCAGTATCCTGGATATGGGATTCAAGAAAAGTGTTATCGCCGTTCTCTGCGGCGTGGCGCTGGCAGGTGTGATCATGGGACTCGCCTCCGCCGGTGTGTTCGGCGCGGCGCATGCCATCGCAGGATAATACCGCTGCATCAGATCGATACAGACAGTTTTCATACACGTAGATGCGAGTACTGTGACATCTCGCATGATATGTGTGATTACGGAATAAAAAGGGTGAAATCAGTTGAAGTGTCCATATTGCGGAAGCGAAAATACGAAAGTAGTTGATTCCCGGCCGGTAGAAGAGGATAATTCCATTCGTCGGAGACGGGTATGTGATGACTGCGGCAAGCGTTTCACAACGTATGAACGGGTGGAAATCATCCCGATCATGGTTGTGAAAAAGGATATGAGCCGCGAGCCATACAGCAGAAGCAAGATCTACAACGGTGTCATGATCGCCTGCAGGAAGCGCAAGGTATCCGTGCAGCAGATGAATGATCTGGTGGATGCCGTGGAAAATGAGATCTATAACCGGGGCGACAAGGAGATCAGGAGTTCCGAGATCGGCAACATGGTCATGGACAGGCTCAAGGATCTGGACCAGGTAGCCTATGTGCGTTTTGCGTCTGTCTATCGCGAATTCAAGGATGTGAATACCTTCATGGATGAGCTCCAGAAGCTTCTGAACAAGAAGTGAAGGTGAAATTCCGATAAGTCCGGAAAAATAAAGTGACGGGTGAATTTCCGCTGAACCCGGAAAAATGAAGTGACGGCGGTGCCCGCTGAGATAAAAATCTGAAATATATATTGGAGGTGTACGCCATGCGTACTTTCAGCAAGTCATCAAAGCTCGATAATGTGTTATATGACGTCAGAGGACCGGTTGTGCAGGAAGCGGCCCGGATGGAAGAGGAAGGAGATAAGGTCCTCAAGCTGAATATCGGCAATCCGGCGACCTTCGGATTCACGGCACCGGATGAGGTTGTTCACGACATGAAAGTCAGTCTCGCCGACTGCGAAGGCTATTCGGATTCCCGCGGTCTTTTTGCCGCGCGGAAAGCCATTATGCAGTATTATCAGCTGAAAAATATCCCGAATCTTGACATCAAGCGGATTTATACCGGAAACGGTGTATCCGAGCTGATCAATCTCTCCATGCAGGCACTGCTGGATGACGGTGATGAGATCCTGATACCGGCACCGGACTACCCGCTCTGGACAGCCTGTGCGACACTCGCCGGCGGCAAGGTTGTTCATTACCTCTGTGATGAAAAATCCGACTGGTACCCGGACATCGCCGATATCGAGTCGAAGATCACGGATAAGACGAAGGCTATTGTAGTTATCAATCCGAACAACCCGACAGGTGCTGTATATTCGGAGGACATTCTGAAGGATATCGTCCGTGTGGCGCGTGAGCACAGCCTGATGATTTTCTGTGATGAGATTTATGACAGACTCTGCATGGATGGCATCAAGCATACGTCGATCGCATCTCTGGCACCGGATCTGTTCTGTGTGACGTTCTCAGGCCTTTCCAAGTCCCATATGATTGCCGGCTACCGGATCGGCTGGATGGTGATCTCGGGCAATGTGGCACTCGGTGCTGATTATCTGGAGGGCATCAATATGCTTTCCAACATGCGTCTGTGCTCCAATGTACCGGCCCAGTCCGTGGTACAGACAGCTCTCGGCGGCTATCAGAGTGTCAACGAGTATCTGGTTCCGGGCGGTCGTGTCTATGAACAGCGCGAGTGCATCTGCGAAGAGCTCTCTAAGATTCCGGGCATCAGCTTCGTTAAGCCAAGGGCGGCGTTCTATATTTTCCCGAAGCTGGATGTGGAGAAATTTCATATCACGGATGATATGAAATTTGCCTATGATTTCCTGCATGAAAAGCACGTGCTGATCGTACAGGGTACCGGCTTTAACTGGCCGGATCCCGACCATTTCCGCATCGTCTATCTGCCGCACAGAAGGACGCTGCGCACGGCGTGTGCGAGACTTGGCGATTTTCTGTCGACATATCATCAGTAAGGCGTTGCTGTATACTCTTTGTCAGCCACTGTCACACATGGAGACTTTCAGCCTCGACAGAGCGATGAGCACATGCTGAGAGCGACCAGAGCGGCCGGAGGGAGTTCGAAGGCGTCTGAACGGTAACAGTGAAGCGGCATGCACTTACAAAATGTGTTGAAAAATATTTACCCACTCTATATAATAGTGGATAGTTCTCATTTGAAAATTATGAAGAGTTAACTCGCTTATCGAAGGAGGAGTACCGATGGCAGATGTAGCAGCAGGTGATTTTAAAAACGGAATCACCCTTGAGATTGAAGGTAAGGTATGTCAGGTTATGGAGTTCCAGCACGTAAAACCTGGTAAGGGTGCCGCCTTCGTAAGAACCAAATTAAAAGATGTGATCAACGGCGGTGTTGTTGAGAAGACATTCCGTCCTACCGAGAAGTTCCCGTCAGCACGTATCGATCGTCATGATATGCAGTATCTCTATAATGACGGAGATCTGTACTATTTCATGGATCCGGAGACTTTTGAGCAGATCGCTGTCAACAAGGATACCGTTGGCGATTCTCTGAAGTTCGTGAAGGAGAACGAGGTTGTTAAGCTGAACTCTTATAACGGCAACGTATTCGCTGTAGAGGCTCCGCTGTTCGTAGAGCTCGAGGTAACCGAGACAGAGCCCGGCTTTGCAGGAAACACAGCACAGGGCGCTTCCAAACCGGCTACTGTGGAAACCGGTGCAGAGGTTTCCGTTCCGCTCTTTGTCAACCAGGGTGATCGTATTCAGATCGATACCAGAACAGGTGAGTATCTGAAGAGAGTCTGAGACTCTTTTCGGGCGTCATTTGATGATCAGCGCGGGCGGAAGTGCTCCGTCCGCGTTTTCATCTCTTTATATCCGTTATTTTCATTTCTGATTTTCTGTCGGGCATTTTCGTTTCATTTTTAATCCAGCTCTTTCATTTCAGCTTTTCTGTCAGCTTGTTTCATTTCTTTTTTCTATCTGTGCTTTTTATCTGTTATTTCCATTTCTGTTTTCCTCGTTTTACGTATCCGGGTACTGTTTCTATATTTTTATCATTTCAACTTTTATACCATTTATTGCACTTTCTTCAGGGTGTCAGTTTAATAGCGTTGTCTTCAGCGTGTCAGTTAATAGCGCTGTTTTCAGCGTGTCAGTTTATGATGTGATATTTCCGGCTCTTTTTTCGGCAGGAAAAGAAAAACATCAGATTGGAAAATATCCGCGGATTTCGCGGTATTGATTCTATTTCATATTCCGTCGGAGCAGACGGAATCCCAGGACATGGCTGCAGGAGTTATTGAACCCGACGGCAGCAGACAGGAGGAGATGATGACTTACAGACAATTTCGCGAAGCACTGGCTGAGGAAATCAGCAGAAGATCCGGAGAAAGCATAGAAATTTCGTTCCGGGACATGCAGAGCAACAACGATATCCATGCTGAGGGCATAACGCTTGGCAGCGGCTATGGCAAATTTCTGCCGTCGGTCGACATGGATCTTCTCTATCAGGAATACGGAAAGGGTGTCTCTGTCAGGCATCTGGCAAAGCTGCTGATTCATCAGTATGAGCAGGTGCAGAAGAAGTGCAGCATTCCCATCGATTTTTTCGCAAATTATGAGAGGATTTCACACCGTGTGTACTGCAAACTCGTCAGCCGCAGACGGAACGCGGAGCTTTTGCAGGAGGTGCCATACCGTTCATGGGCTGATCTGGCTGTGGTCGTATATTATCGGGTGGAACCTTCGCTTGTGGATGGCGGGATGATCACAATCCGGCATGAACATCTGCGACGATGGGGAATCGGCGGTGATGAGCTGTTTCGGCATGCATGGATGAATACGGCTTCTGCCATGCATCCGATTCTGCGCCCTCTCAGTACAATGCTCGGTGAAGTGGACTCGGATACTGATAAGTTCTGCGAAGAGGATGAGGACTTTACGGGAAATATGCTCGGCCACAGCGGACTGGTGTTTGAAAGGGGCCCTGATGGTTCCCGAAATGGTCATGTTTCCGCCGGCGGGGCGCCCGGAAGTCCGCGGAGCATTATCGTCAATGAGGACAGCGGCGAATACCGGACGGAAGAGCCGGAAGCTGTCATGTGTGCAGACGGTTCAGAAGAGCCGGAGGCTGTTATGTGTGCAGATGGTCCGGAAGAGCCGGAGGCTCTCAGGTGTGCAGACGGTCTGGAAGAGTCAGAGGATTCTGCGTGTGCAGACTGTCCGGATGAAGGCATATACAGTCCGCTGTATATTCTCACCAACAGAGAAAAATGTCTGGGCGCCGTTTCCATAGCGATTCCGGGCGAAGCGGAGCTGATCGCCGAACAGATCCGCAGTGATTACTATGTGCTGCCCAGCAGCATACATGAATGTCTGATTCTTCCGGATGACGGGTCGTATGAAGAAGAGACGCTGAATCAGCTCGTGAGATCGGTGAATATGACGCAGGTTGATCCCTCGGAGGTGTTGTCGGATCACGTGTATCATTACAGCCGCAGCTGCGGAGGATTCGATATCTGACAATAACTGCCCGTTATAATATTCCAGAAAACAGATGCCTCCACCCGCAACAGAGCGATGAGCACTTGCTGAGAGCGACCGTAGGGAAGCTCGAAGCTTACGTGCGACGCCTGTCAGCGCAGTTAGCGA
>ONKP01000001.1 GCA_900318405.1 uncultured Eubacteriales bacterium | reverse complement strand
CGGAATATCATTGAGGGGCTGCCCGATGCGATCATCGAGCAGCCCTTATTTTTTTGCGTTAACACAGAGGCTCATCCATTCACTGTTTTTTTATCACCGGGATGCGATGTTCAGAGATACAGACACCTCCAACCTGCCATCATCCGCAGACGCCGGTGCTTTGCTGACGTGATAAAAGTTGATTCGCGCGTCTGATCACGTTATCATACCCGGAAAATACCTTTGAGGGAATCCGATCCTGGTTTGCCGCGCGGGAGCAAAAACGGCAGGACCAGATTCTGGACA
This sequence comes from uncultured Eubacteriales bacterium, assembly GCA_900318405.1. Lineage (GTDB taxonomy): Bacteria > Bacillota > Clostridia > Lachnospirales > Lachnospiraceae > Bilifractor. The sequence goes on along the minus strand of ONKP01000001.1, from coordinate 117,983 downwards.
CCGGAAGACATCTTACCAACTGTTTTACATTTCTGGCGGATATCTACGGAGAAGGACAGGAAATGGTACTGTTTCTGTCAGGACTGAACAGCAGCACCGCTGCCATGGCATATATCCGCGACTGCGGAAATCTTACTCAAAGACAGAGGACAGCAGCTTCGCAGCGAGATCCTCGAGCTGCAGTGATTCATGTTTGACGCAACAGTACTGTATAAGTCTACGCGCCGCTTCGCACTGCGTGTGTGCAGTCCGCCTTTGGCATGCGACGGACTTATACAGTTATATTAAGCAATTTAACTATAAATAAAATCTGCGTTATGCCTGCGTTTATTATGAAATTCCCTAAAAAATAGAAACACAAAGGCATTTTCCTGTATAAATTTACTGAAAATTTTGTCCGGAACGATTGAACGTTCCGGCTTTTTTTTGTATACTGAAGACGTGTTTTGGGTACGGCGGCAGAGATATCCGGAAGGCTTTTCACAGGGTACGGCCGCAGAGATACCCGGCATGTTTTACACGTGATTCTGTACGCTGAGCGTACATAAATTTAAAGAACAGGAGGGAAAGGTACGTGATCGAGGAAACGGTACGTGCTGTCAAGGATGCTGAGGCGAAAGCTGACCAGACCGTGACAGAGGCAAAAGCCAGAGCTTCTGACATTCTCAGAAACGCAAGGGCTGAAGCGGATCAGATCCGAAGTGACGCGCAGCAGGAGGCCGGCAGAAAATATGAAGAACGCATGGCCAGGGCGCGCTCGGAAGGTGAAGCTTCACTTGCGGAAGCAGACAGGCAGATGCAGAAGGAAGCGGAAGAACTGAAGGCCGGATGCGTTCCGAAAGAAGGCGCGGCGGTTGACAGCGTGATCCGGAAACTGTTGCAGCAGAGCTGAGTGTGATCAATGGGTATCGGTATGAAATATAACGATCCATTATCATATTTTCAGTGACTGCAAGATTGAGAAAGCGGGTATTTGCATGGCAGTTGTGAAAATGCAGAAACTCAGCATCTGCGCAAACAAAAAGCACAGGAAGGAAATTCTCGAGACCCTGCAGTCCATGGGTGTCATGGAGCTCTCGTATACGGATATCGACAAGGATCCGGAGCTCCAGAAAATGGATACGCAGATGGCGGAAAACAAGTACGAGAAGCGTCAGGCGTCCTTTGAACAGGCGCTTCGGCTGCTGAAAACGTACGCGCCGTCCGACGGGGACAAGACAGGGCTGTTTTACGAGAAACGACAGGTTCCGCGCTCCGTAATGAACGAGGAGATCGCGAACCGGCACCATTTCAATGTGGAAGTGGCAGATATCCTGTCTGCTGAGAAAAGTATCACGGAATGCCAGGGTGTCATACAGAAGGACACGAACGCGAAGATAAGTCTTTCTCCGTGGGCTGACCTCGACATTCCCATGAGCACGACGGGCACAAGAGATACGGCGTGCCTGATCGGAAGTATTCCCGGACAGATCACACCGGAAGCACTGTATGCGGCGGCATCCGCGGATTTACCGGAGCCGGCAGCCGTGACCGCTGATGTCATATCGACAGTCAACGAGTCCACACAGGTCGTCGTGATCTGTCTGAAAAATGAAGCGGAGAAGGTCGAAGACAATCTCCGGGCGGCGGGCTTTTCGAGGCCTTCCATGCCGGTGAACGGCATTCCGAAGGACGAGATCGCAAGACTCGACGCAGAGATCGCTTCCATGCAGAAGAAGATCGGCGAACAGAAGGATGTGATTGCAGGCTACGGCGGTGAGCGGGAAAACTTCCGCCTGATGAGCGATTATTATCACTCCCGCGCCGAGAAATATGATCTCCTCGGAAAGATTCCGCAGAGCCGGAATGTATTTTTCCTCGAGGGCTGGGTTCCCGCCGATCAGGCGGACGGGATCTCGAAGCTCATGACGGAGCACTTCGGCGCAGCGGTCGGCATGGAGGACAACGGAGATCCGGCGGATCAGCCGGTGGAGCTCCACAATAACAAGATAGCGAGAACAGCGGAGAGCGTGCTGAAGTCCTACGGACTCCCGCAGCACGGACGCGTCGATCCGACCGCGATCATGTGGGTATTCTATGTGGTCTTCTTCGGAATGATGCTCTCCGACGCGGGATACGGCATCGTGATGGCGCTTGCCTGCGCGATCATCGTCATCAAAAAGAAGAACATGGATCCCGGCACAAGGGATTTCCTGAAACTGTTCTTCTTCTGCGGACTCTCCACCACGTTCTGGGGATTCATGTACGGCGGATTCTTCGGAGACGCCATCGATGTGATCGCCCATACGTGGTTCGGTGTTCCGTCTGATCAGGCAGTGCTGAAGCCTCTCTGGTTCGCACCGCTGAACAACCCGATGCGGCTCCTGATGTGGTGCCTGCTGTTCGGCCTGATTCACCTGTTCACGGGACTCGGCATCAAGGGCTATGAAACGCTGAAGGCACATGATGTGGTCGGATTCATCTCCGACATCGTGGGATGGTATATGTTCCTGCTGGGACTGATCTTCCTGCTTCTGCCGACAGATCTGTTCGCATCCATCTCGGGCATGACATTTGCTTTTCCTGCGTGGATGCATACGCTTGCGAAAATCCTCGCGATCGGCGGTGCACTGATCATCCTGCTCATGAGCGGGCGCGACAGAAAGAACTGGGCGCTCCGTATAGCACTCGGCGCCTACGATCTGTACGGCGTGACGAGCTGGTTGTCGGATGTGCTCTCGTATTCGAGACTGCTGGCCCTGGGACTTGCGACCGGTGTTATCGCCAGCGTCATCAACATGATGGGTTCGATGTTCGGTTCGGGACCCGTCAAGGTCATTATTTTTATCGTGGTATTCATTCTCGGACACACGCTGAATATCGCGATCAACGCATTGGGTGCGTATGTGCACACCAATCGTCTGCAGTATGTAGAGTTCTTCGGAAAATTTTATGATGCAGGCGGCAGGGAATTCAGACCTTTCCGCCACAAAACCAAATATATCCAGGTCAAGGAGGATAACTAACATGAGTATGGGTATGGTATTTGCACTGATGGGAGCTGCACTGGCTACAGCACTTCCGGGTGTCGGATCTGCATGGGGTGTCGGCATGGCAGGACAGGCTGCGGCAGGCGTTGTTTCAGAGGATCCTGATCAGTTCGCGAAGGTTCTTCTGCTTCAGCTTCTTCCCGGCACGCAGGGTATCTACGGACTGCTGGTAACCTTCATTACGCTGTCCCAGATCGGCATCCTCGGCGGAGATCCCGTCCAGGATACAGCAACTGGTATGCTTTACCTCTTCGCATGCCTGCCGATCGCTATCGTAGGTCTGATCTCTGCATATCATCAGGGCAGAACCTCTGTGGCATCCATCGGTCTCGTAGCGAAGAAGCCGGATCAGTTCGGTAAAGCAATGCTTTTCCCGGCTATGGTTGAGACCTATGCCATCCTTGCACTTCTTATCTCCATCCTCGCTGTCAACGGCATCTGATCACGGAACGGTTTATCTGCCTCACCGCTGCGTCATGCGCGGATGCGGCTCACTGTTCGCACAGGTCAATGAAAATGCCGGAATATAACAGCTGACAAGGAGAAAAATATGGCAGGAGTAGATACAATTACAAAAGAAATCCTGCAGGATGCAGAAAACGAATCCGCGAAGATCATCCACGAAGCCGAAGCTGAGGCAGAGAACATCAGAAATGCCGCCACAGCGGAGGCAGAGAAGAAAAAGAGCGATATGGCGGATAAGGCGGAAAAGGATGCCGCGTCGTACGCCGACAGGATACAGTCCCAGATCGGCATGCGCAGGAAGCAGGCGATCCTCGGCGCCAGACAGGAGATGATCCGCGAGGTGCTCGATCAGGCATATCATCAGCTGGATACACAGGATGATGCCTCGTATTTCGGAATGATCGAAAAACTGGCGGAGGAAAATGTCCAGCCCGACGACGGCGAAATCCTCTTTACCGCAAAGGATGCGGCGCGTCTGCCGGAGGGCTTTGCGGCAAAGCTGCAGGATATCGCGGTAAAACACGGCGGCAGCCTGAAGGTATCGGACGAAAGAGCGGATGTGGAGAACGGTTTTATTCTCCGCTACGGAGGAATCGAGGAAAACTGTTCGCTCCGCGCTCTGTTTTCCGCAAAACAGGAGGAACTGCAGGACGAAGTGCACAGGTCACTTTTCTGACCGGACCTTAAGGAGATTACGCATATGAGTGATACACAATATATTTATGCGGTCGCGAGGATCCGGGTGAAAGAGAAGTCGCTTCTCAGCGACGCAGATGTGCGTTCGATGGCGGCTATGAAGAGCGTAAGGGAGGTCCTGGCTTTTCTGTCAGACAGAGGCTGGGGAAACGGAGAGACAGACCAGACCGGAGATGACATGCTGGCGGACGAAGAGGCGAAGACGGCGGCTCTGATGAAGGAGCTGAAAGTCGATCCGAAGATCTTCGATGTCCTGGCCTACCCGCAGCTTTATCATAATCTGAAGGCAGCCATCAAGGAAAATATATCCAGTGACACGCCGGATCATCTGTATTATGCAGTGGATGGCTACGGCGAGAAGGAAATGCGAAGGATCGTCGCCGAAAAGGACTGGAAGGCACTTCCGGAGCATATGCAGGAAGCAGCGGCCAGAGCCTTTGACGTGATGCTGACGAATCAGGACGGGCAGCGATGCGATGTGATCATCGACCGTGCGTGCCTCGATGCCAGCATCAGAGCCGGACGGAAATCCGGGAGCGCGCTGCTCCGCGAGTATGAGGAATCGACGACGGCAGTCACGGATATCAAGATCGCCGTGCGCGCGCAGCGGACAGGCAAGGATCAGAGCTTCCTGAAGGAAGCACTGGCGCCCTGTCAACAGCTGAACGTACGTGCGATGGCGGAGGCAGCGGCAAAGGACGAGGCTTCTCTGATGGAATATCTGGAGGGCCATGGATTTGCCGAGGCCGCAGAGGCCATGAAGGATTCGCCTTCCGCTTTTGAGCGGTGGTGCGATAACCGGGTGATCGATACGATCATGCCGCAGAAGACAAACAGCGTATCCGCTGATCCGGTCGTAGCCTTCTACCTCGCGCGCGAGAACGAGATCAGAACAGTCAGGATCATCCTCACGGCTATTGCCAATGGCTTCACAGAGGATGACATCCTCGAAAGGGTAAGGAAGATGTATGGTTAAGATAGCGGTTATGGGAGATTATGACAGCATCTACGGTTTTTCCGCACTTGGGCTGTCGATCTTTCCGATAGAAGGACAGGATGCGGAAAAAGCATCGGCCATTCTCCGCAATCTGGCGGAAAATGATTTCGGTATCATCTATATCACCGAAGAGACAGCCGCACTGCTTCCGAAGGAGATCGCAAAATACCGCGAGAGGCAGTCACCCGCCATCATCCTCATCCCCGGCGTCCACGGCAATACCGGCGCGGGTATCGAGGGTGTGAAGAAGACGGTGGAACAGGCAGTCGGAAGTGACATCCTATTTGAATAAGTCCGTCGCATGCCAGAGGCGGACTGCACACCCGAAGGGCGTGCAAGGACGGCTATGGCTTTGCGGCGACATACGCGGGCAGTGAGCCGCATCCGTACACGCGAAGCGTGATACGGTGAGGCGAACGTCGCGTAGACTTATTCAAATACAGCATAGAATCAAAGTCATGGGGGCTTAGAATGAGCACAGGAACAATTAAGAAAATTGCAGGACCGCTGGTCGTAGCCGAGGGCATGCGCGATGCAAACATGTACGATGTGGTACGTGTCAGCAAAGAGCGCCTCATCGGCGAGATCATCGAGATGCACGGGGATCAGGCCTCGATTCAGGTATACGAGGAGACAGAGGGACTCGGGCCCGGCGAACCCGTCGAGTCGACCAATGCTCCGCTCTCCGTAGAACTCGGACCCGGCCTCATCGGTTCCATCTATGATGGTATCCAGCGTCCGCTGAACAAGATCATGGAGATCACGCACAGCAACAACCTCTCGAGAGGTGTTGAGGTGCCGGCACTGGATCATGAGAAGAAATGGGATTTCAAGGCGACAGCTTCCGTCGGCGAGGAAGTAGGACCGGGAGATATCCTGGGTACCGTCGAGGAGACGCCTGTCGTTACACAGAAGATCATGGTTCCCGTCGGGGTGACGGGAAAAATAAAATCGATCATGTCCGGATCGTTCAATATCGATGAGACGATCGCCGTGGTCGAGACAGAGAAGGGCGACAGGGAGCTGACGATGCTCCAGAAGTGGCCGGTCCGCAAAGAACGTCCGTACGCGAAGAAGCTTTCGCCGGAGACACCGCTCATCACTGGACAGAGAGTTATCGATGCATTTTTCCCGATTGCCAAGGGCGGCGTGGCAGCTATCCCGGGACCCTTCGGTTCAGGAAAGACCGTTACGCAGCACCAGCTGGCCAAGTGGGCTGACGCAGATGTCGTGGTTTACATCGGCTGCGGCGAGCGTGGCAATGAGATGACGGATGTACTGAATGAGTTCCCGGAACTGAAGGATCCGAGAACCGGAGAGTCTCTGATGAAGAGAACCATCCTCATCGCGAATACATCGGATATGCCTGTGGCTGCCCGTGAGGCATCCATTTACACAGGTATCACGATCGCCGAGTATTTCCGTGATATGGGTTATTCCGTTGCGCTGATGGCTGACTCCACATCCCGATGGGCTGAGGCTCTTCGAGAGATGTCCGGCCGTCTGGAGGAGATGCCCGGTGAGGAAGGTTATCCCGCTTACCTGGGTTCCCGTCTGGCACAGTTCTATGAGCGCGCCGGCCATGTGGTCGCTCTCGGAAAGGACGGAAGAGAGGGCATGCTCTCCGCCATCGGTGCCGTATCGCCGCCCGGCGGTGATATCTCCGAGCCGGTATCGCAGGCAACCCTTCGTATCGTCAAGGTATTCTGGGCGCTGGATGCGGATCTCGCTTACCAGCGTCACTTCCCGGCGATCAACTGGCTGACCAGTTACAGCCTCTATCTGGATACGCTCGGCAAATGGTTTGATGCGCATGTGGCCAGCGACTGGATGGCGACAAGACAGAACCTGATGAGCCTGCTGCAGGATGAGGCATCCCTGAATGAGATCGTGAAAATGGTCGGCATGGATGCACTTTCACCGCAGGATCGTCTGAAGATGGAAGCATCCCGCTCGATTCGTGAGGACTTCCTGCATCAGAACTCTTTCGATGAGATCGATACCTATACTTCTCTGAAAAAGCAGTATTACATGATGAAACTCGTGTATGCATATTATGAGCAGGGCAGCGCAGCACTGAAAGACGGCGCATCGATCAATGATCTCGTGAAGCTGAAGGTCCGCGAGAGGATCGGCCGTTTCAAATATGTACACGAGGATGATATTGACACGGAATACAAGGCGGTTATAGATGCGCTCCAGCTGGAGATCGCAGGCTTGGGAAAGGAGGACTGATCGTATGCCGAAGGAATACAGAACCATACAGGAAGTCACTGGCCCTCTGATGCTTGTGCGAGGCGTGGAGGGTGTCACATACAACGAGATGGGTGAGATCGAGCTGGCCAACGGCGAGACGAGAAAATGCCGTGTGCTGGAGATCGATGGCACCAATGTTCTCGTTCAGCTGTTCGAAAACTCAACGGGTATCAACCTCTCCAACAGCAAGGTGCGTTTTCTCGGAAGAGCCATGGAGCTCGGCGTATCAGAGGATATGCTGGGACGTACCTTTGATGGTCTCGGCCGTACGATCGACGGCGGGCCGGATATCCTTCCTGAAGAGCGCCGCGATATCAACGGACTCCCGATGAACCCGGCGGCGAGAGCGTATCCGTCAGAGTTCATTGAGACCGGCGTATCGGCCATCGACGGACTGAATACACTGGTTCGTGGACAGAAGCTCCCGATCTTCTCGGCTTCCGGTCTTCCGCACGCACAGCTCGCAGCGCAGATCGCGCGTCAGGCAAAGGTGCGCGGCACCGATGAACCGTTTGCTGTTGTTTTTGCAGCCATGGGCATTACCTTTGAGGAGGCACACTTCTTCCAGCAGTCGTTCATCGATTCCGGATCCATCGACCGTACGGTCCTCTTCCTGAACCTCGCGAATGACCCCGCTGTAGAGCGTATCTCCACACCGCGTATGGCACTCACCGCAGCCGAGTATCTGGCATTTGAGAAGGATATGCACGTTCTGGTTATCCTGACCGATATCACGAACTATGCGGATTCGCTCCGTGAGGTATCCGCGGCCCGTAAGGAAGTTCCCGGACGCCGTGGCTATCCCGGCTACATGTATACGGACCTCGCGCAGCTGTATGAACGCGCAGGACGTCAGAAGGGCAAGAAGGGTTCGATCACGCTGATCCCGATCCTGACCATGCCTGAGGATGATAAGACACACCCGATCCCCGACCTGACAGGTTACATAACGGAGGGCCAGATCATTCTGAGCCGTGAGCTGTACCGCAAGGGCATCACACCGCCGATCGATGTATTGCCATCTCTGTCCCGTCTGAAGGATAAGGGTATCGGCGAAGGCAAGACGAGAGAGGACCATGCGGCGACGATGAACCAGCTGTTTGCCGCTTATGCACGAGGCAAGGATGCGAAGGAACTCATGACCATCCTCGGCGAGGCAGCCCTCACGGATATCGATCTGCTCTATGCAAAGTTCGCGGATGAATTCGAGAAGAAGTACGTCAACCAGGGCTATGATACCGACCGGAGCATCGAGGAGACGCTGGATATCGGCTGGGAGCTTCTGCGGATGCTGCCGCGTGAAGAGCTGAAACGAATCCCGGATAAGATGCTTGATCTTTATTACGATAAGAAATAATTTTCACAGGGAGGTTGACAGCAGATGGCATCAACACAGGTGAATCCCACCCGAATGGAGCTGACCAGACTGAAGAAGAAGCTGGTCACAGCCGTCAGGGGCCATCGCCTTCTCAAGGATAAGCGTGACGAGCTCATGAGAGAATATCTCGACCTCGTCCGCGAAAATATGGATTTGCGTAAAAAAGTGGAAAAGGGCATCCGCGATGCCAACAGGAATTTTGTCCTCGCCAGAGCAGGCATGTCGGAGGAAACACTGAAGACAGCGCTTCTCACACCGAAGCAGGAGGTATATCTGAAGACTTCCACGCGAAATGTGATGAGTGTGGACATTCCGGTATACGACTACACGACGAGAACGGCTGACAGGAACGATATTTTTTCCTATGGCTTTGCGTATACGTCGGCTGATCTGGACGGCGCGGTACAGTCCCTTTCCGATATTCTCCCGGATATGATCCATCTGGCGGAGGTTGAGAAATCCTGTCAGATGATGGCCGCCGAGATCGAGAAAACGAGGCGAAGGGTTAACGCCCTGGAGCACGTGATCATCCCGGAGACGCAGGAGGGCATCCGGTACATTACGATGAAACTGGATGAGAACGAGAGAAGTACGCAGGTCCGGCTGATGAAGGTGAAAGACATGGTGCTTAACGACGCTCATCACTACGATGAGAGAGCGGCCGCAGGCGCATGAGCAGAAAACATTGCAGAAAAGGCTGTCGCGAAAGCGGCAGCCTTTTCTATACAAAATCTGTAAATGAGCACAAAAAATCAGGAAATAGATGCCTTATTTTGTTGAATGTATTATAATAAGCACAGTGTGAAAATCACAGGAAGGAGGAGCAGGAGATGGGGTTGTTTACCTTTAAGGGCGGCGTTCATCCGTATGAAGGAAAGGAACTGGCCATGGATCAGGCGGTCAGAGAACTGAAGCCCGGTAAAGAGTTAGTCTATCTGCTGTCACAGCACATTGGCGCACCGGCAAAGGCCTGTGTAGCCAAGGGAGATCATGTACTGGCCGGACAGAAGATCGCCGACGCAGGCGGCTTTGTTTCGGCACCGGTCTACGCATCCGTTTCCGGCACTGTCACGGGAATCGAAAAGAGGAAGAATGCGACCGGAGGACTCGTCGATGCCATTATTGTGGAAAATGATGACAAGTATGAGTCTGTCACTTATGAAGCGGGCGATCCTGACAAACTTTCGAGAGATGAGATCCTCGCAAAGATCCGCGAGGCAGGTGTCGTTGGTATGGGAGGCGCAGGCTTCCCGACAGCTGTCAAGCTGGCACCGAAGGATCCGTCTGTCGTGGATCACATCCTTGTGAACGGTTCCGAGTGCGAGCCGTATCTCACATCCGATTACCGCTGCATGCTCGAACAGCCTGAGAAGATCGTCGGTGGTCTTGCCATCATCCTGAAGCTGTTTGATGCCAAATGCAAAGGTGTCATCTGCATTGAAAACAACAAACCGAAGGCAATCGAGATCATGAAGAAGGCCGTTCAGGGCCATGCAAACATGAGCGTTGCCGTTCTGAAGACCAAATATCCGGAAGGCGCCGAGCGGTGCCTGATCAATGCCATTACCGGGCGGACCGTGAATTCGAAGATGCTCCCGGCGGATGCCGGCTGCGTTGTGGATAACGTCGGTACGGTCATGGCTGTTTATGATGCCGTGAAGCTCGGTAAACCGCTGATCGACCGTGTATTTACGCTGTCGGGCGATGCCGTGAAGCAGCCCGGCAACTTCCTTGTGCCCGTGGGCATGAGCTATCAGGAGATCGTGGATCAGGCCGGCGGTTTCAAACAGCAGCCGGAAAAAATGATCTCCGGCGGACCGATGATGGGATTCGCCCTGTTTGATCTGAACGTGCCGGTTACCAAGACCTCCGGCGCCATTACGGCATTCCTGAAGGATCAGGTCGCAGAGGCAAAGGAAACGGCATGCATCAGCTGCGGCCGCTGCCTGCACGGCTGTCCGGCAAGGCTGATGCCGTGTAAGCTGGCGGATTTTGCGGAGCACGGTGATGCGGAATCCTTTGAGGCTTATTACGGACTGGAATGTGTGAACTGCGGTTCCTGCAGTTATCAGTGTCCTGCGAAGCGTCCTCTGGCTGCCGAGATCAACATGATGCGGCAGACGGTTCTCGCGAACAAGAAGAAACAGGCACAGGCAAAGAAGAAAGCGTGAGGAGGATAGAAGATGAGCGAACAATATAAGGTTTCTGTCTCACCTCATGTAAGAGACAGCATCACGACTTCGAAGATCATGCTGTACGTCATCATCGCGCTGATGCCTGCGACAATCTTCGGTATCATCAATTTCGGAGCTCATGCGCTGCTGATCGTATGTGTATCTATTGCCAGTGCCGTGGCTTCGGAATACTGCTATGAAAAGCTCCTGAAGAAGCCCATCACGACCAACGACCTGTCGGCGGTTGTCACCGGACTTCTGATCGGCCTCAATATGCCGCCGCAGATCGCCTGGTGGATCCCGGTGGTCGGTTCGGTATTCGCCATCATCGTTATCAAACAGCTGTATGGTGGAATCGGCCAGAACTTCATGAACCCGGCACTCGGTGCAAGGTGTTTCCTTCTGATCGCTTTTTCCGGTCAGATGACGACCTATGCAGCCGGTGATAAATTCGCAAACCTGGCGGATTTCGTGCAGGGCGAATTCACCAGCCATGCTGCGGGTGCTCTCGATGCACTGTCCGGTGCGACGCCGCTCGCCTATCTCAAACAGGGATATGATTTCAACCTCGGCGCACTTTTCGCAGGAAACGTGACAGGTGTCATCGGCGAGACTTCGGCACTGTGCCTGCTCGTCGGCGGTATTTTTCTCCTGATCATGAAGATCATCGACTGGAAGATTCCGGTGATCTACCTCGGCAGCTTCGGCGTGCTGGTACTGATCACGGCAGCCGTTCGCGGATACAGCAATCCGTGCCTGTATATGCTTGAGGAGCTCTGCGCAGGTGGTATCATGCTCGGCGCATGGTTCATGGCGACGGATTACGTGACCTCGCCGATCACCTATAACGGACAGATCATCTATGCCGTGTTCCTCGGTGTTATGACCTGGCTGTTCCGTATGGTCGGATCCGGTTCCGAGGGCGTTTCCTATGCAATCATCCTGGGCAACGTCATCACACCGATGATCGAGCATTACACCCGTCCGAGGGCATTCGGCATCGCAAAAGAGAAAAAGCAGAAAAAGGAGGCGGGTGCATCATGAAAAAACAGACATCAGCGCTCCATGATACGATCATCCTCGTGATCATCACGCTTGTGGCCGGCGTCATTCTCGGTGCCGTACATGACGTGACAGCAGGTCCTATCGCCGAACAGGAAGCTGCCACACAGGCAGCTGCGCAGAAGGAAGTATTCCCTGATGCGGATTCTTTCTCTGAGGTAAAGGATTTTGATTCGGATGCGTTCTCTTCGGTGCTGGAACAGCAGGGCATCGACCAGACGACCGTCAACGCCGTATATGAGGCTGACGGAAGCGATGGCAGTAAACTGGGCTACGTGGTGGATTCCACCAACAACGAAGGCTACGGCGGAGCCGTAGAGCTTATGGTCGGCATCACAACGGGCGACAGCGGAGACGTGATCAACGGGATCTCGTTCCTGAGCCTGGAAGAGACAGCCGGCATGGGCATGAAGGCTGAGAATCCCGACTTCAAGGATCAGTTCACGAATATGGATATCGGCGATGCCGGTTCCATCAGTTACACGAAGTCGGGCAAGAGCGCCGCAAATGAGATCGATGCGATCTCCGGCTGCACGATCACGACCAATGCCGTGACGAAGGCTGTCAACGGTGCACTCGCTGCAGTTACCTATCTTGAGGAGGGTTGAGATCATGAAGAAATTAAAGAAGGATTCCCCGATCGAGAGAATATGGAACGGTATTTTTGTTGAGAACCCGGTATTCGTCCTCGTTCTCGGCATGTGCCCGACGCTGGCTACGACCACGTCGGCGATGAATGCCATCGGCATGGGCCTGTCAACGACCGTCGTTCTGGCGCTGTCCAACCTGCTGATCGCTCTTCTCAGAAAAATCATTCCGGACCGGATGCGCATGCCGGCGTATATCGTCGTCATCGCTTCGTTCGTAACCATGGTTGACTTCCTCATGGAAGGTTTCACGCCGGATCTCTACAAGGTGCTGGGTATCTATATCCCGCTGATCGTCGTGAACTGCATCATCATGGGCCGTGCCGAAGCATATGCAGGCAAGAAGCCCGTGGTGGCATCGTTTTTCGATGGCCTGGGCATGGGCCTCGGCTTTACGCTTGCCCTGTTCCTGCTCGGCTCCATCCGTGAGATCATCGGTGCAGGTACGTGGCTCGGCATGAAGATCACGCCTTCGGGCTATGTGCCGGTCAATATTTTTGTCCTGGCACCCGGTGCCTTCCTCGTGTGCGGCTTCCTCGTAGCCATCATGAACAAGCTGAAGATCGGCGCGGGCAGAAGACCGAAGAGCGAGTGGGATCCCACGGAAAAAATCTGCGGCGACTGCTTCTCCTGCATGAAGTTCGGTGTGTGTGACAAGAAGCCGGAAGGTACGGAAACGGCAGCCCAGACGATCGCGAAGAGCAAGGGTACCGTGGCAGAAGCTGTGGCAAAGCCGGCAGCAGGTGCGGGTGCAACAGCGGTAAAAGCAGCCGGTACACCTGCCGGGGCTGAAGCCTCTGCAGCGGCCGCAGGTGCGGGAACAGAGAAAAAGGAGGCTGAATCATGACACTGATTTTACTGGCAGTCAATGCCTGCCTGATCAATAACGTCGTTCTGAGTCAGTTCCTCGGAATCTGCTCGTTCCTCGGCGTATCGAAAAAATCCGAGACGGCTTCCGGCATGGGCATGGCACTCACATTCGTCCTTACGCTGTCGAGCCTTGTCTGCGGTATTCTGTATCATTTTCTTCTCGTACCGTTCCATCTGGAATATCTCAAGACGATCGTCTTCATTCTGATCGTTGCCGCTCTGGTGCAGTTTGTGGAGATGTTCCTGAAGAAATTCGGTAAATCGCTGTATGACGCGCTGGGCATTTACCTTCCGCTGATCACAACGAACTGCGCAGTTCTCGGTGTAGCGCTTCTGAACGTGCAGAAGGATTATGATATCCTTACCGGTACGGTTTACGGACTGGCAACAGCACTCGGCTACTGGATCGCCATCGTGCTTCTGTCCCATATCCGTGAGAAGATGGTTAATAATGACGTACCGAAGTCCTTCCAGGGCTTCCCGATCGTTATGATCACAGCAGCTCTGATGTCCATTGCGTTCTTCGGATTCTCAGCTCTGAAGTAAAGAGGAGGATACAGAATGAGCGGAGTATTGAGCGCGACCCTCATGGTCGCGGGAGTCGGTTTATTTGTCGGAATATTCCTGAGTATAGCCAGTAAGGCCTTCGCCGTTCCGGTCGATGAGAAGGAACAGGCGATCGAAGAGGTGCTTCCGGGTGCCAACTGCGGTGCCTGCGGTTATTCAGGATGTGCGGCCTGCGCGGCAGCGATTTCAAAAGGTGCGGCACCGGTCAATGCCTGCGTTGTCGGGCAGCAGCCCGTAGCGGATCAGGTCGCAAAAATCATGGGTACCACAGCTGCCGAAGAGCAGCGCAAGGTTGCTTTTGTCCGCTGCGTCGGCGACTGTGAAAAAACAACGGAGACGTATGAATATCACGGCCCGAAGCACTGCGTGAATGTAAAAATGGCGCCGGGCGGCGGCCCCAAGTCCTGCACCTTCGGATGCATCGGCTGCGGCGACTGCGCGGATGTATGCGATTATGACGCCATGCACATCGAGAAGGGTGTCGCCGTTGTAACGGAGGCAAACTGCGTAGACTGTAAGAAGTGCATGAAGACCTGCCCGAAGGGGCTGATCATCGAGGTGCCTTTCAACTATGTATCGCACATCGGCTGCGTGAACCCGAACAAGGGCAAACCGGTCATGCAGAACTGCAAGATCGGATGCATTACCTGTCAGAAATGTGTGCGTGACTGTCCTTCACAGGCGATCACGATCGTGGGAGGTTTCCCTGTGATCGATTACGCGAAGTGCACGAACTGCGGCACCTGCAAGACAGGATGTCCGAGAAAGTGCATTGTCTGATCAGATGAGACCTATGGATCTCAGATGAATCTAAGATATAAAAAGGCTGCGGTGGCGCGTGATTACGCTGCCGCAGCCTTTTTATCACCATTAATGCTTCTCATCGCCCGAACTCCTTTCATAATCGCTTTATATTTCCCTGCCAGTTCAATAACTGGTCTGCTCAATTCATTATTGAAGATCCGTGTCAGGTGGTGTGAAGATGCGGGATGTGTTATATTGACAAAGTGTGGCAGGGTGTAACTTGCTGAAAGATCAGAACAGGAGAACACCGGCTGCGAATGGCAATCAGAAAAGCATGGGCAAATGAGTACAGACAGTATGAAGGATACAACTGACATTCGGGATAACAGTGTTAAACGGCGGCAACGGCGGAACAGTATCCTGCTGATCACAGCGATTGCCGTGATCGCGGTGATTATGCTGATCGCTTATTCCATACATATGAGCGGCGTCGGACAACCCGAGCTGCAGATAACCGTTGGCGGTAAACTCTACGGGACTTATGACCTGGATAAGGATCAGACGATTCAGATCGGGCATACAAACACGTGCGAGATCCGGGATGGGAAGGTATACATGACAGAGGCGGACTGCCCGGATCAGATCTGTGTGAAGTCGGCCCCGATCAGTGCCGGTGGCGGCAGTATTGTCTGTATGCCGAACAGAGTTGTTCTGTCAATCATTCATGCAGATTCTTCTGAAAATGTGCCAGATACAGTGGCAGGCTGACAGTGATGTGATGGTAAATCAGGACATGGAGAAAAAATGGACGGCATCTAAAACTGCATATCTTGCCCTTCTGACGGCGCTTGCTATCATTCTCGGCTATGTGGAAAGCATGATTCCGCTGGATTTCGCTGTGCCTGGGATCAAGCTGGGTCTGTGCAACGTCGCTGTCCTGATTGTACTGAAGCTGTACGACTGGAAGGCGGCTGTACTTGTCACGGTTGTCCGTGTTATCGTCATCGGCTTTCTCTTCGGCAACATGTTCAGCATCGCCTATGGTATGGCGGGGGCTCTTCTGAGCATTCTGGTTATGACATTGCTGCTCAGGTCCGGTCAGTTCAGCCTGATCGGTGTGAGTGCTGCAGGCGGCACCGCGCATAATATCGGCCAGACCATTGTGGCTGTCGCTGTAGTTCCTTCTTTTCCGGTCTTCTGGTATCTCCCGATCCTCATGCTCGCCGGAGATGTGACCGGTATTCTGATTGGGATCATCGTGTCGGCTGTGCTTCCACGCATTCATGGGGACAGACAGCTGAGAGGACTGGATGCCAGCTGACTGGCATTTTAGACAGCAGATGACGGATGAGCCCGATGGCAGAAAACAGTCAGGTTCGTATGACAGATAACTGAGAAGTGTGGACAGTCAGAAAACGGGGAAACTTGAGATGAGAGACATCATGAATACTATCAAACCTGGCGAACAGAACAGATTGTCAGCTGATACGCAAGAGAGATCATTCCGGATATCTGAACGGTATCCGTTCATCAGGCGGCTCTGCGCAATGGCACTGCTTCCTGCGGTTATTTTTTCCGGCTGCGGCGCAGCGGCCGGAGAAGATCAGTCGGGAAAAACACAGGCGTCGGGTACTTCAGATGCGGAGAATGCGGATAAGAGCAGTGTGGAGACCGGCAGTACGGGGACGGGCAGTTCGGAAGATACGGCACTTGTCACGACGGGTACAGGTGCTGACGATGACCCGATGGAGTGGTCGGGCATGTATTTCGATACCGTGATCAGCATCCGGCTGTACGGCGACCAGGCTGCAGAATGGATGCAGGGCTGTGCGGACCTGTGCAGTCATATGGAGAACACGCTTTCCGCACAAAAGGAAACTTCCGAGCTCTATCAGGTGAACCACAGGACAGAACAGACGGTCACCGTGTCCGACGATCTGGCGGCGTGTATCGAAGAAGGCCTGAAGTATTCAGAAATGTCTGACGGTGCGTTTGACATCACGATTCTGCCGGTCAAGGATCTGTGGGATTTTGAGGACAGCAGCCATGAGGGAACGGTTCCCGACGACAAGGATATTCAGGAACAGCTGAAGAAGGTCGATTACACCAAAGTCCATCTGGACGGAAATGAGCTGAGCTTTGATTCGCCGGATACCATGCTGGACCTCGGCGGTATCGCGAAAGGATATATCTCCGGGAAGCTGAAGGATTATCTGACGAAAGAAGGCTGCCAGTCAGCGCTGATCAATCTGGGCGGCAATGTGCGGGCCATCGGTACCAAACCGGACGGAACAGACTGGACCGTCGGCATTCAGACACCGTTCGACGACAGGGGAACCGTTCTGACCACCGTCAGCACAGCGGATGACAGCGTGATCTCCTCCGGCATTTACGAGCGGTATTTTAAAAAAGACGGGAAGATTTACCATCACATCCTTGACCCCCGCACGGGATATCCAGCGGAAACGGATCTGAATCAGGTCACGGTGCTGGGAGAGGATGATGCGGCTGGTGATGCACTTGCGACGATCGGCATTGTCCTGGGACAGGAAGGCATGAAGGATTTCCTGCAGAAAAATCATCTGACGGACACCGAAACCGTGCTCTTTACGGACAAAGACAATGCGTATACGTGGTATCCTTCTGCACCCGAGGGAACAGAGGATGAGCAATAGGTGCAGGTTTCTTTCAATGTGATACTGGACATGCAGAAAACTGTACAGACTGCATTCGATGGGACACAGTATGGGCTGTGGTGTCAGGACAGATGTATCTGTGACAGGGATGAGATGGCATTGGTGAGCGTATGAAAATAATACATTGTGCAGATCTTCACCTGGATTCTTCCATGAAGACAAATCTCACAGCAGAACAGGCCAGAACGCGGAATGCAGAGCTGCTGGATACCTTTGTGCGTATGGCGGACTATGCGGCATCCAACGAAGTGCGCGCTATCCTGATCTCCGGCGACCTTTTTGATACCAGACATATCTCCGCGCAGGCGCGCAACACCTTCCTCGGGACGGTAAACAGCCATCCGGACATCTGCTTTTTCTACCTGCCCGGCAATCATGAGGAGGACGCACTTGTTTCCGCTGTTCAGGAGCCGCCCTCCAATCTGAAGGTTTTCGGTGAAAAATGGACGGTGTACCATGAGGCCGGCATCGCGATCGCGGGTGTTTCAGGTACAGGTATCTCATGCGATGACATATCAGATGCAGCGGTGACATGCGTTGATGACTATACAGATGCGCCATGTACGGTGCCCGTGATGGACCCGGCATATTTTAATATTGTGATGATGCACGGGCAGATCGCGGATTACGGGAGTACCGGCAGAGAGGATCTGATCGACCTTCGTGCGCTGTCCGGTCGGAACATCGATTATCTGGCACTCGGCCATATTCACAGTTACCGCGAGGGCGTTCTGCCGCCGAAGGGCGTCTGGTGCTATCCCGGCTGTCTGGAGGGAAGAGGCTTTGACGAGTGCGGTGATCATGGCTTTGTCCTGCTCGATATCGATCCTGAGAGCAGGAAATGCACCAGAAAGTTTGTGCCCTTTGCGAGACGGCGCTTTTTTGCGCCGGAAGTCGATGTGACAGGCTGCCGTTCGACGGTTGAGATGATGGAGCGGGTGGAAGACGTGCTTCACAGCCCCGACGTCTCCGGAACCGGAAATGCAGGCTCCGGCGTCTCAGGAACTGAAAATGCAGGCAATGGTTTAACTGCAGGCCATGGCGTAACCGGAATCGACAGCTCCGGTTTCTGTGGACCCGCCATGGGCTCTCCCGGTCCGGATGACCTGGTGAAGATCATACTCACCGGGCAGGTGGCCTGTGACTGTGAAAAGCATCCGGAGCAGATTGCCGGCCATTTTTCACCGGCCTACTATTTCTTCAGCGTGGAAGATGATACAAAGCTGTCGGTAGATTATCGCGATTTCCGTCTGGATGCATCGCTGAAAGGGGAATTCGTCCGGACGGTTGAGGCGGATGCCTCCCTGTCAGAGGAGGAAAAAACGGAGATCATCCGCTGCGGGATTCTGTCGCTCTCCGGGGAACTGGCCGGGTTCTGATCATCAGGAAAATTGCGTGCTGAAGTCATTTCCTTCGGTTCGCGTCAGTGTGCAGCGTTTACCTGCGCACCACCGTCACAGATGCTTTCATTGCTCAGAGGAGGAAGCGGAGTTTTGATCATCCGAAGCTGCCATGTGGAAAATTTCGGAAAACTTCATCAGGCGGATTTCGCTTTTTCTGACGGACTGCAGGTGATCCGCGCCGGAAACGGTGCCGGCAAAAGCACACTGGCGTCTTTTATCTGCGTTATGTTTTATGGTTTCGACGGGGAGAGACTCCGCGATGATCTGCGCAATGAGCGCCGGCGGTTTGCCCCGTGGCAGGGTGGTGTGTACGGCGGTTCGGTGACCTTCACGCTGGCAGGACAGAACTGGCGGATCGAGCGGACATTCGGGGAGAAAAATAACCGCACGGACACGCTCGACGTATTTGATGCCGATACGAATCTGCGCACGGAGAGATTCGGAGAGGTGCCGGGTGAGGTTATTTTTTCTGTTGACAGACCCTCTTTTGAGAGAACAGTGTTCATCGGGCAGCTGAACTGCATGACGGAAGCGACGCCGGGAATCAGCGCCAAGATCGGGCGGGTGACGGAAGACGCGGCGGATATGAGCCGCTATGAGGAAGCACAGCGGCAGCTGAAGGCGGAGACGGACCGGCTGACACCGCACAGAAAAACGGGGTTGATCGCCAGAATGGATGCGGAGATCTCGTCGCTTTCCGCTGAAGCCGCCGGGAAGGAGAACTGCAAGAAGGCACTGGACAGAAGCGAGGATGCACTGCATCGGCTTCGGAACAGGGCATCAGCTCTGTCGGCGGAGCAGAAAAGAACGGTTGATGAAATGGACAGGCGCAGTGCCTCGCAGGACCGGCGGGCTGTCCTTCTGCAGGATCAGACACTGCGGGAGGCGGAAGAGGAAGCCGCAGGCCGCGTCCGTACCCAGAGGGAGAGATTTCCGGCCGGACTTCCGGAGACAGAAGCCATCGAAAAATATCTGCGGATGGCGGCTGCGGACGGAACCGGACGTGATGATCTGCGCTTTCTGTCGGGGGAAGAGCAGGAGCGATTCCGAAGCGAGCAGCAGATGTTTGACAGCTGGATGCCTGCTGCTGATGAAACGGCGGAGATCATCCGATGCTGGGATGACTGCCGGCAGAGAAAGAACCGGATCAACAGTCTTCAGGAAAAAGCAGACGGCATTCGACGTTTTCTGCGTGAAACATCCGGAGGAAGCCTTCCGGAACCGGCAGCGGATGAAGCAGCTGAATACACACGGGAACCGGCAGCGAATGAAGCTGACGAATACACACGGGAACCGGCAGCGGATGAGGCAGATAAATACAACCGGGAGCAGGAAATCCGTTGGGGCACGAACAAAAAGGGCATGCATAAGCGGGCTGTGATGATGCTTATCATCGGGCTTATCATGCTGATCTCAGGTCTTGCTGTCCGGTTCAGCGCCGATGCAGCGTTTTCCGCATGGCTGACAGGATTCGGGCTGCCGGCCGGTGTGCTTCACACGGTGTGGACGGCGGCAGGGGCTCTGCTGCTGGTGGTTGGCATTCTGTGCGCGGTTTTTTCCGGCAGACGATTTGACGACCACGAAGACGGACGCAGGGACAATCGTGAAGACGGTCGGGAAAACAGTCGCAGAAACAACCGGGAAGACGGTCGCAGCGACAACCGGGAGGCTCGCTGCAGACGAAACAATGGCATCGGGATAACCGGACTGGAGAATCCCTCTGTCGCTGTGATGAAGGAGAGCTGGCGACAGCTGGCCCGAGAAATACAGAGAGAAACTTCGCTGATGGAAGAGAGAGAGGAACGCGTTTCCGATTATTTTTCCCGACTGAACGTGTGCGTGTCTGAGGATGAAGTGACGGAAGAACTCTACCGCATAAGGGAAGCGGCAGTGGATTATCAGCGGCTGGAGGCACGTCTGCAGCAGGCGAGACAGCGTGCGCAGGGCACGGAGGCTGAAATCCGGGATTTTCTGCTGTCCTCAGGATTCACACCGGAGGATGATCCTGAAAGCCAGCTGATGCATCTGCTGGATGAGCGAAAGAAACTGGACATGCTGGTCTCTGTGTGGCAGACTGGCAGAGAGGCACGAAAGAAATTTGAGCGTGCGCATCCGGATATTTTTTTTGAAGAGGAGCTTTTTGGGAAAGAGGCCGACGACGGCTCCATGGAGGCGCTGAGCGCAAGGTTCCGCTCTCTGAAAAATGAATGGGAGGAAGTGCAGCGTCAGATCCGTGATGCTGAGAAGGAGCTGGCAGAGAGACAGGCGGCGCTGGATCACATCCGGAGCTGCGAGGAAAAGCTGTCGGAACTTCAGGCGGAGCGGGCACGAGCCATGCATCGCTATGAGGTGATGACACGGACGCGCGAAATGCTGGAGACAGCGCGGGTGCATTTTTCTGCCCGCTACATGGATCCGCTGAAACGTTCCTTCGACCGGTATTATGCGATGTTTGCGCCGGGTGATGATAAAATATATGAGATGGATGCAGATCTGAATATTTCCGTGCGCGAGAGCGGTGCGCTCAGAAACACGGCGTTTCTGAGTGAGGGCTATCAGGATATGATCGGTCTGTGCCGTCGCATGGCCATGGCGGATGCCATGTATCCGGAGGAGAAGCCGTTCCTCGTGATGGATGATCCCTTTGTCAGCTTGGATGACAGAAAATACAACGGAGCCATGCGCTTCCTGGAGCAGGTGGGGCAGGAATATCAGATCCTGTATTTTACCTGTCATAAGCGGCAGGTTGAAGGGGCGGACTGATCCGGTTATCATACTTATAACACCTGCATCATGATATGAATGACGATGGCAGACAGTTATAGATGGACAGGAGAAAAATGAGATGACAGACAGCATACAGATCGATACAGAAAAAATGGTCAATGAATTCACAGAGCTCACAGCCATCGATTCCCCGAGTCTCGGGGAGCGGCAGATGGCGGACTGTCTCATGAAAAAGCTGAAGGATATCGGATTCTCCGTGGACGAGGATGACTGCGCGGCACGCATTCACGGCAATGCCGGCAACCTGTACGCATACTTGCCGGGCACGCTGCCGGGCAGGCCGGTGCTGTTTTCCGGTCACATGGATACGGTGGAGCCTTCCTGCGGGAAGAAGGCTGTCAGACATCCGGACGGAAAAATAACCTCCGATGGCTCGACAGTTCTCGGCGCGGATGATCTCGCCGGTGTGTCCGAGATTCTGGAAGGTATCCGGAGTGTGATCCGTGCCGGTGTGCCGAGGCGGGGGATCGAGATTCTTTTTTCTCCGGCCGAGGAGATATTTACCGTCGGAGCTGAGCAGTTCGACTACAGCCGCATCAGGGCAAAAGAGGCCTACTGCCTCGATCTGTCCGGCCATATCGGAACAGCAGCTGTGGAGGCGCCTTCCCTGGTGTCTTTCCACATTACGATACACGGAAAAGCAGCGCATGCGGGCTTTGAGCCGGAGAAGGGCATCAATGCCATTGCTGCGGCTGCCCGCGCTGTGTCCAGAATACAGCAGGGTCATATCAGCGACAAAACAACGCTGAACATCGGCACGATCAGCGGCGGTACACAGATCAACGTGGTCTCTCCGTCCTGCGAACTGACAGGCGAGGCGAGGGGCTTTGTGCATGAGGAAGTGCTGGCAGCGGTTGAGAATACCAGACGTATTTTTGAAGAGGCGGCGGAGGAAGCCGGCGCCAGCGTGACATTCGAGAGCCGGGTACATCTGCACACATATCGCAACGGAGACGATGACGCGGCACTGCGGCACTTTCGGGATGCGTGCAGGGATATCGGGATCGAAAGCTGCACGATCCGCACGTTCGGCGGCAGCGATGTCAATCAGTTTGTGCTGCACGGACTGGACGGCCTTGTGATCTCCAGCGGCATGACGGATTCCCATACGACGGCAGAATATGTGGAGGAAAAAGATCTGGCGGATGGCGCGCGCCTGGTGGCGGCACTCATCACACAGGAAGCGGAAATTGACAGCTGATAAAGAAGAGTACGGCCTGAATTTTACACAAATGACGGCCAATGAAGAGAAGTTTGTGTCGGAGTTTCCGTATATGACATTCGATTGAATAAATGGAGCCGGACTTATTGCAAATGATGGTTCAATAAACAAAGTACAGGTTCAGGCAAACAGCGGCGATGAAAGGGGAGGGGGCAGCTCATGTTTCTTGCAATCGATGTAGGCAATACAGAAATAGAGTATGGTGTGCTGGATGATGACGGCATCTGTTTTTCCAGCAGGCTGGCAAGCGACAGAAGGCGCACAGCGGACGAATATGCCGTGCTGTTCCGGGATCTGCTCCATATCCATCACATAACGGAGGAAGAGATCAGCGGCGGCATCATCGCCTCTGTGGTTCCTCCCATGAAAAAAATCATGCAGGATGCCGTTTATTCCTTTACAGGCCGCAGGTGCCTGATCGTCGGCCCCGGCGTAAAAAACGGACTGCGCATACGGCTGGACAATCCTGCGGAGCTTGGCGCGGATCAGGTCTGTGCGGCGGTGGCTGCCATCGCCGAATACAGGCTGCCGGCGATTATTTTTGACATGAATACGGCGACGACCGTCTCCGTGATCAGCGGCAGCGGTGATTACATGGGCGGCATGATCATCCCCGGTGTGGCGCTCGGACTTGACGCGCTGTGCAGGAGCAGCAGTCTGCTTCCGCAGATCAGCATGGACAGACTGCCGGACAAGCTGATCGGCGCCAATACCGAGGAATGCATGAAGAGCGGTGTTATCTTTGGTACTGCGTGCATGATCGACGGACTGATCGACAGAATCACGGAGAAGACCGGAGGCGACCCGACAGTGATCCTGACCGGACACGTGGCGCCGTCCGTTGCAAAGGCCTGCCGAAGGAAGACTGTCACGGATGATCAGCTGATCCTGAAGGGACTGCGCATCATCTATAAGAAAAATCAGAAGACACAGCGCTGATCAGGAAGAAAATCAGAAGACGCAGTGCTGATCAGAACAGAAAAATTGGAAGACACAGCACTGATTATTACAGGAACTTATTGTCACGGAGGAAAAATGGAAGAAGAAACAAAGAACGAAGAGCCGCTGGATCAGCTTCCGCCGGAAAACGATGAACCACTGAAGAAGTCTGTCCCGCAGGGGAGAAAAAACAGCCCGGCGGTAACCGTGGCGATTGTCATCTGCCTGGCTGTCATGGCTTTTGCAGTGTATCAGCTCGTTTCCATCTACCTTGCATATAAGGCCGGAACAGATGAGTATGACAGCCTCAGACAGTATACGAGCGGAACATCGACGGCGGAAAGTATGGACGAAACCGCTGACAGTGCCGGGGCTGATGAACAGGAGACGGTTTCCGCTTCTTCAGAGGGCGCGGATCAGGCGGTTTACAGCGGAAGCGTCGGTGAGACAGATTACCACACTTCGGAAAAACCGCCGATCGAGGTGGACTGGGAATCTCTGAAGGCGATCAATTCCGACATCGCTGCCTGGGTGTATGTGGAAGGCGTTGATATCAGCTATCCGGTTGTTCATACGACCGATGATGATTATTATCTTCACAGGACGTTTGAGAAGAAGGATAATTTCGCAGGCTCAATTTTTGTCGAGTACAAGAACAGCGCAGCATTCTCCGATCCAAATACGATCGTCTACGGACACAATATGAAGAACGGCTCCATGTTTGGTTCGCTGAGCGATGTGGAATCGAAGGAAACGTATAAGGAGCATCCGTGGTTCTGGATCCTGACGCCGGACGGAAACTACCGCTACCGGATGTTCTCCATCCGGAAGGCGGCGGTATCCGATGAGACCTACACGCTGTTCATGGGTACAGGGCAGTCATTCGTCGACTGGTGCGAAGATATGTATGCAAACTCAGATGTCAGCCTGCAGAAACCGGATTTTTCCCTCGACAGTCTCGTCGTCACACTCTCGACCTGCACCACAGATTCGGATCACCGCTTCGTCGTGCAGGGCGTCGCAGTGCGCTGAGGCATCTGTATTCTGGAATGCCATAATAAGTAATACAGACCGCGGCAGACCGGCGCCGCCCGCGCTTGAATTCGGGTGTCTGTTATGATACGATGCAATAGCATAAGTGTCTGTATTGGAGGACAACAGTATGAATAAAGTAATTTTAATCGGAAGGCTTACACGTGACCCGGTCATCCGCTATTCACAGGGTGATAACAGTCAGGCAGTGGCGAGATACACGCTCGCTGTAGACAGAAGATTCAGCCGTCGTCAGGACAATGGCGGCGATCAGCAGCAGACGGCGGATTTCATCGGCTGTGTGGCTTTCGGACGTTCAGCCGAATTCGCAGAAAAATATCTGCATCAGGGAACAAAGATCTGTGTGGAAGGCAGGATCCAGACAGGCCGTTACACCAACAGGGACGGTCAGACCGTATATACAACGGACGTCGTTGTTGAGAATCAGGAGTTTGTAGAGAGCAAGGCAGCGAGCCAGGCCAATGCCGGCTCCATGCCGGATTACGGCGGATATCAGAATTCGCGTCCGGCAGCTGCGCCCGCATCTGCACCGGCCGGCGGAAGTGACCCGGCTGCTGACGGCAAAGGAGGAGAATCTCCGGACGGATTCATGAATCTTCCCGAGGGAATTGAAGAGGAGCTTCCGTTCCAATAATCCTGCACAGAACATCAGCCTTCCCGGTGCACATTTTATGCTCCCGGAGGCATGTCAGTTGAGTTGACAGGGGGCGGCCATTGATTTTTCTCTGGCCGCTCCTGTGTTGTATAAAGCCGTCAGCCGGTTATTTTTGTATCCGCTGAGGCACTTCCTGTGCTCTGACTTTGCCGTTTCTTACAGAACAGCTGTTATCTGACTGTTTTTCCGCTTGGAAAAGGACCTGGATATATGAACAAAGTAAAACTGACAGGACAGGTGAAAAGCCATCTGAAATATCCGTTCCTGTTTCTTCTCATTCTGGTTGCCGTCAATATCGAGGTTTATATGATCAACCTGACGGCCGGCATGCTTGTGACCGTGGGAATCGCCGGATATGCGGTAGTTCTCTTCGTACTCATCAGCCGTTATCAGGCGACTATGCTGGACAATCTGGTGACATTCGCCACACAGTACGGACAGATTCAGAAGCGCATGATCAAGGAACTTGCCGTTCCGTATGCACTGACGGATGATCGTGGCCGTGTGCTCTGGTTCAACGATGCCTTTGCCCGCATGACAGGCCGGGAACCGGGAAAGTTCCACAAATCCATCGCCGGTATTTTTAACGGACTCACGGTAGAGCGATTCCCCGCACGCAATGATGAGATCGATTATGAGATCGCTTTTAATGAGAGAAACTATGAGCTGAAGGTGCGCAATATTGTTCTGGATGACCTGATCGATTCTTCCCAGATGCTCGAAAGAGAAGACGATGAGAGCCAGTGCATGTTTGCCTTCACGTTCTTTGACAACACGGAGCTGCGGGAATATACGCAGAAGTACAAGGACGAGACACTTGCCTGCGGTTACATGGTACTCGATAACTGCGATGAGGCGCTCTCCTCGGTGGAGGAGGTCAAGCGCTCGCTGCTGCGTGCACTGATCGACCGCAAGATATCCAAGTATTTTCACGATATGGACGGCATTGTCCGCAAGTATGATGAGGACCGCTATCTGCTGATCATCCGGTCACGTACGCTTGAAGAACTCAAGAAAAAGAAATTCAGCATTCTCGAGGAGATCAAGACGGTCAATATCGGTAACGATATGGCCGTGACCATGAGTATCGGCATCGGTGTGCGGCAGGGATCCTACAGTGCGAACATGGATTACGCGCGTTTTGCCATCGATCTCGCGCTCGGCCGTGGCGGTGACCAGGTTGTCATCCGCGACGGCGATGACATTGCTTATTTCGGCGCCAGGACGCAGGCTGTGGAGAAAAGCAGCCGCGTAAAGGCGAGAATCAAAGCGCATGCTCTCGCTGAGTTCATTGAGAGCAAGCAGAAGGTCGTCATCATGGGTCACAAGCAGCTCGATATCGATGCGTTCGGTGCCTCTGTCGGTATCTTCCGGGCGGCAAGGACGCTGAACAAGCCTGCCTATATCGTCATCGACGAGGTCTCCTCGACGACAAAGCCTTTCATTGACAAATTCAGGTCAGATGAGGACTACGATCCGCGCATGTTCCTGAATATTCATGACTCGAAGGAAATGGTGGATGAAAACACGCTGCTTGTCGTTGTGGATACGAGCAAGCAGGATTACACGGAATGCAGCGAGCTCCTCAATCAGACATCGACGATCGTTGTGCTCGATCATCACAGGCAGACCAATGACTGCATCGCCAATGCATCACTGTCCTATATTGAACCGTATGCATCGTCCACCTGCGAGATGATCGCCGAGATCCTGCAGTACATCGACGGCGTGAAGATCAAGCCGCTCGAAGCGGATGCGATGTATTCCGGCATTATCATCGATACCAACAATTTCATGAATAAAGCCGGTGTACGCACATTTGAAGCGGCGGCGTTTCTGCGTCGCTCCGGTGCGGACATGACCCGCGTGAGAAAAATGGTGCGGGAGGATTTCGACACTCTGCATGCGAAGGGCGTTGCGCTGGAAAATGCGGAGATGTTCCGCGATCATTTTATCATCTCGGAATGTCCTTCCGGCAATCTGATCAGCCCGACGATCGTCGGTGCAGAGGCGGCGAACGAGCTGCTGGACATCAGGGGCGTGCACGGCTCGTTTGTGCTGACGGAGTATAACGGAAAGATCTATATCAGCGCCAGATCCATCGATGAGGTGAATGTGCAGATCATCATGGAACGGCTGGGCGGCGGCGGACACCTGAACGTGGCCGGCGCACAGCTGGAGCGTGTGAGCATAGGAGAGGCAAAAGAACGGCTGAAACGCGTGATCGCGCAGATGCTCGACAACGGCGATATCTGACAACAATAAATATCGCGGAATTCATACGCAGACACCTGAACATGGGCGGTACACGGCTGTGTATGTGAAGCACGATGCGTGAGGCTGACAACGCGACAGCGGAGTAAAAAACGCAAAGTGGGGTTTATCTCCATGCAGAGCAGTACAGAGCAGTTTACAGACAAAAACGACAGAAAGAGGAAGAACTGATGAAAGTAATTCTTATGCAGGATGTTAAATCTCTGGGTAAAAAGGGAGATATTGTAGAGGTAAGTGACGGGTATGCACGCAATGCGCTGATTCCGCAGAAGAAAGGTGTTGAGGCGACGCCCGCGAATCTGAATTCGCTGAAACTTTCCAAAAAGAATGCGGAGAAGGTGGCACAGGAAAATCTGGAGGCCGCAAAAAAACTGAAGAAAGAGATTGAAGCCGGCCAGGTTACGCTTTCCATCAAAACCGGTGAGAACGGAAGGACATTCGGTTCGGTTTCCGCAAAGGAAATCGCGGATGCAGCAGCTGACCAGATGGGACTCGCCATCGACAAGAAAAAGATCGTCATGAACGGAACAATCCGCGAGATCGGCATCACCCATGTGACGGTAAAACTTCACCCGCAGGTGACAGCTGAACTGAAAGTGGATGTGAAGAGCGAGGGCTGAAACGTGCGGTATGCTGCGTGATCATAAGGTCATGAATGTTACTGCAGCAGAGCGTGGTGGAACGGATATGACGGACAGAGGTTGAAATCCATGGCGGAAGATGCTTCCATAAAAAGAATACTGCCGCATGACGACCGTGCGGAAAAAGCGGTGATCGGTTCGATGCTGATGTCTTCGGACGCGATTGCCAAGGCTTCTGAGATCCTGCACGGAGAGGACTTCTATCAGAAACAGTACGGCATCGTTTTTGATGCGATCGTGGAGCTGGCGAATGAGGGAAAAAATGTCGATGTTGTGACGCTTCAGAACCGGCTGCGGGAGAAAAATGTACCGCCGGAGATTTCCGAAATGGGTTATATCCGGGAGGTCATTGAATCTGTACCCACATCAGCTGCTGTCGCGCAGTATGCGGAGATCGTTTCGGAAAAGGCCATGCTTCGAAATATCATCCGGGCATCGGAAGATGTCACGAATGCCTGCTATCAGGACAACCAGCCGCTGAGCGATCTGCTGGAAACATCTGAAAAGGAGATGTTTCAGGTTTTCCAGAGCCGCAACACGACGGATTTTGTACCGATCAGGAAGGCTGTTCTCGATACCCTTGACACCATCATGAAAGCGTCGAAGACCAAGGGATATGTGACGGGGCTTCCGACCGGTTTTACGGACCTGGATTACCGGACCTCCGGATTTCAGCCGTCGGATCTCATCCTGATTGCCGCACGTCCTTCGATGGGAAAAACGGCTTTTGCTCTGAATATCGCCGAGTACATGTGTTTCCGGAAAGATTATCATGCGGCGATCTTCAGCCTTGAGATGAGCAGAACACAGCTGATCAACCGTCTGATCTCCATGGAAGCACATGTGAGCTCACAGGAGCTGCGAAACGGTACCCTGCATGATGACGAATGGGCGAGAGTAGCCGAGAGTGCCAATGTGATCGGAAGCTCCAACCTGATCATCGATGACACGCCGGGTATCACGGTCGGAGAGCTGCGGAGCAAGTGCAGGAAATACAAGCTCGATCAGGGGCTGGACATTATTTTTATCGACTACCTGCAGCTGATGTCGGGCAGCGGGAAGAGAAGTTCGGATTCCCGTCAGCAGGAAATATCGGAGATCTCCCGGTCGCTGAAGGCCGTGGCAAGGGAACTGCAGGTTCCTGTGGTAGCCCTGTCCCAGCTGAGCCGTGCCGTGGAGAGCAGGCCGAATCACCGGCCGATGCTCTCGGATCTGCGTGAGTCCGGTGCCATTGAGCAGGATGCCGATGTGGTTATGTTTCTGTACAGAGATGACTACTATAACAAGGACTCTGAGAACAAGGGCATCTGCGAGATCATCATCGCCAAGCAGAGAAACGGCCCGATCGGAACCGTCAACCTGGCATGGCTGCCTGATTACACGAAATTTGAAAACGCGGAGCCCGGCAGGGTGCCTGCGGATGCTTAACATACCGCTCTCTAACAGATGTTTGTCTGTGGATATCTAACACATGTTTGTCTTGTTTTTAACGACGTGATAGTATATCATACAAATGATGCAGATGCGCGATTCGTCTGCATCTGCCAAAATGATCATTTATTTCAAGGAGGGACTTTTATTATGGCACGTGTTATTTCTGATGATTGCGTTTCCTGCGGAACCTGCGCTGGCGAGTGCCCGGTAGGTGCTATTTCTCAGGGCGACGGCAAATATGTCATCGATGCTGATTCCTGCGTAGATTGCGGTGCCTGCGAAGCAGCTTGCCCGACCGGCGCTATCAGCGAGGCCTGAGCAGAAACAAAGCGGCAGTCAGGAAAATCCATCCTGTGATGCGCACAGCGCTCCGGGAACAGATGGGCTGAATGTCAGAAAGACGCCGGTGCGTGAACAACGCATCGGCGTTTTACGTACAGGTATAAGTTCGAGAAATTTTGCAAAAAGGAACGATGAAATGAATATGAAGAAAATAGACAAGAACATGACGGTTACGGAAATCCTTCAGATCGATCCGATGATCTCTAATATCCTTGCCGGACACGGAATGTCCTGCCTTTTCTGCGGAGCGGCAGTTAGTGAATCCCTCGCTGATGCCTGCGCAGTGCATGGATTTGATGAGGGCTATGTCGATGACCTTGTGGATCAGATCAATGATTTTATCGGTGTTGACCCTGAAGAGGTATAAACAGGCAGGCCGGAACGGCCTGCCTGAACCTGATTTATACATATTGGGAAGAGAGCCACATCCTTACACATGCGGAGCGTGTGATGAAGGGTTACAAACGCCGCGATCATTATAAACCGGTAAGCGCCTTGCTTCGTAATCGTGAACATAGATGTTCCACAGCACGCGGAAATAGTCTGTATAGAAACTGTAAAATTCCAGTGGGCCCGGGGACTTTCAGATATTCCTCAGATATTCCGCAGTACGCGGAAATAGTCCGTATAGAGTCTGTGGAATCCCAGTGAGCGATAGAGTGCTGCCGCGGGTTCGTTACCGCATACGACCTGCAGATAGGCATGGCGCGCTCCGCGCTGACAGCCTTCCGTCAGGATCGTCTGCACGATGGTTCTGCCAAGATGCATCCTGCGGAAATCAGGATGCACATGAATGGCATAGACGCCCACGTAATCGCGGTCGAGAATCCCAAGGCCGGTGCCGATGATCCGTCGGTTCCGGTCGCGGATATCCACACAGATGGTTTCCTTGGGAATGGCCCGGTACATGGAGGGAACGACCTGACGGTGCATAACGTTGGTTGTGCCCTTCAGCGCAAAAAGCGCTTCGATCCATGCGGAGGGAATAAACATCCCCTTTTCCAGCCGGAGCCCGTCGGGAAGTTCACCAATCCGTGGAGCAGTTTTCTCTGATTCGGCAGCTTTGATATCGCTGTTTTCGTTAGCGGCAGAGCCGGAGAATGTATAATTGCCGCCGCTCTCCACGGTGCCGGAAATCAGATGATCGCTGCCGATCTCCGTAGTGCCGGAAATAAGATGATCACTGCCGTTCTCTGCAAAGTCGAGGATCATATTATCATTGCTGTGCTCGACCTGGTAGCCCCGGGACGCAAGAAGAGCGTCAAATGAGCTGTCGATCAGCGGAGAAATCTTGAATACAGAAGGTGTGCCCCAGCGGAGGTATGTTTCTTCCACATATCGGATTTTTTCGTCCACGGGAATCGCAGGTATGCCGATCTGTTCCACACAGTTGGTCCTGTGGGTGTAAAAGTAGGAAAAACGGAGAAGCCATCCGTCATAAAATTCTATCTGATGTGAAGGCCAGGCGTTCAGCGAGAGGTCTTCTATTTTTTTTATTCTGGGATCCATGTGATCGCCTCCTTGTGTACTGCGACATTGTAGCAGAAGGAGAGAAAAGAATCCACTGCGCGTGATGCGTTTTCTTGCATTCAGGAAAGCTTTGTTCTATAATTCGGTTGTGTTGTCTGCAGGAACAGACATCTGGTCTGTCATGACTGAAAGGGGAGGAACTGGCAATGTCCAGAACATTAAGAATCATAGACGGTATCATCATCGCGCTGTTCATTGCAGCAGCGGTGCTCACATATGTGCCGCAGGTATTCGGCATCGGAACGACAGAAGTCAGCACGGAAATGCTCGGCAATGTAGATGTAGGATCGATCATATATACAGAACAGACACCGACAACGTCCGTGCAGAAAGACGATCGCATCCTGAATCTGACGGATAATTCAGCGGGTATTTATACGGTGACCAGCTATGATCCGTCCGCCGGTACAGTTGACGTAGAAGGCGGTGAGGAGACGACATACAAGCTCTCTGCAAATTATCTGAGAGTGCTCGCTGTCGTACCGTATTTCGGTTACTTCGGACTTGCCGTCAGATCGACAAAGGGCCTGATCGTGCTCGGTGTTATCCTCTGCTATGTCATTGTCTCTCTGATCGTGGCGGCTGCCATCTCCCGTGGTGAAGACGACTACGGTGATGAAGATGATTACGACGATGACGACGAGGATGAATTTTACAGCGGCCTGGCGGAGAAAAAGAAGAAAAAAGATGCCGCCCGCTATGCGGATGAAGAAGACGACGCCGACACTGACGACGATGAGGACGAAGACGAAGATGACGACCGCAGCCGCCGTCGTAAAAAGAAGGACAGCAGACGTCGCGCAAAGAAGCACAAAGACAGCAAATCGTCCGATCGCAGCGACAGCAGGGACAGGGATAAAAATAATGACAGCGATGCCGGCAACGGTCTGACGGAGATCTCCGAGGAGAAGACTTCCGTGCCCGGAGCAGCAGCCGATGAGACAGATCCTGAGGTGAGCTCGGAAACCCTCACGGACGTGCAGGCAGCACTTGAAGCCGCCCTTGACTCACAGCCGCTGAACCATGCGGAAGAAGCTCCCGCAGAAGGTGCGGGTGCAAATATTTCAGGTGCCTTCTCTGCGAATGCAGGTGCTGCAGACGAGGATCTGAATACACCTTCCGTCAATGAAAAAGGCGAGATCGAGCTGGCAATGCCGGTGCGCACAGCAGACGAGATCCTCTCCAAGGCATACGCCGAAGGCCTCGATCCTACGGTAGAAGAAGACAAGAGCACAGGCATTACGCTTGTCGATTACAGCGATTCACTCTGATGGATAACTGAGCTGCCGGAAACGGCAGCTCTTTCTGACGGAAACTGTTGCGGGTGGAGGATCTGCATTCTGCAATCTTTACAAAATATCAGGAAATAATTTTTGCATTGTGTCAAAAAATAACTTGCATTATGAGAACTATGTGCTTATAATGAGCATGTTGTGACTAAAAGCGATGAAGCCAGAGATTGCAGCCTTTCCCGTGGCTGGTAACTCGGTGGAGCAAATGTCTTGTCAGGATACAGGCGAATCGTCACTGTACAATTGAGTCCACCTCGATGTGGAGACACCGTGTGAGAAGAGAATGCTTCTGCATACCGACACACACGGACATGTGTACAGTCACCCCGCCGTGCTATCAAGTACGAAATAAGGAGGCGACTTTTTTTATGGCAAGTCAGGTAATGAGAATCACACTTAAAGCTTATGACCATCAGCTGGTCGATGCATCTGCAGCAAAAATCATTGATACTGTTAAGGCAACAGGCGCAGTAGTGAGCGGACCGGTTCCGCTTCCCACCAAGAAGGAAGTAGTAACAATCCTGCGTGCTGTTCATAAGTACAAAGATTCCCGCGAGCAGTTCGAGCAGAGAACCCACAAGAGACTGATCGACATCATCAGCCCGACCCAGAAGACAGTTGATGCACTGTCACGTCTGGAAATGCCGGCAGGCGTTTACGTAGACATCAAAATGAAGAACAAATAATCCAAACAGGAGATTTGAATCTTCATTATAAAGATGTATGTCCGGCGGAGGATAAACGGGAGCCGCAGGACAGCAAACATTTTCACACTTCATGAACCCATGGTTCCGCTGAAGCAGACACAAGAGCACATCCGTGCTCCGCTGTAGGAGGTAAGAAATGAAGAAAGCGATTCTGGCAACAAAAGTCGGAATGACCCAGATCTTCGATGAGATGGGAAACACCATTCCGGTAACTGTTCTTCAGGCCGGCCCTTGCGTTGTTACACAGGTGAAGACGGAAGAGAACGACGGTTACTCCGCTATCCAGGTTGGATACGGCGATATCCGTGAGAAGCTTGTCAACAAGCCCCGCAAGGGACAGTTCGACAAGGCAGAGGTTCCCTGCAAGAGATTCCTTCGTGAGTTCCGTTTCGAGAACGCCGGAGATTATCAGGTAAAGCAGGAGATCAAGGCAGATATTTTTGCTGCTGGCGACCATGTAGATGCCACGGCAATTACCAAGGGCAAGGGTTTCCAGGGTGCGATCCGCAGACACGGACAGTCCAGAGGACCGATGGCTCATGGTTCCAAGTATCACCGTCATGCCGGATCCAACGGCACCAGCTCTGATCCGTCAAGAGTATTCCCGGGTAAGCATATGCCCGGTCATATGGGCGATGTGAAGGCCACCGTTCAGAATCTTGAGGTCGTTAAGGTTGATGCTGATAACAATCTGATTCTTGTCAAGGGCTCCGTTCCGGGATCAAAGAAATCTCTGATCACGCTCAAAGAGTCCGTCAAGGCCTGATCTGAACGGGAAAGGAGGACTTACAGATGGCAAGCGTATCTGTTTACAATATGGAAGGCCAGGAAGTTGGCACAATGGAACTGGCTGATGCGATCTTCAATGTGGAGATCAAAGAGAACCTGGTTCATCAGGCTGTCATTCAGCAGCTCGCTAACAATCGTCAGGGCACACAGAAAGCCAAGACCCGTTCTGAAGTGAGCGGAGGCGGAAGAAAGCCCTGGAGACAGAAGGGAACAGGTCATGCAAGACAGGGTTCCATCCGCGCTGCACAGTGGACAGGCGGCGGCATGGTATTCGCACCGGTACCGCGTGACTACTCCTTCAAGATGAACAAAAAAGAGAAACAGGCAGCTCTGAAGTCTGTTCTCACCAGCAAGGTACAGGAGAACAGCTTCCTTGTTCTCGATGAGCTGAAGTTTGATGCGCCGAAGACAAAGGATATGAAGAAAGTTCTTGACGCACTGAAGGTTGAGAAGGCACTGGTCATCATCGGCGATGACAGCAGCAATGCAGTTCTTTCCGCGAGAAACCTCGAGGGAGTTGCCACTGCTTCACCGGCTACGATCAATGTATATGACCTTCTGAAGTACAAGACCATCATCGCTACGAAGAGCAGCGTTGAGAAGATCGAGGAGGTGTATGCATAATGGCATCCGTTCAGTATTATGACGTCATTATCCGCCCGGTAATCACCGAGAAGAGCATGTCTCTCATGGGAGACAAGAAGTATACATTCCTTGTTCATACGGATGCTAACAAGTCCATGATCAAGGAAGCCGTTGAAAAAATGTTCGACGGCGTGAAGGTAGCCAAGGTCAACACCGTTAACTATGACGGCAAGACAAAACGCCGCGGCTATACCTTCGGCAAGACAGCTGCCACCAAGAAGGCAGTCGTAACCCTGACAGAGGACAGCAAGGACATCGAGATCTTTGAGGGACTCTGATCCGGGACATTTAAGCGCGGAGACGCGCGATACCAAACATCGAAAGGAGATTATTCATTATGGGAATCAAGTCTTACAACCCATATACTCCGTCCAGAAGAAACATGACCGGTTATGATTTCGCAGAGATCACCAAGACAGCTCCTGAGAAATCCCTTACCGTGTCTCTCAAGAAGAGCGCTGGACGTAATAACCAGGGAAAAATCACCGTCAGACATCATGGCGGCGGAAGCAGAAGAAAATACAGGATCATCGATTTCAAGAGATTCAAGGATGACATCCCTGCAGTCGTTAAGGCTGTCGAGTATGATCCGAACCGTACAGCCAATATCGCACTGATCACCTATGCAGACGGCGAGAAGGCTTATATCCTCGCACCGGAAGGCCTGAAGGTCGGCATGAAGATCATGAACGGCGTTAACGCCGAGATCCGTCCCGGCAACTGCCTGCCGCTGGAGAACATCCCTGTAGGTACTATGGTACACAATATCGAGCTGCATCAGGGCAAGGGCGGACAGCTGGTTCGTTCCGCCGGAGCAGGTGCTCAGCTGATGGCCAAGGAAAACGGCTATGCAACACTTCGTCTTCCGTCCGGCGAGATGAGAATGATC
The DNA here is from genome assembly GCA_900318405.1 of uncultured Eubacteriales bacterium. GTDB lineage: Bacteria > Bacillota > Clostridia > Lachnospirales > Lachnospiraceae > Bilifractor. The sequence goes on along the minus strand of ONKP01000001.1, from coordinate 81,800 downwards.
CCGCTGAACTGCCGCGCATCGATCGGCATCATCGGAAACGGAGAGCACAACCTGATCAACATTGGTAAAGCCGGAAGAACACGCCATATGGGTGTCCGTCCTACCGTCCGCGGTTCTGTTATGAACCCGAATGATCACCCGCACGGCGGCGGCGAAGGAAAAGCGCCTGTCGGCCGTCCTGGACCCTGCACACCTTGGGGCAAGCCTGCTATGGGCCTGAAGACCAGGAAGCACAAGAAAGCATCTAACAAAATGATCGTTCGCCGCAGAAACGGCAAGACGCTGTAATAAGGAGGATAACGATGGCTCGTTCATTGAAAAAAGGCCCGTTCGCTGATGAAAGCTTGATGAAAAAAGTTGATGCGGCCGTTAAGTCCGGTGATAAGACCGTGATCAAGACATGGTCCCGCCGTTCTACTATTTTCCCTAACTTCGTCGGACTTACCATTGCGGTACACGACGGAAGAAAGCATGTTCCGGTTTACATTACCGAGGACATGGTAGGACATAAGCTTGGTGAGTTCGTTCAGACCAGAACCTTCCGTGGTCATGGTAAGGACGAGAAGAAGACAGGCGTTAAGTAATAAGACAGATCGAAAGGAGGTTATTTCATCATGGCAAAGGGACATAGAAGCCAGATTAAACGTGAGAGAAATGAAAAAAGAGATACCAGACCTTCTGCAAAGCTGTCTTATGCAAGAATCAGCGTACAGAAAGCCTGCTATGTACTGGATGCAATCCGGGGCAAAGATGTAGAGACCGCACTTGGTATTCTTACCTATAATCCGAGATATGCTTCTTCAGTCATCAAGAAAATCCTGGAGTCCGCTGTGGCAAATGCCGAGAATAACAACGGTCTTTCCAGAAGCAATCTTTATGTGGCAGAGTGCTTCGCCAACAGAGCCGGCACACTGAAGAGAATCCATCCGAGAGCTCAGGGCCGTGCTTACAGAATCGAGCATCAGCTCAGCCATATTTCCGTTGTACTGGATGAAAGGTAAGGAGGAGAACCATGGGACAGAAAGTCAATCCGGTCGGCTTAAGGGTCGGCGTTATTAAAAACTGGAACTCCAACTGGTATGCAGACAAGGATTTTGCTGATAACCTTGCTGAAGATCACAGCATCCGCAAATTCCTGAAGAAGAGACTGTATGCTTCCGGAGTATCCAATATCGAGATCGAGAGAGCTTCCGACCGCGTAAAGGTAACCGTTTATACCTCCAAACCGGGTATGGTTATCGGTAAGGGCGGATCTGAGATCGAGAAAGTTAAAAAGGAACTGAAGAAGTTCACAGAGAAGAAGATCTCCCTTGATATCAAGGAAGTCAGAAGACCGGATCTCGATGCACAGCTTGTTGCCGAGAATATCGCTCTTCAGCTTGAGAACCGTGTATCTTACCGTCGTGCCATGAAGTCTGCCATGCAGAGAACCATGCGCGCAGGTGCAAAGGGAATCAAGACCAGCATCTCCGGACGTATCGGCGGTGCAGATATTGCCCGCAGAGAGTTCTACAGCGACGGCACCATCCCGCTGCAGACACTTCGTGCAGATATCGACTACGGCTTCGCAGAAGCAGATACAACGTACGGCAAGGTCGGCGTGAAGACCTGGATCTACAAAGGCGAAGTGCTTCCGACCAAGAAAAATAAGGAAGGGAGTGAACAGTAATCATGTTAATGCCTAAGAGAGTAAAACACAGAAAGCAGTTCCGTGGTTCCATGAGGGGAAAAGCCCTGAGAGGAAACACTGTTACATACGGTGATTACGGTCTGATTGCTACCGAGCCCTGCTGGATCAAATCCAACCAGATCGAGGCAGCCCGTGTTGCCATGACCCGTTACGTGAAACGTGGCGGCAAGGTATGGATCAAGATCTTCCCTGACAAGCCTGTTACTGCTCAGCCCGCTGAGACCCGAATGGGTTCCGGAAAAGGTTCGGTTGAGTACTGGGTTGCTGTTGTAAAACCCGGCCGTGTTCTCTTCGAGATTGGCGGCGTATCTGATGATGATGCCAGAGAGGCACTCCGTCTTGCCATGCACAAGCTTCCGTGCAAATGCAAGATCATTGCCCGTGAAAATGCAGAAGGCGGTGATTCAAGTGAAAAGTAAGAAATATGTTGAAGACCTCAGAACAAAATCTGAAGCTGAACTCAGCGATGAGCTCACAGCAGCAAAGAAGGAACTTTTCAACCTGAGATTCCAGAATGCTACGAACCAGCTGGACAATACAGCACGGATCAAAGAGGTTCGCAGAAACATCGCGAGAATCTCCACCGTCATGGCACAGAATGCTAAGACAGCTGACTGATCGGGTTTATCCGTAAGCGATTGAAAGGAGAAAAATCGTGGAAGAACGTAATTTGAGAAAAACACGTGTCGGTAAAGTTGTCAGCGACAAGATGGACAAGACCATCACCGTTGCCATCGAGGACCACGTAGCCGATCCGCTTTATCACAAGATCGTTAAGAAGACGTATAAGCTGAAAGCACATGATGAGAACAACGAGTGCAAGATCGGCGATACCGTCAAGGTGATGGAGACCAGACCGCTGTCTAAAGACAAGAGATGGAGACTGGTTGAAATCGTTGAGAGAGCGAAGTAATCAGGGACTGTCAAAGGAGGATACACAATGGTACAGCAGGAAACACGACTTAAAGTTGCTGATAACACCGGTGCTAAAGAAATCCTTTGCATCCGTGTTATGGGCGGCTCTACAAGGAGATATGCAAATATCGGTGATGTCATCGTTGCTGCCGTTAAAGACGCCACACCAGGAGGCGTTGTAAAGAAAGGCGATGTTGTTAAGGCTGTTGTTGTTCGTTCCGTAAAGGGCGTACACAGAAAAGACGGCTCTTACATTAAATTTGATGAGAACGCCGCAGTTATCATTCAGGACGATAACAACCCGAAGGGAACCCGTATTTTCGGACCGGTTGCCCGTGAGCTGAGAGACAAGAAGTTCATGAAGATCGTTTCCCTCGCTCCGGAAGTATTATAAGGGAGGACGTCTATGTCAGTAAAAATCAGAAAAGGCGATACCGTCCGTGTAATCGCCGGTAAGGATAAAGACAAAGAGGGTAAAGTGATTCGCGTATACGAGAAGGATCATAAGGTTCTTGTTGAGGGCGTGAACATGGTTACCAAGAGCGTAAAACCGAGTGCTGCCAATCAGCAGGGCGGTATTGTCAACAAGGAAGCTCCGCTTGACATTTCCAATGTTATGTATCTGCAGAACGGTCAGGTGACCAGAATCGGATACAAAATGGACGGAGACAAGAAGGTCCGTATCGCCAGAAAAACCGGCGATGTGATCGACTGAGGGAGGCATAACAGATGAGCAGATATAAAGAATTATATGATAATACCATCGTTGATGCTCTTACCAAAAAGTTCAACTACCAGAACGTCATGGAAGTGCCGAAGCTCGCAAAGATCGTTATCAACATGGGTGTCGGAGAAGCAAAGGAGAATGCGAAGGTTCTTGATTCCGCTGTTTCCGATCTGGAGAAAATCTCCGGTCAGAAGCCGATCATCACAAAGGCTAAAAAGTCTGTCGCAAACTTCAAGATCCGTGAGGGCATGCCGATCGGATGCAAGGTGACACTTCGTGGTGAGCGTATGTATGAGTTCGCTGACCGCCTGATCAACCTTGCGCTTCCGCGTGTCCGCGACTTCCGCGGAGTTAATCCGAATGCTTTTGACGGCAGAGGCAATTATGCACTGGGCATCAAAGAGCAGCTGATCTTCCCGGAGATCGAGTACGACAAGATCGACAAAGTAAGAGGCATGGACATTATTTTTGTTACTACAGCAAAAACTGATGAAGAGGCCCGCGAACTGCTTACACAGTTCGGTATGCCTTTTGCAAAGTAATAGTGGGAGGATAGAAGATTCATGGCTAAAACGTCTATGAAAATCAAACAGCAGCGCAAACCCAAGTTCTCCACAAGGGCATACACCCGCTGCAGAATCTGCGGACGTCCGCATTCTGTATTAAAGAAATACGGAATCTGCCGTATTTGTTTCCGTGAGCTGGCATACAAGGGAGAGATCCCGGGTGTCAGAAAAGCAAGCTGGTAAGGAAGGAGGAGAGTTACCATGTCTATGAGCGATCCGATCGCAGATATGCTTACGAGAATCCGCAATGCCAATGAGGCTAAGCATGACACCGTTGATGTGCCGGCTTCGAAGATGAAGATCTCCATTGCTGATATTCTTGTAAACGAAGGATATATCGAGAAGTATGACCTGATTGACAATGGTTCTTCCAAGACGATCCGCATCCTGCTGAAGTATGGTGCAGATAAGAACGAGAAGATCATCACCGGACTGAAGAGAATTTCCAAACCCGGTCTGCGTGTATATGTCAGCAAGGACGAACTGCCCAAGGTTCTCGGAGGACTTGGCGTTGCCATCCTTTCTACGAACAAGGGTGTTATTACCGACAAGGAAGCAAGAAAGCTTCAGGTCGGCGGTGAAGTTCTGGCATTTATCTGGTAATCAGCCGATTGTCTTTGAACGAACTGAAAACAGGGGACCGCATAAGAGTTCCCCGAGAATCTAAGTTATGGAGGAATAAAATATGTCACGAATTGGCAGAATGCCTGTTCACATTCCCGAAGGCGTTTCCGTCGAGGTGAAGGAAGGCAATGTAATTACTGTCAAGGGTGCCAAGGGTACTCTTGTACGCACCATGCCGGAAGCCATGGGTATCGAAGTAAAAGACAATGAGGTAATCGTCACCAGACCTGATGATCAGAAGAAAAACAAAGCCCTTCATGGCCTGACCAGAAGTCTGATCAACAACATGGTTACCGGCGTTCACGATGGTTTCAGCAAGACTCTTGAGATCAACGGCGTTGGTTATCGTGCAAACAAACAGGGAAAGAAACTGGTTCTGAGCCTTGGTTACTCTCATCCGGTTGAAATGGAAGATCCTGAAGGCATCGAGACAAAGGTTGAAGAGAACAGGATCATCGTTTCTGGAATTTCCAAGGAAAAGGTTGGCCAGTATGCAGCTGAGATCAGAGGAAAGAGAGCACCTGAACCTTATAAGGGCAAGGGTATCAAGTACGCTGATGAGATCATTCGCCGCAAAGAGGGCAAGACCGGTAAGAAATAACGGGAGGAGAGCTAAATCATGTTAAGCAAAGCAAATAAGGCTGAGATTCGCCAGAAAAAACATTATAGATTGCGCAATCATCTTGCCGGCACTGCAGAGAGACCTCGTCTTTCCGTTTACAGAAGCAACAAGAACATCTATGCGCAGATCATCGATGATAACGCAGGAAAAACACTTGTTTCCGCTTCCACACTGGACAAGGATATCAAGGATACCCTTACCTATACGGATAATGTAGAGGCTGCCAAGCAGGTTGGAACCGTGATCGGCAAGAAGGCTGTAGAGGCAGGTATCCGCGAGGTTGTATTCGACCGCGGAGGATATATCTATCATGGCAAAGTGCAGGCTCTTGCAGATGCTGCAAGAGAAGCAGGCCTGGAATTCTGAGGGAAGGAGAAAAGACGAAATGAGACATGTGATTATCGATGCCAGCCAGCTTGAGCTGGAGGACAATGTCGTTTCCATCAAGAGAGTTTCCAAGACCGTTAAAGGCGGACGTACTTCCCGCTTCACCGCACTTGTCATTGTAGGTGACCGCAATGGCCATGTAGGCGCTGGACTTGGAAAAGCTGTCGAGATTCCGGAAGCGATCCGCAAGGGAAGAGAAGATGCCATGAAGCATCTGATCTCCGTTGCCAGAGATGAGAATAACAGTATTACACACGATTATATCGGCAAATACGGAAGTGCTGAGGTTCTTCTGAAGAGAGCTCCTGAAGGTACCGGTATCATCGCAGGTGGTACGGCCCGTGCCGTCGTTGAGCTGGCAGGTATTCAGAATATCCGTACCAAGTGCCTCGGATCCAACAATAAGCAGAACGTCGTACTGGCTACGATCGAAGGTCTGAAGGCTCTGAAGACGCCTGAAGAAGTAGCAAGACGCCGCGGTAAATCCGTTGACGAGATTCTGGCATAAGGAGGATCTGAATAATGGCTGACAATGAGAAGAAAATCAAAGTCACTCTGGTCCGCTCCACGATTGGCTGTGTGCCGAAACACAGAAAGATTGTTGAGGGAATCGGACTGAGAAAACTGCATCACTCTGTTGAACTTCCGGATAACGAAGCTACACGTGGTATCATTCGCAAGGTTGGTTATCTGCTGAAGGTTGAAGAGTAAGAAGGAGGTACCAGATGGACTTATCGAATTTAAGCCCGGCGGAAGGCTCTAAACACAGCAGCAATTTCCGCAGAGGCCGCGGACATGGTTCAGGAAATGGTAAGACAGCAGGTTTCGGTCACAAGGGACAGCGTGCGCGTTCCGGACAGCCGAGACCGGGTTTTGAAGGCGGTCAGATGCCGCTGTACAGACGTCTTCCGAAGAGAGGTTTCACCTGCAGAAATTCCAAAAATATCATTGGAATCAATGTAAGTGCTCTCAATCGTTTTGATGACGGTGCGGAGATCACAACAGCTGCTCTCGTTGAGGCTGGTGTTGTATCCAATCCCCGCGACGGCGTGAAGATTCTCGGGGACGGAGAACTCACCAAAAAACTTACAGTTAAGGTTCCGGTTAGTGCCGGCGCAAAGGAGAAAATCGAAGCTGCAGGTGGAACAGTTGAGGTGAACTGATGTTTAAGACGATTCGTGACGCGTTCCGAATTAAGGAAGTCAGGAAGAGACTGTATTATGTGCTGTTCATTCTGATCATTATCAGACTCGCATCTCAGGTACCGGTTCCAGGCGTTGATACGAGTTTCTTCAAGAATTATTTTGGAGACAGTGCAAATGATGCGTTTACTTTCCTGAATGCGTTTACCGGAGGCGGGTTCGAGAATTTCTCGATCCTCGCCCTCAGCATTACTCCTTACATTACTGGATCGATCATTGTACAGCTGCTGACGATTGCTTTTCCGAGTCTTGAGGAAATGTCCCGGGACGGTGAAGAGGGTCGGAAGAAGCTGAACAGGATCACCAGATGGCTGAATGTTGGCCTCTCATTATTCGAGAGTATTGCTATGTGCATCGGTTTCGGGAACGAGCTTATTCTGGAAATGAATGTCCTGAATGTCATCACGGTAGTCGCCTGTCTGACAGCCGGTTCCTGTTTCCTTATGTGGCTTGGCGATCAGATTAACGATAAGGGTGTCGGCAATGGTATTTCCATTGTCCTCCTTATCAATATTCTTTCGCGTATTCCGCAGGATATGATCACGCTTTACGAGAACTTCGTAAAGGGTAAAACGATCGCAAGAGCTGCTGTTGCCTGGGTAGTCATCATCGCAGTGATTCTGATGGTGACGGTTCTTACGCTCATCCTGAATGGCGCTGAGCGCAGAATTCCGGTACAGTATTCACAGAAAATGGTTGGACGCCGCAGGATCGGCGGTAATTCCTCCAACATCCCGTTGAAGGTAAACACCGGTGGTGTTATCCCGATCATCTTCGCAACATCGATCATGTCTTTTCCGGGCATCATCGTTGCGTTTATCGGAAAGACACCCGGCGGCTGGGGTGGTAAGATCATCAATATGCTGAGTCCCAGCAACTGGTTTGACACCTCCGACTGGTTCCCGACACTGGGTCTGATCATTTATGTAGTTCTGGTTGTGTTCTTCGCGTATTTCTATACTTCGATTACGTTTAATCCGATCGAGGTGGCTGATAATCTGAAGAAATCCGGTGGTTTCATTCCGGGTATCCGTCCGGGCAAGGCTACAGAGGATTATCTGAATACGGTTCTGAAGTACATTATCTTTATCGGTGCGGTAGGTCTGATCATTGTTTGTGTGATCCCGTATATCTTTAACGGACTGTTCAATGCCGAGGTTTCCTTCGGCGGCACATCGCTGATCATTATCGTATCGGTTATCCTTGAGACGCTGCAGCAGATTGATTCCATGATGCTGGTGCGCAACTACAAGGGTTTCCTGTCGGAGTAATCCGCTGCAATTTCCGTGAGTGCATATGCATCGTCAGATGCGTATGCACTCACTTTTTTAATGAGTTACTGTTTACTCTTTGCAGCCACTTTCCATGTGTTCCGTGGCTCCAGCAATGCCTGAACTGTAATTATGATCATATAACGTCCTTGACGCTTTCTCTGTATTTGAATTAAAATGAAGTCATATATGGGTGCAGGAACTGCAGAGGTTCCGCTATAGTGAAGGATTCAGAGGAGGATTTTATATGAAGATTATCATGCTGGGAGCTCCGGGTGCCGGTAAGGGTACGCAGGCTGAAAAGATCTGTGAGAAGTATCAGATTCCGCATATTTCGACGGGTGATATTTTCCGCGCGAATATCAGGAACGGCACGGAACTCGGTAAGAAAGCAAAGGCGTATATGGATCAGGGCGCTCTCGTTCCGGATGAGCTGACCTGTGATCTGGTTGTAGACAGAATTTCTCAGCCGGATGCTGCCAATGGCTATGTACTGGATGGATTCCCGAGAACGATTCCGCAGGCGGAGGCACTGGACAAAGCGCTGGCTGCCCGCGGTGAAAAGGTCGATTTTGCCATTGATGTGGAAGTGCCGGATGAGAATATTGTCAGCAGAATGGCCGGCAGACGTGCATGCCTGAAGTGCGGTGCTACCTATCATACGAAGTTCAAGCCGCCGAAAAAAGAGGGCATTTGCGATAACTGCGGATCCGAACTGGTTCTGAGAGATGACGACAAGCCTGAGACTGTACAGAAGAGGCTGGAAGTATATCATGCACAGACACAGCCGCTGATCGATTTCTATGAGAAAAAGGGTGTCATGCATTCTGTTGACGGTACACAGGATATCAATAAAGTTTTTGCTGATATTGTGGAGATTCTCGGTAAATGATGAGTGTACGTCCAAGAACTGCTTATGAAATTCAATGCATGCGTGTGTCCAATCACCTGCTCCGTGAGGTTTTTGCCGATCTGGAGCAGATGATCGCACCGGGTGTTACAACGGCAGAGCTCAACCTGGAGGCGGATCGCCTGATCCGCTCTCTGGGTGGTGTGCCGAATTTTTTTAATTATGAAGGATATCCGGCTTCGATCTGTACTTCGGTCAATGATCAGGTGGTGCATGGGATCCCCGATGTCAGCTGTGTGCTGCAGGAGGGTGATATCATCAGTATCGATGCCGGTCTCATATATGACGGTTTTCATTCTGACGCCGCACGAACCTATGGGGTCGGGCGGATCAGCGGGGATGCGAGAAGGCTGATCGATGCGACGGAGCAGTGCTTTTTCGAAGGAATGAAATTTGCTGTCGCCGGCAATAATCTGAATGATGTCTCTGCGGCTATCGGTGATTATGCCGAACAGCACGGATTCGGTGTGATACGTGAACTGTGTGGCCATGGGATAGGCGGCCTGATGCATGAGGAGCCCGATGTACTGAACTTCCGGAATCCCGGACCCGGACTTATTCTTGAAGCCGGCATGACGCTGGCTGTGGAACCGATGATCACAGCGGGAAGCAGGGAAGTAAAATGGGCTGATGACGGCTGGACGGTGTCTACGGTGGACGGATCTCTTGCGTCTCACTATGAGAATACGATTCTGATCACAGAGGGAAAACCGGAAGTCCTGACGATGACGGACGAGGAAAAAAACTGTCATCCGGAGGTGCAGTAGCTGTACTGGCCGCCGAAAGGACAGAACGGCTGAAGTGATACTTCAGGTATGAATATATGGTGACAATTAAGGATATAGCAAAAGCTTGCGGCGTATCGCCCGCAACGGTCAGCAAGGCGCTGAACAACGCGCAGGACGTGTCAAGGGAAACGGCGGAGCGCATCCGGCAGATGGCAAAGGAGATGCATTACCTTCCGAATTCCGCGGCCAGGACGCTGAAGAACAATGTCTCGAACAATATCGGCGTTGTTTTTCAGGATGATGCCATGAGCGGCCTGACGCATGAATTTTTCAACCGTATTCTCAATGCTTCAAAAAATGAACTGGAAGGCCTGGGTTACGACATCACCTTCATCAGTGCCATGATCGGAGGAAATTCATTCGTTGAGCACTGCCGCTACAGAAAGTGTGACGGCGTTCTGATCGTCTGCGGAGATTTCAATTCTCCGAAGATCCGGGAACTGGTGGACAGCGAGTTCCCTTTTGTGTCGATCGATTACAGCTTTGAGGGCCACAGCTCCGTTTTCAGTGATAACGACACCGGGACCTATGAAATCGTCAAATACCTGTATATGCTGGGACACCGGAAGATAGCCTTTATTCACGGTGAGGACTGTCTGGTCACGAGGAAGAGGCTGCAGGCATTCGACAGAGCCTGCAGAGAATTCGGACTGGAGATACCGGAATCGTATCTCCTGGATGGCGTATTCCATGATCCCGACACAGCCGAGAAAAGAACGGAAGAACTGATGTCGCTGCCGGAGCGTCCCACGGCGATCCTCTATCCTGACGATTATGCCTATATCGGCGGCAGAACAGCTCTGGAAAAAATGAACCTGTCCGTGCCGGGCGATGTCAGTGTCGTTGGATATGATGGCAACCGACTGTCGCAGGTACTGCGCCCGCCGCTGACAACCTGGTATCAGGATGCCGTGATGATGGGAAAACTTGCGGCGGATAAACTTGTCGAGACGATCGAGGCGAAGGGAAAGTGCAAACCGGAGCAGCTGCTGGTGCACGGGCTTCTGCTGCCGGGCGGCACGGTGCGTCGCCTGAAAGCCGGGGAGAGCTGACTGTCGATGGCAGCTTCGGTATGTACAGCGTCTCATACAGTAAACCCCATACGATAAATCGTGCCACATACTGTATAAGTCTGCGCGCCGCTCCGCACTGCGTGCTCTCGCGTCGCTACAAGTAAGCCCGACTTCGTCGGGCTATCGCGGCGTTCGCCTCACCGTATCACGCTTCGCGTGTACGGATGCGGCGTTCGCCTCACCGTATCACGCTTCGCGTGCACGGATGCGGCGTTCGCCTCACCGTATCACGCTTCGTGTGTACGGATGCGGCTCACTGCCCGCGTATATTCGCATTCTCGCTTTGCTTCGCAAAGCTCCATGCTCATACTTGTGACACCTATATCATAAAATTGCTGTCCATGCGATGAGACAGTTGACAAACGGCATTATTTCCTTTATAAATGAACTTTGTGAGATTATGTACTGAAAACGTCATCGTGCTTCCGGAGTTCCGGAAGGATCGTTTTGACGACAGAATAAATCGGATGTTTACCTGTAAGGAGGGATTAGATGTCTAAAGCAGATGCCATGGAGGTGGAAGGCGTTGTTCTCGAGAAGCTTCCCAATGCCATGTTCCGTGTGGAGCTTGAGAACAAACATGTGGTACTTGCGCATATCAGCGGCAAGCTCAGAATGAATTATATCCGTATACTTCCGGGAGATAAGGTTACGCTTGAGCTTTCACCTTATGATCTGGACAAGGGAAGAATTACCTGGCGGAACAAGTAAAAACCGGAAAAAACACCTGATCATAAGCCTGATAAAAAATAAAAAATATTTCTTGCATATAGAGGCGCGCAGTGATACAATGCTACATGTATTTCTGCGTGCCTTTTTGGACCAACCCACCGAAAAGCGCGGCAAACGCAGTAAATACGCGGAATTTCATCGCACCGCGATGAGGAAAGGAGGATACTCATGAAGGTAAGATCTTCTGTGAAACCGATGTGCGAGAAGTGCAAGGTTATCAAGAGAAAAGGCAGTATTCGTATCATTTGTGAGAATCCGAAGCATAAACAGAGACAGGGTTGATCTTTCCAACCCACGCTGTTTATGTCAGGGCAATATTATAATGTTAACCTGGCTGGCTGCGTCGGGTCATACCTCTTATAATATTACTTAAAACTTTTCCGTGATACCCTCGGAAAAGAAAGGCCGTTATTCGTCTGACGGCTGGATGGCTCATACCGACATCCCATTTAAGCTGGTATTAATAATCCGCATGTATTTTTGCGGACGAACAAAGGAGGATTACACATGGCTCGTATAGCTGGTGTAGATTTACCGAGAGACAAGAGAGTAGAGATAGGCCTTACCTATATCTACGGAATCGGAAGAACAACTTCCGACAAGATTCTGGAGAAGGCAGGCGTCAACGGAGATACCCGTGTGAGAGACCTCACCGATGATGAAGTCAAGAGACTTGCCAACGCCATTGAAGAGCTGAATGTCACCGTAGAAGGTGATCTGAGACGTGAGACTGCCATGAACATCAAGCGCCTCGTTGAGATCAACTGCTATCGCGGCAGACGTCACAGAGCAGGACTTCCGTGCCGTGGCCAGAAGACCAAGACCAACGCAAGAACCTGCAAGGGACCGAGGAGAACGGTCGCTAACAAGAAGAAGTAATCAGACACATAACATAAGGAAAAGGTAGGTTAGTTTTTATTATGCCAAAAGCATCTACTAAATCGACAAAACGTCGTGTAAAGAAAAACGTTGAACGTGGTCAGGCCCATATCCAGGCTTCCTTTAACAATACGATTGTTACTCTGACAGATACAGAGGGCAACGCACTGTCATGGGCAAGCGCCGGCGGCCTTGGATTCAGAGGTTCAAGGAAATCTACTCCCTATGCAGCACAGATGGCAGCAGAGACAGCTACAAAGGCTGCTCTGATTCATGGCCTCAAGAGCGTAGATGTATTTGTCAAGGGACCTGGTTCAGGTCGTGAGGCAGCAATCCGTGCACTTGCAGCTGCAGGGCTTCAGGTTACCAGTATCTGTGATGTTACGCCGGTGCCGCATAACGGCTGCCGTCCGCCGAAACGCAGAAGAGTCTGATCATATACAGGAGGTCATAACAGAATGGCAGTAGACAGAACACCGGTGCTCAAGAGATGCAGATCACTCGGACTTGAGCCGGCATATCTGGGTATTGATAAAAAATCCAAACGTCAGCTGAAGAACAACCGTCGCAAAGTTTCCGAGTACGGCGCACAGCTGCGTGAGAAACAGAAAGCTAAATTCATTTACGGAGTTCTTGAGAAGCCTTTCCGCAACTACTATGCGAAGGCTGACCGCATGAAAGGTCAGACAGGTGAGAACCTGATGGCACTTCTTGAGCTTCGTCTGGACAACGTTCTTTTCCGCCTTGCTTTTGCAAGAACAAGAAAAGAAGCAAGACAGATGGTTGATCACAAGTTTGTCACCGTCAACGGCAAGCAGGTAAACATTCCTTCTTACACCGTTAAGGCCGGCGACGTGATCGAGATCAAAGAGGGCAAGAAATCCTCTCAGCGCATGAAGGATATCGCAGAAGCCGTTAACGGCCGTACCGTTCCGGAGTGGCTGGATGTAGATAGCGAGAACCTCAAGGGCACTGTTAAGTCAGTTCCCATGAGAGATCAGATCGATGTTCCGGTTGATGATATGAGCATCGTCGAGCTGTATTCCAAGTAATGAGCAGGTCTGCTGACCGGAACGTGTTCCGGACAGTGAAAGCTGCCGGGAAGGCGTATCCGGCGGGCCTGATGGTAATCATACGGGATATTGTTTTGCTCTATCACTTAAGGAGGAACACAGGTGTTTGATTTTAAAAAACCGGAAATTCAGATTACCGAAATGTCTGATGACAGGAAGTACGGGAGATTGGTTGTAGAACCGCTTGAGCGGGGATACGGCACGACACTGGGCAACTCTCTCCGGAGGATCATGCTTTCATCCCTTCCGGGAGCGGCTGTGAGCCAGGTGAAGATTGAGGGTGTCCTCCATGAGTTCAGCTCGATTCCGGGTGTCAAGGAAGACGTGACGGAGATCGTCATGAATCTGAAGAGCCTGGCTATCCGTGATAACAGTGCGACAGATGAACCGAAGATCGCCTACATCGAATACGAAGGTGAAGGCATTGTACGTGCATCTGATATCCGCGCGGATCAGGATATCGAGATCATGAATCCCGGTCAGGTGATCGCTCATCTCAACGGTGGCGCTGACTGCAAGCTCTATATGGAGCTTACGATCACGAAGGGCCGCGGATATGTGGGAGCTGACAAGAACAAAACGGAAGATATGCCGATCGGCGTGATTGCGGTAGACGCAATCTATACGCCTGTTGAGCGTGTCAACATGACTGTCGAGAATACACGTGTCGGTCAGGTGACAGATTACGACAAGCTGACACTGGATGTATACACAAACGGAACCATAGGTCCCGATGAGGCAGTCAGCCTTGCTGCAAAGGTACTCAGCGAGCATCTGAAATATTTCATTGATCTCTCTGAGAATGCCAAGACAGCAGAGGTAATGGTCGAGCCGCAGGAGAACAACAATGGCAAGGTTCTCGATATGAATATCGATGAGCTGGAGCTTTCCGTTCGTTCTTACAACTGCCTGAAGCGTGCAGGAATCAATACGGTTGGTGAGCTCTGCAGCAAGACTTCTGAGGATATGATGAAGGTTCGTAACCTCGGACGCAAGTCCCTCGAGGAAGTTCTTGCCAAGCTGAGTGAACTGGGTCTTTCCCTTGCACCCAGCGAGAGTGAATAAATAAATCAGATGAACGGCCGGTTTGCTTTTTCAGGGCAATCCGGTGCAACGGGATTTCTGTAAGACCAAAGATGCAGGAGATCCCCGGAAAAATGATGTGGACAGCGGCGAGTCACAGTAAGTCCAAAGATGCATGTGATCCGTTCCACAGATCAGGAGGAAATCATGGCTGAATATCGTAAACTCGGAAGAACATCTTCCCAGAGAAAAGCACTTCTCAGAAACCAGGTAACGAATCTTCTCTACTACGGAAAGATCCGCACCACAGAGTCCAAGGCTAAAGAGATCCGTCGGATCGCTGAGAGTCTGATCGCTATGGCTGTTCGTGAGAAGGATAACTACGAGACAATCACTGTTAAGGCGAAAGTAGCGCGCAAGGATGCCGATGGCAAGCGTGTGAAGGAAGTTGTAGACGGCAAGAAGGTTACCGTATACGACGAGGTTGAGAAGGAGATCAAGAAGGACAAACCTTCCAGACTTCATGCCCGCCGTCAGATGCTCAAGGTATTCTATCCGATCACTTCCGTTCCGACAGCAAATGCCGGCAAGAAGAAAAATACCGTAAAGGTTGATCTTCCGCAGAAGATGTTCGATGAGATCGCACCGAAGTACGCAGACCGCAATGGTGGTTATACCAGAATCATCAAGATTGGCCAGAGAAAAGGCGACGGCGCGATGGAAGTATTCATTGAGCTTGTCTGATACCAGATAAACGATGAAACTGGCAATATTGCTAAATTCACCCGCTGAACGGGACGGCAGCCATCAGGCTGTATCAGGTCCCCGGTCAGCGGGTGTTTTTTTGCAGGCAGTGAGACAGACATTGTGATATCATCAGTACCACGCGCCGTCCATGGTCACGATCTGTCCGGTCAGATAAGGGTGATGGAGAGCCAGATCAACAATCAGAGCTGCTGCTTCCTCCGGCGTGCCGAAACGGCCCATGCCGATTTCTTCCTCGAGCTCTGTCCGTTCGTCCGGCTGAAGGAAGCCGTTCATCGGCGTATCGATCGCGCCGAAGGCCGCTGCATTGACTCTGATATGACTGGGCGCCAGCTCTTTGGCGAGAGCTTTCGTAAATGCATTGATACCTCCCTTGGAAGCGGAGTAGGCCACTTCACAGGACGCACCGACATTGCCCCAGACGGAAGATACGTTCACAACAGAGCCTCCTCCCTGATGGAGGAAAAAGGGGATGGCCTCACGACAGGTAAGGAACACGGAGCGGAGATTGGTCGAGATGAGATTATCCCACTCGTCAACGCTCATATCCTGCAGCACACCAATATAGGAAATGGCCGCATTGTTGATCAGTGTGCTGATCTGTCCTTTTGTCTCCGCAAAACGGAAGAGTGAATGGACAAAATCTGCGTCGCGGATATCGCCTGCCAGGTAATCACAGCCTGTTTCGCTCTGCAGGGCACGCAGTTTTTCTGTATTTCTTGCGGTCGCGATCACATGACAGCCCTCCCTGGTGAATGCGCGGACGGTAGCTGATCCAATTCCGCCGGAGGCACCGGTGACGATCACGACATGATTATTTTTTCTGATTTCCTGATGATTCATAGCAACCTCTCAAGTATTGACAGCTGTGTTTTTGATTATATACTCAAATGAAGAACTCTGAAACCCCATCCCCGGGAATACCCGCCATCGTGAACGATGTATGTAAGAAATCATAAAGGAAGTTGTGTTTCTTTATTCCTGCGTCAGAATGGATGACTGTTTCGCTGTATGCGCGTGACACATGGCAGGCTGTGGATGTACAGGTGAGTGCCGGAGAGTGATCATCATGAAAAAATTACTGTTTATTTATAATCCAAAAGCAGGCCGGGGAATGGTCCGGCTGGCTGTTCCCGATATCATAGGCATATTTACCAGAGGCGGTTATGACGTTATCGCCCATCCTACGCAGGCTGTCGGTGACGCGACGAAGGTTGTGCTGGAAAATGGAGAAGACGTCGATGCTGTGGTCTGCGGCGGCGGCGACGGAACCTTTGATGAAGTGCTGAACGGCGTCATGGTCGCCTGTCCGGATATCAAGGTGGGCTATATTCCGTGCGGAAGCACCAATGATTTCGCCAGAAGCCTGGCGATTGCGACGGATCCCATCGAGGCAGCGCAGGACATTGTCGTCGGGGATGTCTATCAGTGCGATGCGGGTAAATTTAATAACCGTTATTTTTCCTATGTGGCTGCCTTCGGGATGTTTACGAATGTCTCCTATGAGACAGACCAGAATCTGAAAAATACACTGGGCCATCTGGCTTACCTGATCGAGGCCGGCCGGCAGATGTTTAATATTCCTTCCTATCATCTGATGGTGGATATTGACGGCGTCAAGGTAGAGGGAAATTATACCGTCGGCATGGTGACGAACAGCCGTCTGGTCGGAGGTATGAAAAATATCACCGGAACGAATGTGGACATGAACGACGGACTGCTGGAGGTCACGCTGGTCCGGACACCGACGAATCCGGTGGATATGCATAATATCATCGCCGAGCTGACCAATTCGGACACGCAGCTTGGGTCTCACATAATGGTGGATAAGTTCAAGGGCAGGAGGATTGCCATTGAGGCGCCGGACAATATCGCCTGGACGCTCGACGGAGAGTACGGGGACACCGTGCGTAATGTCCTGATCACGGACTGCAACAAGGTGCTGAATCTCTTCCTGAACAGAAGAAAGCCGGTCAAGCTCGTCAATCCTTCCGATGCAGTGAACTGATGGGCTCTTGTCAAGAGCGCGCCGGATAGTATATAATAGCTTCGGCTGTGGAAAAATATCCGCAGAAACACAATAACCATGAATCTCAGATGGGAGGATCTAAGAAATGATCGTTAACGCAACGGAGATGCTCAAAAAAGCAGAAGCCGGACATTACGGCGTAGGTCAGTTCAATATCAATAACCTCGAGTGGACAAAGGCAATCCTTGAGACCGCTCAGGAGATGAAGGCACCGGTTATTCTTGGTGTATCGGCAGGAGCCGGCAAGTACATGGGCGGTTTTGAAGTAGTTGCTGCCATGGTAAGAGCAATGGACAAATCTCTCGGAATCACGGTTCCGGTAGCTATCCATCTGGATCATGGTCAGTATGAGCACTGCTATCAGTGCATCAAGGCTGGTTTCTCTTCCATCATGTTTGATGGTTCTCATCTTCCTTTCGAGGAGAACTATGCAAAGACAACAGAGCTTGTTCACGTAGCACATGGCCTTGGTCTCTCCATTGAGGCAGAGGTTGGCGCTATCGGCGGAACAGAAGACGGCGTGACAGCTGCAGGCGAGTGCGCTGATCCGGATGAGTGCAAGAAGATCGCTGATCTCGGCGTTGATTTCCTTGCTGCCGGCATCGGCAACATCCATGGTATCTATCCGGCAGACTGGAAGGGACTTTCCTTCGATACACTGGCAGCCATCAAGGCAAAGACCGGTGATATGCCTCTCGTTCTTCACGGTGGCACGGGTATTCCGGATGATCAGGTAAAGAAGGCCGTTTCCCTCGGCGTATCCAAGATCAACGTCAACACGGAGTGCCAGCTGGTATTTACAGCAGCTACCCGCAAGTACATTGAGGATGGCAAGGATAAACAGGGTAAGGGCTATGATCCCCGTAAGGTGCTCGCGCCCGGAACCCAGGCAATCA
Source organism: uncultured Eubacteriales bacterium (assembly GCA_900318405.1). Classification (GTDB taxonomy): domain Bacteria; phylum Bacillota; class Clostridia; order Lachnospirales; family Lachnospiraceae; genus Bilifractor. The sequence goes on along the minus strand of ONKP01000001.1, from coordinate 63,628 downwards.
AGGACAAGGTTGCTGAGAAGATCAGACTGTTCGGTTCAGACGGAAAAGCCTGAGACAGCGTAAGAATACAGATACCGCGCAGGACAGAGAAAGCTCTGCGCGGTATTTTTATTTGCGGAAAATACTTAATTATAATTATCATTGAAAAATAAATGTATTATATATAAGTACATATCTTGCATGAAGCTGTCGACACGCAGACAGTTTTTTGCGAATGAAGCAGCACATGGACTTGGAAGAAAATCCGGAAGGAGAAAACAGGTATGCAGGCTGAAGAGTATGACAGCAGCAAAATGGTCAACCCGGCGGATATTTTTGGCGAGCTGGTTTTTGATGACGAGACAATGAAAAAACGTCTGCCGGCCACGGCATACGTCAAACTGAAGAAGATCATCCACGATGGCGGCGAGCTGGATCCGGAGACGGCAGATATCATCGCACATGAGATGAAGGAATGGGCGATCGAAAAAGGCGCAACCCATTATACGCACTGGTTTCAGCCGCTGAATGGGCTGACCGCGGAGAAACATGATTCCTTTATCTCGAGCCCCATGGAGAACGGGAAGACACTGATGAAATTCTCCGGCAAGGAGCTGATCAAGGGAGAGGCTGACGGATCATCCTTCCCTTCGGGCGGTCTCCGGGCTACGTTTGAAGCCAGGGGATACACGGCCTGGGACTGCACTTCACCGGCTTTTGTGCGGAGAGACGCAGGCGGCGCCGTGCTCTGCATTCCCACGGCGTTCTGCTCCTACGGCGGTGAGGCGCTCGATCAGAAGACCCCGCTTCTGCGTTCCATGGAAGTCATCAACAGGGAGAGCCTCCGTCTGATCCGCCTGTTCGGCAATACGACGTCACAGAAGGTTGTGCCCTGCGTCGGCGCGGAGCAGGAGTATTTTATCGTCGATGAGAAAAAATATCTGCAGCGGAAAGACCTGATCTATACAGGGCGCACGCTTTTCGGCACGATGCCGGCCAAGGGACAGGAACTGGATGATCACTATTATGGTATCATTCAGCCGCGTGTTGCCGCCTTCATGAAAGACGTGGACATCGAGCTCTGGCGTATGGGCGTGACGGCGAAGACGGAGCATAATGAGGTGGCTCCGGGACAGCACGAGCTGGCTCTCATCTATTCCGAGGCCAATGTGGCGACGGATGATAACCAGCTTGTCATGCAGACACTCAAGAGAGTGGCGAGAAAGCACGGGTTGAAATGCCTGCTTCACGAAAAACCGTTCGACGGTGTCAACGGCTCCGGTAAACACAACAACTGGTCTCTTGCCACGGATGACGGCATGAATCTCCTGGATCCGGGCAGAAAGCCCCATGAGAACCTGCAGTTCCTTCTGATCCTCTCCTGCATTGTGAAGGCGGTTGACGAACATGCCGGTCTGCTCAGAGAATCGGCAGCGGATCCGGGCAACGACCACAGACTCGGCGCCAACGAGGCACCGCCGGCTATCCTGTCCATCTTCCTCGGAGAACAGCTGGAGGATATCGTGGAGCAGCTGATCGAGACCGGCGAGGCGACAAGCTCCAGAGAAAAGAGCAGACTGAAGACCGGTGTCGCCAGCCTTCCGGATCTGTACAAGGATGTCACGGACAGAAACCGCACGTCGCCGTTTGCTTTTACCGGCAATAAATTCGAATTCCGCATGGTCGGTTCGCAGGATTCCATCGCCGAACCGAATACGGTGCTGAACACCATCACGGCAGAGGCATTTGCCGAAGCCTGTGATGTGATCGAAAAAGCCGATGATTTCGAAAAAGCCGTGAGAGAGGTGATCGTGGACAACTTCCGCGCACACAGCCGGATTATTTTTAACGGCAACGGCTATTCCAGGGCCTGGGAGAAAGAAGCAGAGCGGAGAGGACTTCCGAATATTCGCTGCATGGCGGATGCGATATCCGAGCTGGTATCGGACAAAACCATAGCTATGTTTGAAAAATATCACGTTTTCACGCGCTCAGAGCTGGAATCCCGTGCCGAGATCAAATATGAGAACTACGCCAAGACGATCAACATCGAGGCAAAGGCCATGATCAACATCGCCAACAAGCGCATCATTCCGTCCGTGATCCGGTGGACCGGAGAGCTGGCCGGCGATGTCACAGCGCTGCGTCAGGCCGGCATCGAAGATGTATCCGTTCAGGCGGATCTCCTGCAGCAGACAGAATCCCTGCTGAAGCAGGCAAACACCGCCCTGCAGCAGCTGATCAGCGTGGATCGTCAGGCGGCGGAGATGCCTTCCGGCGAGGCACAGGCACACTACTGTCACGATACGATCTGTCCCGCGATGGCAGCCCTCCGTCATCCGGTCGACGAACTCGAGCAGATCGTCGATAAATCCTGCTGGCCGATGCCGTCCTACGGAGATCTGCTATTCGAAGTGTGATTGGGATGCTTATATGAATTTATCTGCTTCTTCAATTGGTGTTTAGCTGAAGGCTTTTATCTATATGTGTTCATGATGGCAACCATGGTTTCTCATGTGTATTATCGGGAAGCCATGGTTTTCTACTGAGAGTGTCAAGACAGAGTTTTCTACTGAGAGTTGCAAAATTGTTACATAAGTGTTACACTACGATAGCCAGTATAAAACCGCAACTGGGAAGTAGATATACAGCTGCGATGTGCTCTGGCCATCTCCAGTAACCTTTTTATACCAAAGTATCACAAGCCGGGGTTTATTTTTTGTGCATCTTGTATTAAGATGAAAACATTGAAGATCCCAAAGGCAGTTTTCGAAGGGACCTGTCTGCATTACAGCATGCGGCAGCAGAGGGATGGGGCTTCTGGGCCGTGTCACAGGAAACGATGTAGGAGAGGGTAAAACTATGATTTCGAATCAGATTCTGCAGAGTACCATTGATGGCCTGAGCCGTATCACGAGACTTGATTTCGGCATTTACAGCGCCAAGGGGAAACTTCTGGCATCGACTGCTTCGGATATCAGCACCAGCAATCCTGAGCTGGTGAGCTTCGCGCAGAGTCAGGCGGATGCCCAGACGATCCGCGGGGAGCATTTTTTCAAGGTCTATGACGGCCATCACCTGGAGTATATCCTGATGGACCGCGGCGCCGGCGATGAGAATCTCGTGATCGGCAAGATGGCTACGTTTCAGCTGCAGGAGCTGATCACAGCATACAAGGAGCGGTTCGACAAGGATGACTTTATCAAGAACCTGCTTCTGGATAACCTGCTGCTCGTAGATATCTTCAACAGAGCGAAAAAGCTCCACATTGATCCGGAGGCGAAAAGGGTGGTCTATATCCTGGAGCCTGCGGAATCCAGTGATCATCAGGAATACCTTGAGGATCTGAAAAATGTGGTATCCTCGAGGAGCGGTGATTTTATCACGGCCGTAGATGAAAAAAGCGTGATCATCGTAAGAGAGCTGGAGCAGGATGACGATTATCGCGCGGCGGAATCGTATGCGCATTATGTGCAGGATATCGTTCATCGTGATTCTTCCAGTGTCGTCAGAGTGGCCTATGGCACGATCGTCAACGAACTGAAGGAGGTGTCCCGGTCCTATAAGGAGGCCAGGACGGCTCTGGATGTCGGAAAAATCTTCTTTGAGGAGAAGGACATCATTGCGTACAGTTCGCTGGGTATCGGGCGTCTGATCTATCAGCTTCCGATCCCGCTGTGCAAGATGTTCATCCGGGAGATCTTCCAGGGCAAGTCGCCGGATGAGTTTGACGAAGAGACACTGACGACGATCAATAAATTTTTTGAAAACAACCTGAACGTCTCGGAGACGAGCCGTCAGCTCTATATTCACAGAAATACACTCGTCTATCGTCTGGACAAGCTCCAGAAGAGCACGGGACTTGATCTCCGCGTCTTTGATGACGCCATCACGTTCAAGATCGCGCTCATGGTAGTCAAGTATATGAAATATATGGAGACGCTGGATTACTGATGCCGCATGGCAGCAGAGCGAAGAAGGGGACGTTCCGCCTGCAGTGGCTGATGCCGTGTTTCCGGTCATTTTTACGGGAGGAGTATATGATACAATTTGACAACGTCACGAAAGTGTACGAAAAGGGTGCCCAGCCCGCGATCGACAATGTGTCACTGCACATTGACGACGGCGAATTCGTATTCATCGTAGGCGACAGCGGATCGGGCAAAACAACACTGATCTCGCTGATGCTGAAGGAACTGAATCCGACAAAGGGCATCATCACGATCAATGATCAGAATCTGAACAAGCTGAAGAGCAGCCGCATTGCCAAATACCGCAGAGGCGTCGGCGTCGTGTTCCAGGACTTCCGGCTGTTGAACGACAGAAATGTCTATGAGAATGTGGCCTTCGCACAGCGTGTCATCGAGAAACCCGCGCGCACGATCAAAAGAAGAGTGCCTGAGGTTCTCACACTGGTAGGCCTTGCGACCAAGTACCGTTCTTATCCGAACGAGCTCTCCGGCGGCGAACAGCAGCGTGTGGCGCTTGCCCGTGCGCTCGTCAACCGTCCGAAGGTCCTTCTGGCCGATGAGCCGACCGGAAACCTTGATCCGAAAAACTCCGAGGAGATCATGGAGCTCCTCGATGAGATCAATACCAGAGGTACGACCGTTGTGGTTGTTACGCACAACCGCGAGATCGTAAACCGCATGCAGAAACGTGTCATCCGTCTTCGCAGAGGCGTGATCGTCAGCGATGTGAAAGAAGGTGGCTACGTTGAAGATTAGGAGCGTATTTTATAATGCGGGCCAGGGTATAAAAAATATCGGCCGCAACCGGATGTTCTCGATTGCCTCTGTCGCAACGATGTCCGCCTGCATTTTTATTTTCGGTGTGTTTTTTTCCGTTATGCTGAACCTGACCTACATCATCCGTCAGGTGGAGACAAATGTCGGCATTACGGTGCTTTTCGATGAGGATATCACCCAGTCGGAAATCGACGCCATCGGTTCCGGTATTCTGGAACGAACGGATCTCGTGAAGGAAGTCCGCTATGTATCAGCGGATGAGACATGGGCGACTTTCTCGGCGCGCTATTTCGAGGGACATGAGGATGCCGCGCAGGGATGGGAGAACAGCAACGACAACCCGCTCGCCAATTCCTCTCACTTTGAGGTGTACCCGAACAGCATTGAGCAGCAGGAGGAGCTGGCCAATTACATCGAGGGCATCAGCGGTGTCCGTCAGGTCAACCAGAGCCAGCAGGCTTCCTCGACGCTCTCGTCGATGAACAGCCTGATCGCTACCGTTTCTCTGGCGATCATCGTCATTCTGCTGATCGTATCGATCTTCCTGATCAGTACGACCGTTACCACAGGTATCAATGTCCGCAAGGAAGAGATCGCGATCATGAAGCTGATCGGCGCGACCAATGCTTTTGTCCGGCTGCCTTTCATTCTGGAAGGTATTGTGCTCGGACTGATCGGTGCGGCCATCCCGCTGATCATTCTGTATTTCGCCTATAATTCCGCGATCACCTATGTGCTGAGCCGGTTCAATCAGCTGAGCAGTTTCATGAACGGACTGCTCCCTGTCAACGCGGTATTCCGGGTGCTTCTCCCGGTCAGCGTGATCCTCGGTGTGGGCATAGCTCTCATCGGATCGCTGATCGCTATTCACAAGCATCTGAAAGTATAATCAGGATCTGAACTGTACGGCTGCTGCATCTACCATGCGGCAGCCTTTTTGTATCTTACGCGGGCAGTGAGCCTCATCCTTACACATGCGAAGCACATGATGAGGTGAGGCGAACGCCGTGATCACGAGGTAAACTCACGAAGCAAATTTATCTTGTTTACGCGGACTTCAGTCTGATGCGTTCGGGAATGTATTTAGCAGCAGAAAACGTGTCACGGAAAAGCACAGTGCCCGGGCACGACAGCAGGAGATAACATCATGGGAGAGGACAGAAATATACCGCAGGCACAGAGCCCGGCACCGGCAGCAGGTACAGAGCCGGATAAGGACATGAGCTCTGAAAGCACAGAGCAAAGTGTTGATTTGAATCAGGCTCCGGCAGCGGACACGGAGCAAAGTGCAGAAGCAGAACAGGCGCCGGAAACCGACAACGGTCAACTGACGGATGCGGCATCATCCGGAATAACCCCGGGGAGTGAAATGCCCCGCAGGAAGAAAAAACACAGATTCAGCCTGTTATCCTTCTTCCTTGGCATGGCCGCTGCCGTAGCTGTCGCTGTGTGCGCCGTATTCATCTACATTACGCTGCCGGGGATCGGCAATACGGATAACCCGCTGAGTCCGGCGTCGCTGAAAAAGCTTTCCATCATTACAGCGCTAATCGATCAGAATTCTCTGGATGAAGGCGACGGAGAGTCGCTCTCGGACGGCATGTACAGCGGCGTCATGGAAGCGCTCGGAGACAAGTACGCCGCATACTACACGAAGGACGAGATGGAAGAGGTGCAGATGTCCCAGGCGGGCAAGATCAGAGGCATCGGCATTACTTTTTCCATGGATGAGACCACAGGTTATGTGCGCGTCAACAGTGTCAATAAGGATTCGACCGCGGAGAAGGCGGGGATTCAGGCAGATGACCTGATCACGGCGATCGACGGGCAGGATACATCAAAGCTGACCTCATCAAAGGTGAAGGCACTGATCCAGAGTGACGATTCGGATTCCGTGGTCCTCACCGTGCAGCGTGATGGCAAGACCTCAGATATCACCGTGGAAAAATCGTATATCGACAACACGCAGGTCGTCGTCGGCGGCATGCTGAAGGATTCCGACATCGGTTATATCGACATCACGAGCTTCAACAGCCTGACGGCAGATCAGTTCTCCACGATCTACGATCAGCTGAATAAAGATGGTATGAAGGGGCTGATCATCGATCTCAGAAACAATCTGGGCGGTCTCGTCAGCGCGTGCGAGGGCACGCTGGATCTGTTCATGCCGAAAGGAACACTGGTGTATGAGCAGGACAAGACCGGCGGGGAGAAAAAGCGCGTCTGCGACGGCGCAAACGCGATTCAGATCCCTCTGGTCGTGCTCGTCAATGAAAATACAGCCAGCGCTTCGGAGATCTTCACCGGAGCCGTGCAGGATAACGGCGTCGGCACGATTGTCGGCACGCAGACCTACGGCAAGGGCATCGAGCAGAAGACCTGGAAGCTGGAGGACGGCAGTGCGGTAAAAATGACGACAACCCATTACTACACGCCGAATCACAGCGACATCAACGGCGTAGGCATTACACCGGATGTCACCGTGGAATACGACAAGGATGCCGATGAGGACACGCAGTTCAACAAAGCTGTCGAAGTGATGCAGGAGAAGCTGGACGAGGACAGCTGAGCTGATGATCCAGACAGGATCACAGAAATACAGATGCCTCCACCCGCAAAACCGCAGACGCCGTACTGACATCCTTTATTGACAGGAGAGAAATCGGATACCAGGAGAGAAATCGGATACCAGGAGAGAAAGCATGGAATTCAGATTACATTCGGATTATCAGCCGACCGGTGACCAGCCGCAGGCAATACGCGAGCTGGTTGAGGGCTTCCGCGAGGGCAATCAGGCGGAGACACTGCTCGGCGCGACCGGATCAGGCAAGACGTTTACCATGGCCAACGTAATCCAGGAGCTGCAGAAGCCGACGCTGGTCATTGCGCACAACAAGACGCTGGCGGCGCAGCTGTACGGCGAGTTCAAAAATTTTTTCCCTGAAAACGCCGTGGAGTACTTCGTTTCCTACTACGATTACTATCAGCCGGAGGCCTATGTGCCGTCCTCTGACACCTATATCGAGAAGGATTCCAGTCGCAATGAGGAGATCGATAAGCTGAGGCTGTCGGCCACATCTGCCCTGATCGAGCGGAAGGACGTCATCGTCGTCTCATCGGTTTCCTGTATCTACGGTCTCGGCAGCCCGAAGGATTACGAGCGTATGATCATCCCGCTCCGTCCGGGCCAGCAGAGAGACAGGGACGATGTGATCCGTGACCTCATCAGCATTCAGTATGAGCGCAACGAGATCGATTTTCACCGCGGGACCTTCCGTGTGCACGGCGATGTGCTGGAGATCGTTCCGGCGAACGAGAGCGATATCGCCGTCAGGGTTGAATTTTTCGGCGATGAGATCGACAGGATCACGACCGTCGACCTTCTCACGGGAAAAACAAAGCAGGAGCTCAGCTTTGTGTCGATTCCTCCGGCTTCTCATTATGTAATGCCGCAGGAGACGATCAACCGAGCCTGCGGTGATATTGAAAAGGAACTGCAGGAGAGGGTGGCCTGGTTCAAATCCCAGGGAAAGCTGCTGGAGGCGCAGCGCATCGAGGAGCGGACGAATTTTGACATCGAGATGCTCCGTGAGACAGGCGTGTGCTCCGGTATCGAGAACTACAGCCGTCACCTGTCCGGCCTGAAGCCCGGGGATCCGCCGTATACGCTTATGGACTTCTTCCCCGATGATTACCTGATCATCATCGATGAGTCGCACAGGACGATTCCGCAGATCGGCGCCATGTACACCGGAGACCGGTCGCGCAAGACGACGCTCGTGGACTACGGCTTCCGTCTGCCTTCGGCGCTGGACAACCGTCCGCTTTCGTTTGAGGAGTTCGAGCAGAAGATCGACCAGATTCTTTTTGTATCCGCCACACCGGGCGAGTACGAGGAAAATCATGAGATGCTGCGCGCGGAGCAGATCATCAGGCCTACCGGACTTCTCGACCCGGAGATCTCCGTGCGCCCGGTGGAGGGCCAGATCGATGATCTGATCGGAGAGATCAGGAAGGAGACCGCGGAGCATCACAAGGTGCTCGTGACGACACTGACCAAGCGCATGGCCGAGGATCTCACGAAATACATGAAGGAAGCCGGCATTCGCGTGAATTATCTCCACAGCGACATCGATGCGCTTGAGCGGGCCAAGCTCATCCGGGATATGCGCCTGGATGAATTCGATGTGCTCGTCGGCATCAACCTGCTCCGTGAGGGGCTGGATATACCGGAGATCACGCTGGTCGCCATTCTTGATGCGGATAAGGAGGGTTTCCTCCGGTCGGAGACGTCACTGATTCAGACGATCGGACGTGCGGCTCGTAACGTGGACGGCCACGTCATCATGTATGCGGATACCGTGACGGATTCCATGCGCCATGCCATTGATGAGACCAACCGCCGCCGGGCGATCCAGCAGAAATACAATGAAGAACATCACATTACGCCGCAGACGATCCGGAAGAAGGTCAGCGACCTCATCAGTATCTCGAAGGATGCGGCGGAGGATGAGAAGAAATTTGAGAAGGATCCGTCCCTGATGACGAAGAAGGAGTTCGACCGCCTGATGCACAAGCTGGAGAAGCAGATGCGCGCGGCGGCAGCGGAACTGAACTTCGAGATGGCAGCGGAGATCCGGGATAAGATCACGGAGCTGAAAAAGCAGATGAAGGACGACTGAGTACGATTTGTATAAATTCTCCTGTTGATTTTTATGGAAATAATTTTCGCTTGGCGGTTTACAAAAATGAACAGTATTTATATAATTAATTTAAATAATTTGTTCGTTTTGCACCAAAACTATTCTTTTTTTACCGGTAGCAGTTACTTTTCTACTATCTAACGTGATGACGTGGCAAGGAGAATGCTGCAGGAAGGACGGCCGTTTTTTGCGGTCTGCACAGGCTCGGTGACACGCACACCCAATGATCAGGAGGAGAAATATGGCACTGGATTACAGAAAGGCCGCACAGGGAGTCCTCGATAACATCGGAGGAGCGTCAAACGTAGCCTCGGCTGCGCATTGCGCCACAAGACTTCGTCTGGTGATCAGGGACAATGCAAAGGTCAACAAGGAAGGCGTTGAAAACGTAGACGGCGTTAAGGGATGCTTTGAGGCATCCGGCCAGCTGCAGGTGATCTTTGGCACCGGCACGGTGAACAAGGTCTTTGATGAGTTCATCGCGATCTCCGGTGTAGAGGCGGGAACCAAGGAGACGGCCAGGGAAGCGGCGGCGCAGAAGCAGAACTGGTTCATGCGCGGCATCAAGACGCTGGGCGATGTATTCGTTCCGATCATCCCGGCCATTGTCGCTTCGGGACTCCTGAACGGACTGCTCGGCGGTCTGTCCCAGGCCTTCCCGGACATGGCGGGCAGCGATTATTATGCGATGATCAATCTGATGGCAGGTGCGGCGCTGACCATGCTGCCGATCCTGATCGCCATCAGTGCCGCGAAGAAATTCGGAGGCAACCCATATCTCGCAGCGGTTATCGGCTTCGTGATGATCCATCCGAATCTGGTGAACGCATGGAGTGTGGCCTCGATGCAGGCGGCAGGGGAGTCGATTCCCGTATGGCATGTCTTCGGACTGACGATTCAGCAGACAGGCTATCAGGGCCATGTCATTCCTGTCATTATTGCCATTCTGTTCATGAGCTTTCTGGAAAAATGGCTGCATAAGCATGTACCGGAGATGATCGATCTGTTTGTCACACCGCTCGTGACGGTTCTTGTCACCGGCGTGCTGACGATGACGATCATCGGACCGATCTTCAAGGTCGTTGAGGACTGGATCCTGCTCGCAGCGACGACGCTCATCCAGCTGCCGTTCGGCATCGGCGGACTGCTCGTCGGCTTCTTCTATGCGTTTACGGTTGTGGCCGGCTTCCATCACATGTACAATATGATCGAGGCACAGATGGTCAGCGAAAATCCGCCGGCCAATATCTGGATGCCTGTAGCTACAGCAGCCAATGTAGGACAGGGAGCTGCTGCCATGGCAGTTGCTTTTAAATCTAAAAATCCGAAGACGAAGGAGCTCGCTCTGCCGTCTTCGCTGTCAGCTTTCCTCGGTATCACTGAGCCGGCTATCTTCGGTGTGAACATCCGTTATCGTACACCGTTTATCGCCGGATGCTGCGGCGGCGCCATCGGCGGCATGCTGGCGTCCTGGTTCGGCATCAAGGCTACCGCTTACGGTATCACCGGATTGTTCGGTTTCCTGATCACGACGGATTTCTGGTTACAGTATGCGATCGTTATGCTGGTTTCCTTTGCGGTTGCTTTTGCCGTGTCGTTCGTAACCTTTAAGGATCCGGATAAGGTGATGGAGGAAAAGGGAGCGGCAGCGGCCGGCATCCCGGAGGCGAAAGCTGAAGAGATCCATGCAGAAGAGGAAAAGAAGGCAGAGACCGGCGGTGTGCAGACCGTATATGCACCGATCGAGGGAACAGCGATTCCATCTTCTGATGTTGACGATCCGACGTTTGCAGCAGAGCTGCTCGGCAAGGGCATGGCGATCCAGCCCTCTGTCGGCAGAGTAGTGGCACCTTTTGACGGCACGGTTGAAATGATGTTTGACACGAAGCACGCAGTGGCAGTTGCTTCCGACAGCGGTGTTGAGGTTCTCATTCATGTGGGCATCGATACAGTCAAGCTGAACGGAAAAGGCTATACGCCGCACGTGAGCTCCGGGGATATCGTAAAGAAGGGCGATCTGCTTCTGGAATTTGATATCGATACGATCCAGAACGAGGGTTATAAGGTGACGACGCCTGTCATTATCTCCAATACGGAGGATTATAAGGAAGTCAGAGCTATCAAGACATCCGGTCCGGTGAAACCCGGTGATCCGGTCATTGAGGTTGAACCATGAAAGACTGGAGAATGCATTACCATCTGATGCCGCCTGACGGGTGGCTGAATGATCCGAACGGGCTCTGCCGGTATCAGGGCGAATACCATATATTTTTCCAGTATTCACCCAATGCACCGGGGCCGGACGGGAGAAAAGCGAGAACGTGGGGCCACTATGCGGGCCCCTCGCTCACAGAGCTCTCGTTCCGGGGCGTTCCGTTCTGGCCGGTCGATCCGGTGGATCACGACGGCTGCTATTCCGGGTCGGCGCTGGTGGAGGATGACGGGATCCGCCTGTACTACACGGGCAATGTCAAACTGCCGGGTGATCACGACTATACCTACAGCGGACGGCAGGCCAATGAAATCCTCGTAGAGACAGACGGGGAGCACTTCGGTGCGAAGCAGACGGTTCTTGTCAACGCAGATTATCCCTCTGACTGCACCTGTCACGTGCGTGATCCGAAGGTGTGGAAGGAGAACGGGAAATACTACATGGTCCTGGGTGCGCGCGTGGCGGGCCCGGATCATAAGGCGGAGACCGATCACGGTGAGGTTCTGCTCTATGTCAGCGAGGACGGGAAGGCCTGGAAGCTCGCGAAGACGCTGCAGATGGATGAACGGTTCGGTTATATGTGGGAGTGCCCCGATTATTTTTCACTGGACGGTGAAAATTTCCTCGGCATCTGCCCGCAGGGCGTGGCGTCAGAGGAGTTCCGCTTCCAGAATATCTACGAATCCGGATATTTCCGTGTAGACGGCGGGACAGAAGAAAATCAGCACCTGCATGATTTTCAGGAGTGGGATAACGGCTTTGATTTTTACGCACCGCAGACGTTTGAAGACGGCACGGGCCGGCGGCTGCTGATCGGCTGGGTCGGCATGCCGGATGCACCGTACAGGAATGCGACAGCCGACTGTGACCCCTACTGGGAGAACTGCCTGACGGTTCCCCGTGCGCTCCGGGCAGAGGGCGGCAGGATTTACCAGACGCCGGCTGAGGAGCTGACGGGACTGCGGGGCGATCCTCTGCAGGCGGATCCGGAGGGACAGATCACACTTCCGGACGGCGCCGGTGATATCATCGCGTCCTGGCCTGAGAAACCTGATGGAGAGAAGATCTGGAAGATCATCTTCGGCAACGACGATGCCGTTCTGACATTCTCAGAGGGCGTGCTTTCACTGCAGCTCTCCGAAAAAGCCGGATGCGGTAGAACGATCAGGAAATGCAGGACCGGAGATATCCATACACTGCGTATCCTTGCAGACACCTCCATCCTGGAGATTTATATCAATGACGGCGCGTATGTCATGACGACGAGGTTCTATCCTGATTACGCCGGGACAGACCCGGAACTGACCGTTCGCTTTGAAGGCAGCAGACCTGCTGTCAGTGCATGGGCGATGCAGACCATGCAGACAAATATACTGTATTAAGCCGTCGACACGCAGGCAGTTTTTGGGCATGCGGAGCATGCACAGAAAACTATATGCGGTTTCGAAGGCAACAGGTATGTGCACCACCATGCCCGCCGGATGCTTCGCAGCCTGCATTGAGGAGAGGCTTCGATGTTTGGCAGCCTGCGTTGAGGAGAGGTTCCGATGCATTACGGCCCGCATGTTTATTTTTCAGCTATATAAAAATCAGATTCAGGAGGAAAAAAATGAAGACATTTAAGTATATGATCACGGATCCGGTTGGTATTCACGCACGTCCTGCGGGAAATCTGGTCGCTGAGGTAAAGAAATACGCTTCGAAGATCACGATCACCAACGCGGCGGGAAAAAGCGCGCCGGCCGGCAAGCTGATCCAGCTGATGGGCCTTGGTGTGAAGCAGGGTGAAGAGATCACGGTAACTGTCGAAGGTGAAGATGAAGACACAGCCGCAACAGCTATCGAGAATTATCTGAAAGCCAATCTGTAACGTACAGCTTAAGAGACCTCACGACAAAGGAGCTGTTTCCATGGAAGAGAAATACACCGGCAAGTCGATTTTCAAAGGCGTGGCAATAGGCAGGATCATGATCTACGGCAAGAAGGAACAGCCTGTCAAACGCGAGAAGATCGAAGATACGGATGCCGAGGTCAGACGCTATGAGGCAGCGAAGGAAAAAGCAATCGCCGATCTGGGAGAGCTTTATGAGGACGCTGTCAAAAAGGTCGGCAAGGACAACGCGGAAATTTTTAACGTGCATGCCATGCTGCTGCAGGATGACGATTTCAATGATTCCATTCACAACATGATCGAATCGCAGAAGGTAAATGCGGAATACGCCGCAGCCGTGACGGGTGAAAACTTCTCAAAAATGTTTGCTGAGATGGACGACGACTACTTCAAGGCGCGTTCGGCGGATATGAAGGACATTGCGGAGAGGCTGGTCAAGGTGCTCTCCGGACGGGAAGACAAAACGGTGTTTGATCAGCCGGTCATCATTGCGGCGGACGATCTGATGCCCTCTGAGACGGTTCAGCTGGATAAGGACAAGGTCATTGCTTTTGTCACACGCTACGGATCATCGAATTCCCATACGGCGATTCTCGCCAGAACGATGAACATTCCGGCACTGATCAATATCCCCGTAGATCCCTCCTGGGACGGTCAGATGGCGATCGTGGACGGTCATACAGGAACGCTCTATCTGGATCCGGAGGCGAGTACGCTCGCGGAAGAGCAGAAGAAGCTGGACCAGGATCTGGAGCAGAGAAGACTGCTGCAGGAGCTGAAGGGAAAACCGAATGTGACGCTCGACGGCCGGGAGATCAACCTGTTCGCCAATATCGGCGGCCCGAAGGATCTCGTATCCGTGCTGCAGAACGATGCGGGCGGCATCGGTCTGTTCCGCAGCGAGTTCCTCTATATCGGAAGAGATGAGCTGCCTACAGAGGAAGAGCAGTTCCAGGCGTATAAGCAGGTGGCCGAGACCATGGCCGGACGTCTGGTGGTCATCCGCACGCTGGATATCGGCGCCGACAAGAAGGCTGACTATCTGCATCTGGAACCGGAGGCAAATCCGGCGCTCGGTTTCCGGGCGATCCGAATCTGCCTGACGAGACCGGAAATCTTCCGGACACAGCTCCGCGCGCTGTTCCGCGCCAGTGCTTTTGGCAATATTGCCATCATGTATCCGATGATCACATCGCTGGAGGAGATCCGGCAGATCAGGGAGATCGCGGACAGCGTGAAAAAGGAACTGGACGACGCCGGCGTACCCTATAAAAAAGATATTCAGCAGGGTATCATGATCGAGACACCCGCAGCGGCTATCATGACTGATGTCCTGGCACCGGAGGTCGATTTCTTCAGTATCGGAACGAACGATCTCACACAGTACACACTGGCCATGGACCGTCAGAACGATAAGCTGGATGCTTTCTACCAGCCGCATCACCCGGCTATTCTGCGTCTGATCCAGACAACGATCGAAAATGGTCATAAGGGCGGTGCATGGGTAGGCATCTGCGGAGAGCTCGGTGCCGATACGACGCTGACAGAGACGTTTATTCAGATGGGCGTGGATGAGCTCTCAGTATCTCCTGCCATGGTGCTGCCGGTTCGTGAGGCAATCCGTAAAAGCCATGCGAAGCGCGTCTGACAGTGCGCTGGCCGACTTGTATTTTCACTGGCCGGGAAGTATCATCATGTAGGAAAACATCTGGAAAAACGGCCGAAAGAGAGATAATGCTATGAAAAAAATATTATTCGCGGCTTCGGAATGCGTTCCCTTTGTGAAGACCGGCGGACTTGCCGACGTTGTCGGCTCTCTGCCGAAGAGTCTTGACAAACAGTATTTTGACTGCAGGGTTGTCATCCCGAAGTACCGTGTCATTGATGAGAAATACAGCAGTCAGATGCAGTATGTGACGCATTTTTACATGGATCTGAACTGGAGACAGCAGTATGTGGGTGTCTTCCGGATGGAGTACGAGGGCATCACCTATTATTTCATCGACAACGAGGAACATTTCTCCGGTGATCAGATCTACGCGGGTATGCCGTGGGATCTCGAGAAATTCGCCTTCTTCTGCAAAGCGGTTCTCTCCATCCTGCCGGTCATCGATTTCCGTCCCGACGTCATCCACTGCCACGACTGGCAGACCGGACTGATCCCAGTGTATCTGCACGAGCGCTTTGCCGGCGGCGAATTTTATCGCGGGATCAAGAGCGTGATGACGATCCATAACCTGAAATTCCAGGGCGTGTGGGATGTGCAGACGATGAAAAATATCACCGGCCTTTCCGATTATTACTTTACGCCTGACAAGCTGGAGTTTCAGAAGGACGGCAATTTCCTGAAGGGCGGGCTGGTCTACGCGGATGCGATCACGACCGTGAGCAAGACCTATGCGGAGGAGATCAAGACGCCGTTCTATGGCGAGGGTCTCGACGGTCTTCTCAGGGCAAGAGAGCATGATCTCCGCGGTATCGTCAACGGCATCGACTACAGCGAATATAATCCGGAGACGGACACCGATATCGTTCAGCCGTACAACGCGAAAAATTTCCGCAAGGAGAAAGTGAAAAACAAACTGGCGCTGCAGGAGGAGCTCGGTCTCGAACAGGATCCGAAGGTCATGATGATCGGCATCGTGTCCAGACTGACAGACCAGAAGGGCTTCGACCTCATCGCCTACATGATGGATGAGATCTGCCAGGATGCGGTTCAGCTGGTTGTTCTCGGCACCGGAGATCCGAAGTACGAGAATATGTTCCGGCATTTTGCCTGGAAGTATGATAAGAAGGTTTCAGCGAATATCTATTATTCCGGCAAGCTTTCGAAAAAAGTGTATGCTTCTTCGGATGCGTTTCTCATGCCTTCTCTCTTTGAGCCGTGCGGACTTTCGCAGCTCATGGCGCTGCGGTATGGAACAGTTCCGATCGTCCGTGAGACGGGCGGCCTGAAGGATACGGTTGAGCCGTATAATGAGTATGAGAATACCGGCACGGGCTTTTCTTTCAAGAATTACAATGCGCATGAGATGCTGGGTACGATCCGGTACGCGGAGCGCATCTTCTATGACAGAAAGCGCGAGTGGAACAAGATCATTGACCGGGGGATGGCAGCGGATTTCTCCTGGCACAGATCGGCACTTGAATATCAGGAGCTTTATGACTGGCTGATCGGATGATTGAACAGCTCACAGAGGCAGAGCGGAGGCAGGTTTTCCTGGCTTCGCTCTTTTATTTACGCGAACAGAGAACCACATCCGATCACGAAGTGATCGGGTGTGGCGAACGTCGCGATAGCGAGATAAAACTCGCGAAGCGTGTTTTATCTCGTTTTGAAGGAGTCAGCAACAGCTTCCACAGCGACCGGCTCACTGCACGTTTTTCTGTTCGCCGGTCATCTGTGGAAGCTGTCTGCTGTCCGCAGACTCTGTGAAAAATCTATTATTTCTCAGCTGTCTGCGCAGAGCGGGACGGATTGCGGAAGAATGGTGTGAGCAGGTGCAATCAGTGGCACATGGCGGTAATCTGCGGTTGAAGTGCAGAGAAAACGCATGTTACCATAATGACCAGATCAAAGCGGGCTGACTGATTCCGCTCATCCCTGACACTGCGGTGGTGAATTCATCCATCGGCTTCGCCTGTGCTTGAACAATATCGACGTCTGTGGATGGATGTGGGTTGAGAAGATCAGTATCTCTGGATATTCTATCCAAATGAACGATATGTCAGGGATATGTGAAAAGCAGTCAGTATGCTGAGATTATGCGAGAATGTATTTGACAGAAATGGCCGGAACGTGTAGTATAAACGTAGCGATACGAACGAATGTTCGATTCATGAAGGAGGATGCAGTTTATGGCTGTTAGTGATGAGAAGCAGAAAGCGCTCGATGCTGCTGTCGGACAGATTCAGAAGGAGTTCGGCAAGGGAGCGATTATGAAACTCGGAGAGCAGGCAAACGCACTGAATGTAGAGGCTATTCCCACCGGTTCGCTCAGCCTGGATATTGCTCTTGGTGTCGGTGGTATTCCCCGCGGAAGAATCGTGGAGATTTACGGACCGGAGTCTTCAGGTAAGACGACGGTGGCTCTGCACATGGTGGCAGAGGTTCAGAAGAGAGGCGGCATTGCCGGATTTATCGATGCCGAGCATGCGCTTGATCCTGTGTATGCCAAGAACATCGGTGTGGATATTGACAACCTTTACATTTCTCAGCCGGATTCCGGTGAGCAGGCGCTGGAGATTACGGAGACAATGGTGCGTTCCGGCGCTGTGGATATTATTATTGTGGACTCGGTTGCCGCGCTGGTACCGAAGGCTGAGATCGACGGAGAGATGGGAGATTCTCATGTGGGTCTGCAGGCGCGCATGATGTCGCAGGCATGCCGGAAGCTTACGGCCATTATCAGCAAGACGAACTGCGTTGTCGTTTTTATCAACCAGCTCCGTGAAAAAGTCGGTGTCATGTTCGGAAATCCGGAGACAACGACCGGAGGACGTGCGCTTAAGTTCTACGCATCTGTACGTCTGGATGTCCGCAGGACGGAGTCTCTCAAGCAGGGCGGTGAAGTGATCGGCAACCATACCCGTGTAAAGGTTGTGAAGAATAAAGTGGCACCGCCGTTCAAACAGGCAGAGTTTGATATCATGTTCGGCAAGGGAATCTCCAGAGAGGGTGATATTCTTGATCTCGCTGTGAATCTGGGAATTATCCAGAAGAGCGGTGCATGGTTTGCCTATCTCGGAGAGAAGATCGGGCAGGGCCGTGAGAATGCCAAGATCTATCTTGCGGAGAATCCGTCCGTGATGGCCGAGGTAGAGAACAAAGTGCGTGCTGCTTATGGTCTGCCGGAGTCAGCACAGGTTCCTGCGGGATCCGTAAAACCGGAGGAGACATCGGAGGATCCGGAGAAGGATCTGATGGCAGAGGACCATGCGTGATTATGGAAAATACCGCAGGGGAACAAAGAAAACGGGATATCAGGATGCGGATCCTGTGAACCGGGCGGATGACCCTGCGGCAGAAGAAAAGACGGTTCGTCAGGCGGAAGCACGTGCATTGAAGCTTCTTACCTATCATATGATGACCGTGCATGAGATGCAGGAGCGTCTGACCGGAGACGGCTATACGCCGGATCAGACGGAAGCCGCGATTGCTTACTGCAGTTCCTTCGGGTATCTGAATGACAGACGGTATGCTGAGAATTATCTCTTCTCCATGCGCGAAAAGAAAAGTGCAGACCGCATCAGAAGCGAGCTCGAAGAAAAAGGTGTGGATGAGGCGACGATTGAAGATGTATTCTGCGAGAATCCCTATGATGAGGACGATGTGATCTATTCGCTCATCTGCAGGAAAGCCGGTGATCCGCACGTGTTTGATGACAGGGAACTGCGCAGGGTATACGCATTTCTTGCCAGAAAAGGATTCGGCGCTTCCGGCATCTGGAAGGGAATCCACAGGTTTCAGGACGCTGCGCCGACCGATGACTGACAGCCCTGTTTTCAGTCTTCATAATGGACATCGGCAGCTTTTCGTCAGATTCTCCGGGGGCATTATATGTCCCTCGTTATCCTCGTCATGTTGTGTGCAGTTCATTGACAAATTGATTGAATTTGTATAGAATAATCTCGTTATTGCACAATGACAACAGAATACGAGGAGGTACACCTGTAATGAACGTGGGAATAATACCATGGATTGTCACGGTCGTTGCTGTGGTCGTTGCCATACTTGTTACAGCACTCATTGCGGGAAGGGCGGCAGTTGCTAAAAAAGAGGCAGAAGACAAAGCCAAACTGAACGACGCAGATGAGAAGGCGCGCAATATCATTGATGAGGCATTGAAAACAGCTGAATCAAAGAAACGTGAAGCTCTGCTGGAAGCCAAGGAAGAGAATCTGAAGCTGAAGAATGAGCAGGAACGTGAAAACCGTGAAAGACGTGCCGAGCTGCAGAAGTATGAAAAACGTGTTCTCTCTAAAGAGGAGTCGGTCGATCGGAAAGCCGATTCGCTGGAGAAACGTGAGAACGACATGGCGGCGAAGGAATCAGAATTGCGAAAGAAGGAAGTCAGACTCGACGAATTACAAAACCAACGCGTACAGGAGCTGGAAAAAATTTCCGGTATGACCTCCGAAGAAGCAAAAGAATTTCTCTTGAAGTCAGTCGAAAACGATGTTAAGGACGACGAGGCAAGGATGTACAAAGAAGCTGTACAGAAGGCGAAGGATGATGCTGAGAAGACAGCGCAGGAATACGTTGTAACAGCCATCCAGAGATGTGCGGTTGATTATACATCAGAGACAACAATTTCAGTTGTTGAACTGCCGAGTGAGGAGATGAAGGGCAGAATCATCGGTCGTGAGGGCCGCAATATTCGTGCTCTTGAACAGGCGACAGGCGTGGATCTGATCATTGATGATACGCCGGAAGCTGTTGTTCTTTCATCTTTTGATCCGGTACGCCGTGAAGTGGCCAGAATTGCCCTTGAAAAACTGATCGTCGATGGACGTATCCATCCGGCCCGCATTGAAGAGACGGTGGAAAAGGCGCGCAAAGAAGTGGAAAACCATATGCGCGAAGAAGGCGAAGCTGCGCTGCAGGAAACAGGCGTTCGCGGTGTAAATCCGGAGCTTGTCAGACTGCTTGGACGTATGGCTTACAGAACAAGCTATGGCCAGAACGCACTGAAGCATTCTATTGAGGTTTCTCAGCTTTCCGGTCTTCTTGCAGGAGAGATCGGATTGGATATCCGTATGGCGAAGCGCGCAGGTCTGCTTCACGATATCGGCAAGTCGATTGACCATGAAGTGGAAGGTTCGCACGTTCAGATCGGCGCTGATCTCTGCCGTAAGTACAAGGAACCGGCCATCGTCATCAATACCGTAGAGTCTCATCATGGAGATGTGGAACCGACATCTCTGATTGCCTGTGTGGTACAGGCGGCAGATGCCATTTCCGCAGCACGTCCGGGTGCAAGACGCGAGACGCTTGAGACCTATACGAACAGGCTGAAGGATCTGGAGGATATCGCAGATTCGTTCGACGGTGTAGAGAAATCCTTTGCCATCCAGGCAGGAAGAGAAGTACGGGTAATGGTCACACCCGAAAAGATCAGCGATGCAGACATGGTTCTGCTTGCGAGAGATATTGCAAGAAAGATCGAAGATCAGATGCAGTATCCGGGTCAGATCAAGGTAAATGTAATTCGAGAGAGCCGCGTTTCCGATTACGCGAAATAAACTGCCGTCTATCATGGCAGCATGAAAATGAAAAGATGAAAACAAAAAGGGGACTGACGTGTAATACGCCGGTCCCTTTTCCGTTCTTCATATGATAGATCAATCTGCCTTATTATTCTGTGACAGCGAATATTAAACGTAAATCTGTATTTTTAAGACAGCTTTCCGTTCCGCAGAAGTTCAGCAGTTTCGGCATAATGGACGGCAGACATATGATTCTGCACAGCTTCTTCCGGGCTTACGGTCCGGATGATCTTCGCCGGCCGGCCGAAGGCCAGAGAATTGTCCGGAATGACTGTGTTCTGCGTGACCAGTGAACCGGCGCCGATAATGCAGTTTCTGCCGATCTCCGCGCCGTTCATGATCGTGGACCCCATCCCTATAAGTGTGTTATCCCCGATTCTGCATCCGTGAATGATAGCCGAATGTCCTATCGTGACATAGTCTCCGACGACGACCGGAAGGCCGGGACTTGCATGCATGACGACGCAGTCCTGCACATTCGAATATTTGCCGATACTGATCTGCGGCGGAATGCCGCGAATCACGGCGTTGTACCACACGCTGCTGTGTTCGCCGATCGTGACATCAAGGACAACCCGGGCTCCTTCGGCGAGAAATACCGTATCATCAATTCTTCTCATGTCAAACATCTCCCTTCTGCAAATCAGGTGTGAACGCAAGGCAGGTTACAGTGGCTGATAAGGAGTCAACAGTAACCAGGGCAGATTCTGGTCGGTGCTGATGGCACGGATTGACAATCTGCTCGGGTGCCTTTATAATATTTTTTGTTTGCAGGCGTAGTTCATCGGTAGAACACCAGCTTCCCAAGCTGGGGAGGCGGGTTCGATTCCCGTCGCTTGCTTCTTATGATGAGCCGGTAAATCCTTATATGATAAGGATTCCGGCTTTTCTCATAATTGCTAGTACAACCATAGTGTAAACTTCCGAAAAAATCAATGGCAACAGATGCCTGGAGGAATTATGTGGACAGCGGATCACTGGAAAGATTATGAAGTCCTGGATACATCGGACGGCGAAAAACTCGAACGATGGGGAAACTATATTCTCGTTCGTCCGGATCCGCAGGTGATATGGCAGACGGAGAGAAAGAACAGTGGCTGGCGCCGGTACAATGCCCGTTATCATCGGAGCAGCAGCGGCGGCGGTCAGTGGGAATTCCGGGATCTGCCCGAGCAGTGGCAGATCAGCTACGGAAGTCTGGTATTTAATCTGAAACCGTTCAGCTTCAAGCATACAGGACTGTTTCCGGAGCAGGCGGTGAACTGGGACTGGTGCGGGAAGCAGATCCGAAGCGAGATACAGAGGAGAAAAGCAGCCGGCGACATTGATCCGGAGACGGGAAATGTCAGACCGGTGAAGATCCTGAACCTGTTTGCCTATACGGGCGGCGCCACGCTGGCGGCGGCTGAGGCCGGTGCGCATGTGACGCACGTTGACGCATCGAAGGGAATGGTCGGATGGGCCAGGGAAAATGCGGTATCCTCGAAACTGCCGGAGACCTCTGTTCGCTGGCTGGTAGACGACTGTACGAAGTTTGTCGAGAGAGAAATCCGGCGCGGGCATGTATATGACGGTATCATCATGGATCCGCCGTCTTACGGACGCGGACCGAAGGGTGAGATCTGGAAGATGGAAGACAACATCTATGCTTTTCTCCGGCTCTGTGCACAGCTGCTGTCCGAGAAGCCGCTGTTTATGATGATCAGTTCTTATACGACCGGACTGGCACCATCCGTTCTCACCTATATGCTGGAGACGGTGCTCAGCGACCGGCATGGTCATGCGGAAGCGTCGGAGATCGGTCTCCCGGTTACCAGCACAGGACTGATTCTGCCCTGTGGTTCATCAGGCAGATGGACGCCGCGGACAGATGGCAGATAGAGGTGGCAAACTTGACACCCGTAGTGAGGAATATTAGAATTTAGAGACGGTATCCTGCCTGAGAAAGCAGGCAATTCAACCGACAGAACACAGGTAAACGTACGATAAGATCAGAAGAAGAGTAAGAGGAAACTAAAAGTATATGAAGAAATTATCCAAGAATCTGGTGAGCATGATCACCCTGCTGGTCCTGCTCATCCTGATCCTGGCAGCACTGTATGTATATGGCATCTATCATTTCAAGACGCATTTTTATACCGGATCAACCTTTGACGGTCTGGATATCGGGGAAATGACGGTCGAAGATGCCAAGTATGCGATCCAGAACCAGATCAGGCATTACAAGCTCACCTGCTACGAGCGCAATGGGCAGACCGACACGATCACAGGCGATCAGATTTACATGACATATCAGGATGACGGAACGATCGAAAAAATGCTCGACGAGCAGAATCCGAATCTCTGGATTTTTTATCTGGGTCGTGGCATATCGTATACCGGCAGTGTCGGCTATACCTATGACAAGGATTCCATCGATACGGTGATGGAAAATATGAGCTGCTTCCAGTCTCAGAACGATGTTGCGCCCACAGATGCGAAAATTGTCGACAACGGAGACGGCTTTTCTATCGAACAGGCGGATGAGGGCGCTTCTCTGGACCGTGAAAAAACAAAGGAAGCTATCATCAAAGCCATTGAGAGCGGAGAAACTTCTGTTAATTTTGAAGATCTCGGTCTTTACAAGACGACGACAGTATCAGCGGATGATCCAACACTGACGGATCAGATCGCATCGATCAATGACATTCTGAATACGTCGATCACGTATAATTTCGTTGATAAGACATTTACGCTGAACAACAACAATCTCCATGATTACATCGTACAGGCGTCCGATGGCAGTTATCAGCTAAGCAAGAGCCGGATAGCACAGTTCGTAGCCAATATGGCCTATGAAACCGATACCTACGGATTGAAGAGAAAGTTCCGGACCACCTCCGGTGCTGAAATTACGCTGGACGGCGGAGACTACGGATGGTGCATCAATCAGGATGCAACGACGCTGGATCTGTACAATGCACTGCTGAACGGTGAGAGCGGAGAGAGAGATCCGATCTATCTCTACAGAGCGCTTGACCGGTCATCCAATGATATCGGTGGCACCTACGTCGAGATCTGTATTGAAAAACAGGAGCTCTGGTGTTATCAGAACGGTACGCTGGTATTGGATACGCAGGTAATCACAGGCAACCACGCAAGGGGACAGGACACACCGAGCGGAAGCGTGTGGGCTATCGATGCACATGAGCATCCGGCTGTTTTTAACGAGCATAACAATCTGAAAGTACAGTACTGGATGCCGTTTTATGATGAGTGCGGTATGCATGACGCTTCATGGCGGTCGGAGTCAGAGTACAATACGACTACATGGCTGACCAACGGATCCAATGGCTGTATCAATATGCGTGAGGCTGACGTAGCCAAGGTGTTCGATGTGATGAACGTGGGTTATCCTGTGATCATCTACTATTCCGAGACACAGGTGGCCGGCGATCAGCCTACAGCCCAGATCACTGTGGGATAACAGGAGGGGCACTTATCGCTCTGAGAGCGAGGGTGCCTTTGTCATGCGCTGAGATAAATATTAAACAAGAAGGGGTTAGGCAAATGAAGATCGTAGTTCTGGCGGCAGGTACAAGTACCGAAAGAGCAGTTTCCATCGTGTCCGGCACGGGAATATGCAGGGCGCTTCGCTCCCTCGGACATCAGGCCATTCTGGTCGATGTGTTCTCTGGATGGGCAGAGGCAGATCCGGCGACGGCATTCGACGGAGCATATGATGTGGACAGGGCTGCTGCATATATTCATTCCTTTGATGAACAGGTAGAAAAGGAGAAAAATACACGCCGTGTATTTTTTGGACCTGAAGTTATTGAACTGTGTTCGGCGGCAGACATTGTTTTTATCACGCTCCACGGCACCAACGGTGAGGACGGGCGTGTGCAGGCTGCCTTTGATCTTCTGGGAATCCGTTACACGGGCCCGGGCTATATCAGCAGCGGCATCGCCATGGATAAATCCTTTACGAAACGGGCGTTTCAGGGCGCCGGGGTTACCACCCCGCGCGGTGTTATCCTTACGCGCGCGGACGAGGGGCATCTGCCGCAGGATTACGGTATGGAACTTCCCGTCATCATCAAACCCTGCTGCGGCGGATCCAGTGTCGGCGTGACGATCTGCCACACGGAAGATGATGTCATCCGGGGTGAGAAACTCGCTTTTTCACTGGAAAAGAGTCTGGTCATGGAGGAATTTGTGACCGGCGATGAATTCACCTGCGCCGTGATCGACGGCAAGCCCTATCCGGTTGTATCGATCACACCAAAGAGCGGTTACTATGATTTCAGCAATAAGTATAAGGCGGGTGCGACCGAGGAACTCTGCCCGGCACCAATCTCCGCGGAGCTCACGGCTGAGATACAGAATCTCGCTGTAAAGGCCTACAATGCCATCGGTCTCGAAGCCTATGCGCGCATGGATTTTCTGGTGCGCAAAGAAGACGGAAAGGTATTCTGCCTTGAAGCCAACACGCTTCCCGGCATGACGCCGACCAGTCTCGTGCCGAAAGAGGCCGCGGCTGTTGGGATTGATTACGCGCATCTGTGTCAGCTGATGATCGACGTTTCGATGAAAAAATATGCCTGATACCGGGACAATTCGTTCCGGGGAAAATATGCATGATGCCGGAACTGTTTGTTCCGAACTGGTGGACAGGAAGACATTTGGTCATCCTGTCCACAGTCTGTGTACAGGGCAGAATGAGCTGCTCCAGAATCCCGAAGCAATGGAACCGTCGGGCTTAATACACTACTGTAGCATCAACTTTTGATATGTGGGTTTGATGTGCAGGCAGTCAATAATAAGCTGGATTTGTGAAGCGCATTTTATTGTGTGTGGTGGAGCGTAAAAAATGCGGCAGTCCCTGAATACAGAAATGACAGCAGTGGAGTAAATCATGGAAATGGAGCCAGATTATGACAATGAAAAGTATGACGCCGGGTGCTTTAGCCGAGGCTGTACATGGAAAATATGAAGGACCTCTGGAACTTCTGAACAAAGAAATCACAGCCGTCGTGACGGACAGCCGTCAGACGGTGCCGGGATGCATGTATGCGGCTATCCGCGGCGAGAGAGTCGATGGACACCGTTTTATTCCGGATGTGATCGACAGGGGTGCCATGCTGGTGCTCGCGGAGCAGAGCCCGGAAAAGACTGAACAGGAGTACGGCACACCGAAAAATGGAAATGAGGTTCCGACGATCGTTGTGTCTTCTGTCCTTCAGGCACTCAAGGATGCGGCGGAGTATTACCGTTCCTGTCTGAATATTCCGATCGTCGGCATCATCGGCAGTGTCGGAAAAACAAGTACAAAGGAAATGGTGGCGTCTGTTCTCGGCTCCAGGTACCGTGTTCTGAAAACGGAAGGCAATTTCAACAACGAGATCGGCGTACCCATGACGATCTTCCGGATCAGGGAAGAGCATGAGATCGCTGTCGTGGAAATGGGAATCAATCATTTCGGTGAGATGCACCGTCTCGCCAAAATCGTCCGTCCTGACACCGTAGTCATGACCAATATCGGAACGGCGCATCTGGAGTTCCTGAAGACGCGTGACGGAATTCTGAAGGCAAAATCCGAGGTTTTCGATTATTTTAACTCTGACGGACATATTGTTCTCAATGGCGATGATGACAAGCTCTCCACGATTCAGGAGAAAAATAACGTGGTGCCGCTTCGCTTCGGCCTTCATCAGGAGGGATATTCGCATCCGAACGATCTGTATGCGGAGAACGTGGAGAAACACGGCCTGGATGGTATTTCCTGTGAGATACACATGCCCGCTGCAGGAGAAAAAACAGCCGTTGTCGACGCATCAGCTGCGACAGGCTTGACTGCTGGCAATGCCGCATCAGCTGCGGCCGGTGTGACTGCTGGTGAGAACACTTCAGCTGCGGCCGGTCAGACAGCTGGTGATCAGGTGCTGAACGTAATGATTCCTTCCCCCGGTATTCACATGATTTACAATGCGCTGGCCGGAGCGGCAGTGGGCGCTATCTACGGGCTGACGCCGGAGGAGATCAGCAGAGGAATTGCCGGCTATACGCCGATTGCCGGCCGTTTCCATATCCTGCATGAGGAAAATGGCCGTCATCTGACAATTATTGATGACTGCTACAATGCAAATCCTGCCTCTGTGAGGGAAAGCCTCTCCGTGCTCAGCGATGCCGGCGGCCGCAGGGTCGCCATTCTGGGTGACATGGGAGAGCTCGGAGAAAATGAGAGAGAACTTCATGCTGAGGCAGGCCGGTTTGCAGCGGAAAAAGGCATCGATGCTCTGTTCTGCGCCGGACCGCTTTCTGCATATATGGCAGAGGCGGCGCATTCATATCTGACGTCGGAGGGTGAGAAAGTACAGACGAAGTCAGATCCGACACGGAAGGACAGGTCAGATGCATCGGCGGAAATGGATATTCGTCATTTTGACAGCAGAGAACAGCTTATGGCAGCATTGCCGGAGCTGATGCGGGACGGTGACACATCGTTCTTGTGAAAGCGTCTCATTTCATGCAGTTTGATAAGATCACAGAGGCACTGGTCAAGCTGTAAGCGCTGAGACATGGAGAAATATGGAATTCTCTCTGGACAATGAGGCCAGATATATGCTTGATTATGAGAAGAAGCTTCTTGCAAAATACGGAATGAACTGAGAAAATATGCAGATGCAGGGGCTGCCGGGTGTCCGGCGGCCCCTGCATCTGCATAAAGATTAAAAAAACATCTGAGCTCCCGGTTTGCATGAAACAGAGCAAAATGCACAAAAAATATTGAAATTGTGAAAGATTCCTGTTGTAAATGACATCATCCTGTGTTAGCATAAACCTGTCAGCTGAGAAATAAAACTATAACAATGTATATCATAGAAACCAGAGCGATCGGAGAGTATGGTGGATGGAGTAGTATTACTGCATGGCCATGCTTTTTTTTATGCCCCTTTTCATAAGCGGTCGGATACCAGGAGAAACGGAAATGCAGTTCGCATGTAACCGGATCCCGCGGTTTTCGTGCACATCTGACAGCAAGGTTCACATACCTGCCTGTTTTCTGCAGGCAACAGGGAACGGGGGCATAGCCATGAAGGGAACCGAGGAAACAGTTCACATATCTGCCTGTTTTCTGTCGGCAACAGGGGCTGGCGCAGGGGAGAGACACAGCGGATGGAACACAGAGAGTTTATCGAGAGAATCAGCGAAGAGCCGGTCATTACGGCGGTAAAAAGTGACGAAGGTCTGGAAAAGGCGTTTCAGGCGGATTCGCAGGCGGTTTTCATTCTTTACGGAGACGCGGCGACGATACCGGATATTGTAAAAAAAGTGCGGGATCACGGAAAAATAGCGATGGTCCATATCGATCTGATCAACGGGCTGAGTGCCAAGACAGCGGCCGTTGATTTTATCAGAAAGTATACGGAGGCAGACGGGATTATCACAACGAAGGCTTCTCTGATGCAATATGCGAAAAAGCTCGGGCTGAATACCGTTCTGCGATACTTTGTGCTGGATTCCATGGCCTTTGAAAATATCAGGAAGGAATCCCAGCCGGGCATGGTGCAGCCGGATATCATCGAATTCCTGCCGGGTGTGATCCTGCCATCTGTCATCAGTGAGATCAACCACATCACCAGGGTGCCGATCATGGCGGGCGGACTCATCAGCACAAAAGAGGAGATCATCAGCGCGCTGAACGGTGGAGCGACGGCAGTATCTACCACGAACGAAAACGCATGGTTTCTGTAACGGTATGCGGATGGAAACAGTGGATACCGGACGAAAAAGTGTGATGTCTGAGGCAGATACAGACCGCGATAACGGACAAAGGATAAAAGAAAAAAGAAAAAAGATAAAAGAAAAAAGATAAAAGATACAGCAGGCGGACTTGATAACAAACGTTATAAGTCGGCAAAAGCAGACATGACAGACATAAGGAACAGGAGGACAAAACATGGCCGGGTATATCATGGCGCTGGATTCAGGCACGACCAGCAACCGCTGCATTATTTTTGATCAGAAGGGCAATATGGTATCCACAGCTCAGAAGGAATTTACACAGTACTTTCCGCATCCGGGCTGGGTCGAGCACGATGCCAATGAGATCTGGCAGACGCAGCTGCAGGTGGCACGTGAGGCGATGAAGAAGGCTGATGCGACGTATGAAGATATCGCGGCCATCGGCATCACTAACCAGCGTGAGACCACGATCCTCTGGGACAGGATCACGGGACAGCCGATCAGCCACGCCATTGTGTGGCAGTGCCGCCGCACGGCTGATTTTACGACGCAGCTGCTGAGCGAGCATCCGTCGTATAAGGACCTCTTTCAGCAGAAAACAGGTCTGGTCATGGATCCTTATTTTTCCGGCACAAAAGTGCGCTGGCTCCTTGACCATGTCGACGGGGCCCGGGAGATGGCCGAGCGGGGAGAGCTGGCTTTCGGCACGGTAGACTCATGGCTGATCTACAAGCTGACCAAGGGAAAGGTGCATGTGACCGACTGCTCCAACGCATCCCGCACACTCCTGTTTAATATCCATACGCTGCAGTGGGATGAAGAACTGTGCCGCATCCTGGATATTCCGATGAATATTCTTCCCGAGGTGAAACCCTCCAGCTGCGTGTACGGCGAGGCGGATCCCGAATTTTTCGGCGGACCGGTCAGGATCGCCGGGGCGGCGGGAGATCAGCAGTGCGCCCTCTTCGGACAGACCTGCTTCAAGCCGGGTGAGGCGAAAAACACCTATGGCACCGGTGCTTTCCTTCTGATGAATATCGGTGATAAGCCGATCATTTCGAAAAATGGTCTGCTCACCACGATCGCCTGGGGGCTGGACAATAAGGTAGAGTATGCACTGGAGGGCTCCGTGTATGTGGCGGGGGCTGCCATTCAGTGGCTGCGTGATGAGGCGAGAATGATCGATTCCTCGCCGGATTCGGAATATTTTGCCACGCAGGTGAAGGACACCAACGGCTGCTATGTGGTGCCGGCGTTCACCGGACTCGGCGCTCCCTACTGGGATCCCTACGCGCGCGGTGCGATCACCGGACTGACCCGTGGCGTCAATAAATACCACATTATCCGCGCCACGCTGGAATCGCTGGCTTTTCAGGTGAATGATGTGCTCCGTGCGATGGAGCTGGATTCTCATGTAGAGCTTACTTCGCTGAAGGTGGATGGCGGAGCCTGCAAAAATAATTTCCTGATGCAGTTCCAGGCCGACATCAGCAACGCACCTGTCAGACGGCCGTCCTGCGTGGAAACGACGGCGATGGGTGCCGCTTATCTGGCGGGTCTTGCCGTTGGCTTCTGGGACAGCAGGGATGACGTGATGCGGAACTGGCAGCTCGACAGGGAGTTTACGCCGAAGATGGGCGAGGCGGAGCGCGCGAAAGAGCTGGCCGGATGGAAGCAGGCGGTGGCAGCTACCCGGGGATGGGCGAAAGAAAACGAATAAGCTGCTGGCGTGTTCACTCACGACGAAAAACGCAGAGTTCGACGGGCATCTGTGGCAGCTGTTAACCGGCAGAGCCTGTAGACTCAGATAAGTTTAAGTTAAGAAGACGTAAAAATCCGCGAAAACGCTTGCAAAAGTCACCCGGATGTAATACAACAATGCGTGAAGTCCTGACAGGACATCAGGCAGGACAGAATTTCATATTTTACGCATCGAGAAATGAGGCGCCGGACAACATACAGAAGCAGTATGTTTGTTTTCGGCGCCTTTAATTTATACAGAAGAGTTACCAGAACTGCAAAGCAGCGGCTGGAAGATTTTACACGGTAAACAGCACCGCCTGTGGATGTCTGACAAGCGGTCAGTGAGGACAGAAGAGGAGGACAGCGAACGATATGATTTACGATGTGATCATCATAGGCGCGGGCGTCACCGGATGCGCGATCGCCCGGGAGCTATCCCGCTACCAGGCGGAGGTGTGCGTGCTGGAAAGGGATGAGGATGTCTGCTGCGGGACGTCGAAGGCAAATTCAGCCATTGTTCATGCCGGCTATGACTGCATGCCGGGTTCCGTGATGGCGAAGATGAATGTACGCGGCAACGAGATGATGGATCAGATAGCGAAGGATCTGGATGTTCCCTTTAAGAGGAACGGATCCCTGGTTGTCTGCATAGATAAGGACAGTCTCGGCGGACTCAGGGAACTGTACGACCGGGGAATCGCCAATGGTGTGAAAGGCATGAGACTTCTGAGCAGGGAAGAGGCGTTGGCCATGGAGCCGAACATCTCCGATCAGACAGAGGGTGCGCTCTATGCGCCGACGGCCGGCATCATCTGCCCGTTCCGCCTTACGATCGGTTTTGCGGAGAATGCGAACAAGAACGGTGTCGACTTCCGCTTCAATACCGATGTGGAAGAACTCAAAAAGGATGCAGAGGGCATCTGGCATATTCGCACCAACAACGGCGAATATAAGACACGCGCGATCGTCAACGCGGCCGGCGTGTATGCCGATACGTTCCACAACATGGTATCGGAGAATAAGATCCATATCACCCCGAGGCGCGGCGATTATTTTATTATGGATAAGGACATGGGAAATTTCGTGACGAGAACAATCTTCCCGCAGCCCACGGCTCATGGCAAGGGCATCCTTGTGGCACCTACGGTGCACGGCAATCTGCTCGCGGGTCCGACAGCTATCGACATCGATGACAGGGAGTCCACAGCGACGACACAGCAGGGCCTGGATGCCATTCTGGACGGCGCAGAGTCTCATGTAAAAAATCTGCCGATCCGCCGCAAGGTCATCCGTGTATTCGCAGGCCTGCGCGCCCATGAGGATCATCACGATTTTATCCTCGGCGAATGCGATGACTGTCCGGATTTCTTCGATGCCGCCGGTATCGAATCCCCGGGACTCTCTGCTTCCCCGGCCATCGGCGAATATATGAGCGGGCTCATCAGCAGCCGGTATCACTTCGCGAAAAAAGACAGCTGGGATCCGGTCAGCAAAGGCGTTCTGGATCCGAAGCAGCTGACGATGGAGGAGAGAAACGAACTGATCCGCAGAAATCCGGCATATGGCAATATCGTCTGCCGCTGTGAGTCGGTTTCCGAGGGTGAGATCCTTGACGCGATCCACCGACCGCTCGGTGCGCGTTCTCTCGACGGTATCAAGAGACGTACCCGCGCCGGCATGGGCAGATGTCAGGCGGGCTTCTGCACACCGAAACAGATGGATATTCTGCACAGGGAACTCGGTATTCCTTATGAAAAAATAACGAAGATGGGCGGGGAATCCTACATCGTCCGGGAGCGTTCGAAAGGCGGTGAGGACAGATGATGAATTATGATATCGTAATCGTGGGCGGCGGCCCTGCAGGCCTTGCCGCAGCGGCTTCAGCAAGAAAAGCAGGCATTGAGAAGATTCTCATCCTCGAGCGCGATGACAGGCTCGGCGGTATCCTGAACCAGTGCATTCACAACGGATTTGGTCTCCACACCTTTAAGGAAGAGCTGACAGGCCCCGAATATGCACAGCGTTTTATTGATCAGGTGCTTGAGAAAAAAATTGAATATAAGCTGCACACCATGGTTATGGATATTTCCAGTGACCGTGTTGTGACCGCGATGAACCATACGGATGGCATGTTCCGGATTCAGGCCGGTGCCGTCATCCTGGCCATGGGCTGCCGTGAGCGGCCGATCGGTGCGCTTGCTACACCGGGGTACAGGCCGGCGGGTATTTTTTCCGCAGGAACGGCCCAGCGATTAGTAAACATGGAGGGATATATGCCCGGCCGTGAGGTTGTCATTCTGGGCTCCGGCGATATCGGCCTGATCATGGCGCGGAGAATGACGCTGGAGGGCGCGAAGGTCAAGGTGGTGGCAGAGGTCATGCCTTATTCCGGCGGACTGAAGAGAAACATCGTTCAGTGCCTCGATGACTTCGGTATTCCGCTGAAGCTGTCACACACGGTTGTTGACGTGGAAGGGAAGGAGCATATTTCGGCGGTTACGATTGCCGAGGTGGGTCCTGACAGGAAACCGATCCCGGGCACGGAGGAGAGATACACCTGCGATACACTGCTGCTCTCGGTCGGCCTCATTCCGGAGAACGAGCTCTCCAGAGGCGCCGGCGTTGCGATCAGCAACATCACCAACGGCCCTGTGGTCAATGAGAGCCTCGAGACTTCGATCCCCGGTGTCTTTGCCTGCGGCAACGTCCTGCATGTGCACGACCTTGTGGACTATGTATCGGAGGAGGCTGCGAGAGCCGGAGAAAACGCGGCGAAGTTTGTCAGCGCAGGCTGCAGGGATATGGCGGAAGGAGAAGATATTCAGCTGATCCCGGCCGACGGTGTGCGCTATACTGTACCGTCGGTGATCAATCCCGGACGGATGGACAGGATGGTCACGGTGCGTTTCCGCGTCGGCGCAGTGTATAAAAATGCTGCTGTCAGCGTATATTTTAACGATGAGCGCGTGATGCACAACAAGAAGAGGATCATCTCGCCCGGTGAAATGGAGCAGGTTATCCTGCTGAAGGACAAGATCACCGCCTTCAAAGACCTGAAGAGCATCACTGTCAGGATAGAGCAGGATTAAAGAGAGGAGGCAGAGGATGGAATCTGTCAGGGAACTTACATGTATCGGCTGCCCCATGGGCTGCCTCGTTTCAGTGACCATGGATGGGAAGGAGATCAAATCCGTCAGCGGCAATTCCTGTGCCAACGGCGACAGGTATGCGCGCCGGGAGGTGACGAATCCCACGAGGATCGTGACCAGTACGGCCATCGTGAGAGACGGTGATCTGCCGAGGGTGTCCGTGAAAACGAAAACGGATGTGCCGAAGGATAAGATTTTTGATGTGATGAAGGAGATAAATAAGATTCAGGCCAAAGCGCCGGTCAGGATCGGCGATGTGCTGATCCCGGACGTGGCTGGCACCGGTGTACCGGTGATCGCCACGCGCAATATCCAAAAAGCCTGAGGACGGGCGGTATTGCCGGCAATAGCAGAGCCATGTGTGACAGTGACTGGCAAAAAAAGTAACAGTAACGGTTGTTTTTTGTCTATGACTTACAAAATGTGAGCGAAAAAATTGGCGGAAATAACGGAAACAACGGCCGAAAATCGTGTTGCATTTTGTTTTTTTCGGTTATATAATGACTGATGTAAAAAGAATTTACCCTTCAAAAGATTTTTTTTACAAATTAATAACCCCTTATTAATTATTTATACTCCCCTCGAAATGCCTCGGTAGCTCCCCTACCGGGGCATTTCCCTTAAACAGTGATTTTACAGGAGATATGGAATGGAAACTTTTGATCTGATGACGCCCTGCCACTTCGGTCTGGAAGCTGTGATGAAGCGCGAGATCACGGATCTCGGATATGACATCACCGAGACGGAAGACGGCCGCGTAACCTTTACCGGGGATGCGGAAGCCGTGGCACTGGCCAATATCCATCTGAGGACCACGGAACGTGTTCTCATCCGCGTGGGCCGCTTCAGAGCTGTCACATTTGACGAGCTGTTTGAGGAGACGAAAGCGTTGCCGTGGGAGCGGTATATCCCGAAGGATGGAAAATTCTGGGTGGCAAAGGCAAATTCCATCAAAAGTAAATTGTTTTCCCCTTCGGATATTCAGTCCATCATGAAAAAAGCCATCGTGGAGCGCCTGAAGACGGTGTATCACACGGACTGGTTCGAAGAAGACGGAGTGTCCTATCCGATTCGCGTCTCCATTCTGAAGGATGTGGTCACGGTGGGACTGGATACGACCGGCGTTTCTCTTCATAAAAGGGGCTATCGTGTCAATACGGTGAAGGCGCCGATCGCTGAGACACTCGCCTCTGCGCTGATCATGCTGACACCCTGGAAGGGCGGCCGCATTCTCGTGGATCCTTTCTGCGGCAGTGGCACCTTCTGTATCGAGGCGGCCATGATGGCTGCTCATATGGCACCCGGCCTGCACAGGGACTTCCTCGCTGAGGAGTGGACGAATCTGATCCCTGAGAAGTGCTGGCAGGATGCCCGTGAAGAGGCGGAAGAAGACGTCTGTACAGATGTGGAGACGGATATTCAGGGCTATGATATCGACGATGCCAGCGTCCGGATGGCACGAGATAATGCGCGGCTTGCCGGCGTGGATCACATGATCCATTTTCAGCAGCGGCCGGTGGCGGAGCTTTCCCATCCGGGAAAATACGGCTTCATCATCACAAATCCGCCCTATGGCGAGCGGCTGGAGGACAGAGAGACACTTCCGGCTCTGTATGAGACTCTCGGACAGCGGGTATTCGGGCATCTGGACACGTGGTCGCTTTATGTGATCACCGGTTATGAGGATGCGGAAAAATATCTCGGCAGAAAAGCCGCGAAAAACCGCAAGATTTACAATGGCATGCTGAAGACCTATTTTTATCAGTATCCCGGCCCGAAACCACCGAGAAGAAAACAGGAGACAGACAGTGAAAACGATTATTTTTGCAACAGGAAATAAGGATAAAATGCGTGAGATCCGTGAGAT
The DNA here is from genome assembly GCA_900318405.1 of uncultured Eubacteriales bacterium. GTDB lineage: Bacteria > Bacillota > Clostridia > Lachnospirales > Lachnospiraceae > Bilifractor. The sequence goes on along the minus strand of ONKP01000001.1, from coordinate 28,339 downwards.
CCTCGGCGGGTATGGGGCGGAGATCCTCTCCATGAGGGAGGCGGGAATTATTTCCGATCCTGACGAAAACGGTAAGACGTTTGAAGAAAATGCGCTGATCAAGGCCAGTGCAGTGCATGAAAAGCTGCCGGAACAGTATAAGGATGCTGTGGTGCTGGCGGATGATTCCGGCCTCGTCGTTGATGCCATGGACGGCATGCCGGGCGTACTGTCGGCGCGCTGGATGGGAAGAGATACGTCCTATCATGTGAAAAATGCGCAGATCATTGAAAATCTGAAGGACGTCCCGGTGGAAAAGCGAACGGCGAGGTTCGTCGATGCGATCGCCGCTGTGCTTCCCGACGGAACAGAGAAGACGGTCCGCGGCGTAATAGAAGGCAGGATAGGATATGAAGAACGCGGAGAAAACGGTTTCGGTTACGATCCGATCTTTATGCTGCCGGACATGAGCGTGAGCACAGCCGAACTTCCGCCGGAAGAGAAGAACCGCATCAGTCACCGGGGCAGAGCCCTGCGGGCGATGGCTGCGGAACTGTTTGGAGAACAGGGGTGAACAGCAGCGGAATCATCAGGAGAACAGGCGTAAACAGAAGCTGAGGCATCCGGAAAACAGTGATCATCAGAAGCAGAGCCAACCTGGAAAAGAGGAAAAAGGGACATGAAGAAAATTCTGGTTGTAAGTGATCTTCACGGGGAAATCGGACTGGAACGCCTGAAAACGGTATTCATCAGAGAAGCGGGCGCGGACATCCTTTTCTGCTGCGGCGATCTCGAGATTTCGGAACACGATGTATGGGAGGCGGCGCGGGGCGCGCAGTGCTTTATTGTCTGCGGAAACTGTGATTTTTTCACGCAGCTGCCGCAGGAAATTGAGATGCGGGTGGAAGACGTCAGGTTCTGGATGGTACACGGTGACCGCTACGGCGTTCGCCAGACGACAGCGGCGCTGTTTGAGGAGGGAAACCGCAGAGGCGCCAATGTGGTGCTTTTCGGACATACGCACATTCCGCTCCTGGAGGACTGCCGTGCAAAATCCGGGGAAAAAGGAAGCGTTCGCTATATCGTGAATCCCGGATCTCTCGGTCGCCCGTATCAGAAAAGCCGGAAGTCGTCATACAGCGTCATTGAGGTTGACGGGGCGAAGATGACTGTTCAGATGAAAGAACTCTGAGGTAAAAGTACAGACACTTTCAGAGCCATGTGCAACTATGACCGGCAAAGAATGAACGGGAAATTTTGCGTGGAAAATTTTGCGTGGAAAATTTTGCGTGGAAGAATCTGAGAATTTGTGTTGACATCTGATCCGTCTTCAAGTATACTAGTCGTTGCGTCGGGCAAAGGCGGATTTCGGGGTGTGGCTCAGTTTGGCTAGAGCGCCTGCTTTGGGAGCAGGAGGCCGCAAGTTCGAATCTTGTCACCCCGATGGTATCTGCAGGTGTAGTTCAATGGTAGAACACCAGCCTTCCAAGCTGGATACGTGGGTTCGATTCCCATCACCTGCTTCTGTGTCTGTAGCTCAGTTGGATAGAGCAACGGCCTTCTAAGCCGTGGGTCGGGGGTTCGAATCCCTTCAGGCACGGTCTGTTCTGAATATATATGGTGGATATAGCGTAGTTGGTTAACGCGCCAGATTGTGGCTCTGGAGATCGTGGGTTCGAATCCCTCTATCCACCCTGCCGGTTATTCGGACGGCGATTGTGTTGGGCCATCGCCAAGGGGCTAAGGCACAGCACTTTGACTGCTGTATTCGCTGGTTCGAATCCAGCTGGCCCAGTAATATGGAGCATTAGCTCAGGTGGTAGAGCACTTGACTTTTAATCAAGTTGTCCGGGGTTCGAGTCCCCGATGCTTCACGCAGACGGACGGACGCTATTCACTTGAAGAAAGCGTCCGTTTTCTGTTAAACCATATCCGACACAGGCAGCTATGGCGGAATTGGCAGACGCGATGGATTTAGGTTCCATTGGTTCATACCGTGCAGGTTCGAGTCCTGTTAGCTGCATAGCTTACTTATCATCAGGCATCATCGACATATTTTTCACCGGACATCGCCGGTGGACATTTCAAATGTTCATTGTTTCGATTCACCCGTATGACAAATTTTATGTATCGTTATCGTAACTTTTCTTCAGAATACAGTGTTACAGGTTATCACAAGTTCAGCAATTGAAATGGATGAATATTCAGACACAGACGTCGTCAGAACGGATGACAGACTGGACTGAGATTTTCATTATTATTTTGTGCCGTCGACTAAAGCGGCGGAATGGAGAGTTTTATGGATAGTTTTATCATGAAGCAGCGATATGAATCGCTGCCGCTGAAAGAGCTGCGTGCCATCGCAAAACAGCGTGGGATTGACGGTATTTCGGCTCTGAGAAAGGGCGCCCTGATCGACCGTCTGCTGGAAGAGGATGAAAAAGACAGGCAGATGACCGGACAGAACGACAGCAGAAATTTCGAAGAGGCAGCTGATGTGTCTGTGCCTCAGGAGGTACCGAATGCTGTCGAAGAAGGAGACGGTGAATTCGGAAAAAATACTGCCGCCGAAAATCCGGATAAGCCGAAGAAAACTTCCCGGAAAACAGCAGACAAAACAGATGCTGCGCCCAGATCAACACGTCGTACTGCCGGAAAAACCGGAATGACAGGGCGAACACGTCAGACAGGACGACGCTCAGGCCAGGAGGACGCGGACAGAACACATCAGACAACCCGTCAGAGCGGTCAGGAGAATACAGACAGGTCTGTCGAGCGAAAGAGCAGATCCGTGAGAAAGCCGACGTTGAGACACGTCCGGTTTCGAGAAGAAATACCCGGGAAAGTCAGAACGCTGATCAGCCTCAGCAGAGGCAGACAAAGGAAACCCGTTCCCGCAATTCGCTGAACATCAAACCGGAGATCCGGGAACTTGATACGGGTGAGTCTGTGAGAGGTGTGCTGGAGATCATGACGGAGGGCTACGGCTTCCTCAGATCGGAGAATTTCCTTCCGGGCGAGGACGATGTCTACGTATCACCTTCTCAGATCCGCAAATTCCGTCTGCGGACCGGCGATATGGTCACAGGCAATGTCAGATCAAACAGCGGCAATGAAAAATATAACGCTCTTCTCTACGTGACTTCCGTTAACGACGAAGATCCGGAAAAAGCCGTCAACCGTCCGGCCTTTGAGACGCTGGTTCCGGTATTCCCGGATGAGAGGATCAGACTGGAGCACCCGGGCGGGAGCACAGCCATGAGAATCGTTGATCTGGTCAGCCCGATCGGCAAGGGACAGAGAGGCCTTATCGTTTCACCGCCGAAGGCAGGCAAGACAACGCTGCTCAAGCAGATGGCGCAGGCAGTACTTGCCAATAATCCGGAGATGCATGTCATGATCCTTCTTATCGATGAACGTCCCGAAGAGGTGACGGATATGATCGATACGGTGACGGGCATGAATGTGGAAGTGCTGTTCTCCACGTTCGATGAGCTTCCGGAGCATCACAAGAAAGTGGCCGAGATGACGATCGAGCGCGCGAAGCGCATGGTCGAAGCGGGAAGAGATGTCATTATTTTTACGGATTCTATCACCCGTCTCGCGAGAGCAAATAACCAGGTCGTTCCGCCGAGCGGAAGAACGCTCTCCGGCGGTCTTGATCCGGCAGCGCTCCATATGCCGAAGAAATTCTTCGGCGCGGCGCGTAATATCCGCGGCGGCGGAAGCCTGACGATCCTGGCTACCGCTCTGGTTGATACAGGCAGCAAAATGGATGACGTCGTCTATGAAGAGTTCAAGGGAACCGGCAATATGGAGCTTTTCCTGGACCGCAAACTGCAGGAACGCCGCGTATTCCCTGCCATCGATCTCGCAAGGTCAGGAACGCGCCGCGAGGATCTGCTTCTTACACCGGATGAACAGGAGGCCGTGACGAATATGCGCCGCGCACTCGTGGGCATGCGGGCTGAGGAGGCCGGTGAGAACATTCTGAATATGTTTGCACATACGAAGAACAACCGTGACCTCGTTATGATGCTCAGAAAATCCAGAATCATCTGATGACAGATACTTCTGTCCCGCAGCCTCATGCAGACGCCGGTGGCCGGAAGAGCTTCAATTTGCAGATACTGGCTGATTTTACGGATTGTAAATGTCAGCAGATTTTACGATTTGCAAATTTTCGCTGATTTTTCTTGAAGAGCGAAAGACGTTGTGCTATGCTGAAAAAGCTGTCAATCAGATGCGCATGTATCATGTGCTGAGACACAGTGTTCCATTCAACCAGAAATAACAGGAAGAGGTGAAAATCATGAAGGAAGGAATTCATCCGCAGTATTATCAGGCTACGGTTACCTGCAACTGTGGAAATACTTTCGTCGTAGGCTCCACAAAGAAGGAGATCCACGTCGAGGTATGTTCCAAGTGCCATCCGTTCTACACCGGACAGCAGAAGGCTGTTGCGGCTCGTGGACGTATCGAGGCATTCAATAAGAAATACGGTCTGGGCAATAAGTAATCCGGACGGTGAGAAAAAAGGGGAAGAGGCTGTCGCAGATCTCTGCGGCAGTCTCTTCTGCTGTATTCCGGATGACATTATGTGCCGGATAAGTCAACGCGTCGCTTCGTGCTTCCGCGACGGACTTATACAGTGCGTTTACAGACCGCGCCAAATCAGCTATAATCGATTCGACATTTGTACTGAGAATTTATATGTATCCGGGAACCGGCGGGGCCGGTTTGTAAGTATATGGAAGAAATTAACAGATCATTTTATACCTGGCTTCATTATGGAACGGAGCTTCTGGCGGCAAAGGGAATCCGCGAACCTGAGACGGATGCGTGGATTCTTCTTTCTTATTCTGCAAATATAGACAGAACATTTTATTCACTTCATTCCCGGGAATCCATGGATCTCAAGGATGCACATCAGTATTATGACCTCTTGCTGAAGAGAGCGGCGAGGATACCGGTGCAGTATCTGACACATGAGGCGTGGTTTTACGGGAACTGTTTTTATGTGAATCCGTCTGTCCTCATTCCGCGTCAGGATACGGAGACGCTGGTTGAGAGGGCAGAACTGCTGATCTCACCCGGTATGCGTATACTGGATCTCTGTACCGGCAGCGGGTGCATTCTTCTCACGCTGCTGAAAAGGCATTCCATAACCGGCGTGGGTACGGATATTTCCGAAGAAGCGCTGGAGATCGCCAGGGAAAATCAGGAAAGAATACGGATCAGCAGCGCACAGGTCAACTGGATACAGAGTGATCTCTTCGACGATGTGGGCGGCGAGTTTGATATGATCACGGCCAATCCTCCCTATATCGCGGCAAATGAGATCAAAACACTGGATCCTGAGGTCAGGGATCACGAACCGGTGCTGGCACTGGACGGCGATGTCGATGGCCTTCGTTATGAATACCGTATTGCTGAGCTCGCAAGAATCCACCTGAAGGTGGGCGGCTGGCTTCTCGAGGAAATCGGATATGATCAGGGAGCTGCCATGAAAAATAAACTGGAAGAACTCGGGTACCAGGATGTGGAGATTATCCGGGATCTCGGCGGAAATGACCGCGTGGCGGTTGGAAGGATGGTCTGATGTACGAACAGCTGGAAGATGTCTTACTGCGGATGGATGAGACCGTGAAAAGCCTCAGCGATCCTGCGACGGCTGCGGATTCATCCCGACTGCAGAAACTGATGAAACAGCAGGCTGAGCTTCAGCCGATCGCGGATGCTTACCTTGCTTATAAGGAAAATGAACAGACAATCACCGAAAGTCTTGAGTTGATGGAGAGCGAGAGCGACCCGGAGATGAAGGATATGCTCAGGGAAGAACTGAACACAGCCAAGAAGCAGCGGGGCAATCTGGAGAAAAAACTGAATCTGCTTCTTCTTCCGAAGGATCCCAATGACGACAGAAATGTCAATGTGGAGATCCGGGCAGGCGCTGGCGGTGATGAAGCTGCTCTCTTTGCATCGGAGATCTACCGGATGTATGTGCACTACGCCGAGAAAAGAGGCTGGTCAACCGATCTCATCAACTATGAGGAAACCGGCATCGGAGGATGTAAGGAGTGCTCGTTCACAGTCTGCGGACAGGGCGCCTGGTCAAGGCTGAAGTACGAGAGCGGTGTACACCGTGTGCAGAGGGTGCCCGAGACGGAATCCGGCGGAAGGATCCATACGTCAACGGTCACAGTGGCTGTGATACCGGAAGTGTCTGACGACATTGTCATCGACATACCGGATAAGGATGTCCGGATCGATGTGATGCGTGCCTCCGGTAACGGCGGCCAGTGTGTCAACACAACCGATTCCGCTGTGAGACTTACGCACTATCCGACAGGCATCGTTATCTATTCACAGACGGAAAAGAGCCAGATTCAGAACAAGGCCAAGGCATTTGCTCTTCTGAGATCCAAGCTTTATTTTATGGAGCAGCAGAAAAGGCATGCGGAAGAAGCGGATCTGCGAAGAAGCCAGATCGGTACGGGTGACCGGTCCGAGAAGATCAGAACATACAATTTTCCGCAGGGACGCGTGACAGATCACAGAATCAAGCTGACGCTTCACCGCATTGACAGCATCCTTGACGGAGATCTGGATGAACTGATTGATGCGCTGATCGCTGCCGATCAGGCGGCCAAGCTGGCAAAAATGCAGGAGCAGAGCGCCTGATATCGAAAAATGCTGCAAATGCCGGGATGAATGCTGATACAGCCCCCGTCATCCTGCTGCGGATGTCATTTCAGCAGATGGCAGGATTTATATTATGATATAGGTGTCACAAGTTATTGTCAGAGAACTGTTAAGATACAGAGAAGGTTACCGCCGTGGGGACGGCAGAATGGGGATCAGTTATGAAAAAAACTACGCTTGTCGTTATGGCAGCAGGTATCGGAAGTCGTTTTGGCAAGGGAATCAAACAGCTGGAGCCTCTCGGACCGGGAGGACAGATCATCATGGATTATTCTGTCCATGATGCCATCGAAGCGGGGTTTGATGACGTCGTCTTCATCATCCGGAGAGATCTGGAAAAGGATTTCCGTGAGATCATTGGAAGCCGCATGGAGAAGAAAATCCACGTGAAATATGCTTTTCAGGAGCGGGATGATCTGCCGGAGGGATTCTCATGCCCGAAGGACAGAACAAAGCCGTGGGGCACGGGTCAGGCTGTCCTCGCAGCCGCGGATGTGATCGATGCTCCGTTTGCCGTCATCAACGCGGATGATTATTACGGAAAAGAGCCCTTCCGTCTGCTGCATGATTATCTGGCGGAAGATCATGATGATTCTGACGGCGTTGAAAAAATATGCATGGCGGGTTTCCGGCTCGGCAATACGCTGAGTGATAACGGCGGCGTGACCCGTGGACTCTGTAACGTGGATGCCCGAGGAAGACTCGTGGGCATCGATGAGACGAAAAACATTGTCCGCACAGCGGACGGCGCAGCCGTGAGAAACGAAGACGGTTCGGAGACACCGCTGGATCCCGGCAGGCTGGTATCCATGAACATGTGGGGACTGCAACCTGATTTCATCGATATCCTGCGCGATGGCTTCAGGGATTTTCTGGAGAAACTGCCGGAGGAAGATCTGAAAAGTGAGTACCTGCTTCCGGTGATCATCGACAGGCTCCTGAAAGAAAACCGGGCAGAGGTGAGCGTATTGGAGACAGCAGAATCCTGGTTCGGTGTGACCTACCAGGAGGATAAAGACGCCGTGAAGGCATCCTTCCGGAGACTGACAGAGCAGGGCGTATATAAGGCTGTTTTTTAAGGCTGGCAGACGAAATGAGTGATGCGGGGAGCGCATGACAGCAGTTCGGTTTTACGCCATACTTATGACATTTATATCATATGATTGCTCTTTGCAATGACAGGCTGTTCGCTGCTTATCGGTTATGCAGAGAGTTAATACAGAATATGAAGGAGAGTATATCATGGGCAGATATTTTGGTACGGACGGATTCAGAGGAGAGGCCAATGTGGGACTCACCGTGGATCATGCGTTCAAAATCGGACGTTTTCTCGGATGGTATTACGGGCAGGAACATCATGCACAGGTCGTGATCGGAAAAGATACGAGACGGTCGAGCTATATGTTTGAATATGCGCTGGCAGCGGGACTTACGGCATCCGGTGCAGACGCTTATCTGCTCCATGTGACGACGACGCCCAGCGTTTCCTACGTGGTGCGCACGGAAAAATTCGACTGCGGCATCATGGTATCTGCCAGCCATAACCCTTACTACGATAACGGCATCAAGATCATTTCCGGCACAGGCTCGAAGATGGATACGGGCGTTGAGCAGAAGATCGAGGATTACATCGACGGAAAAATGGGCGAGCTTCCCTATGCGCTGAGAGAAAATATCGGCAGAACCGTTGATTTTTACGCGGGCAGAAACCGCTATATCGGGCATCTGATCTCCATTCCGACCAGGTCCTTTAAAAATTACAAAGTGGCGCTTGACTGCGCGAACGGAAGCTCTTCTTCCATCGCCAAGAGCGTTTTTGATGCGCTGGGCGCGCAGACCTATGTGATCCACAATGAGCCTGACGGAACGAATATCAACAGGGACTGCGGATCCACCCATATCGATAGTCTGAGAAAATACGTAAAGGAAAATCATTTTGACTGCGGTTTTGCCTATGACGGCGACGCGGACCGCTGCCTGGCGGTCGATGAGAACGGCAACCTGGTCGACGGTGATCAGATCATGTACATCTGCGGCAAGAGCAGAGACAGAGAGGGCAAGCTGTATCAGCACACGATCGTCTGCACGGTCATGAGCAACCTGGGCTTCCGTCAGTCCTGCGAGAAGGCGGGCATGCATACGGTAGTCACAGCTGTCGGCGACCGGAACGTATTCGAGGAGATGCAGAAAAACGGATATGACCTCGGCGGTGAGCAGAGCGGCCATGTTATTTTTATGAAGCATGCCATGACAGGAGACGGCATTCTCACCTCTCTTATGGTCATGGGAACGATGATCGAGGAAAAGGCTTCCCTCGGGCGGCTGGCTTCTGAATGTACCATCCTTCCCCAGGTGCTGAAAAATGTCCGCGTGTCGGACAAGGCAGCTGCACAGGCAGATCCGGAGGTGCAGAAGGCCGTGAAAGCGGCGGAGGAGGCCCTCGGTGACAACGGAAGGATCCTTGTGCGGGAATCGGGCACGGAACCGCTCATCCGCGTCATGGTGGAGGCGGGTACGACAGAGATCTGCAACCAATATGTGGACAGTGTCTGTGACGTAATCCGCAAAAGGGGCTTTGCCGTGGAGGACTGATGATGAACGATCGTTTGTTCCGGACTTCCGGTGACAGCAGAATAAAAAAATATGCCGCCGGTATCCTCTGCGCGGTGCTGGCCGTTTCACCGGGTCTGACCGGATGCGGTACGTCGACAGTGAACAGTACCTCTGTGTCGGCAGCTGCGCTTCAGACGGCAGACGGTGATTCATCCTTCTACGGCCAGGCGCTGGCGATGCTTGAGAAAGGTGACTACCAGAACGCCTACACGTATTTTCAGTCGGCGATCAACAGCGAAGGACATGCGGCGGAGGGCAGACGCGGTCAGGGTATCTGTCAGCTGAAACTCGGCAATTATGACGATGCGATCACGCTTTTTGATCAGGCCTGCAGTGCTGTCAGATATCCCAGTCTGAATGAAGCCTTCCTTGAGGACTGCGAGCTGTATGAGGTGCAGGCGTGCATTGCTGCGGAACAATATGATAAGGCGCTTACCCTCTGCGATCCTCTCATCAGGGGAGACCGTTCGGGAGAAGCTTTCCTGCTCAGGGGAACGGTTTACCTGAAGACTGAGAAGTACGGACAGGCAGCGGCTGATTTTCAGCATGCGATCGAAGCGGACCCGTCTTACGATATTTACCTGAAAATTTATCAGACGTACACGGAGAGCAGCCGTCAGGCGGACGGCGCCGTTTTTCTGAAGGATGCGCTGAATATCGAACCGCAGTCGGCAGAGGATAATGAAAAACTCGGCCAGATCTGCTACGAGCTCGGCGATTATGATTCAGCGGAAAAATATCTCACGGTGGCGCTGGAGGGCGGCGTGGCCGATGCTGTGTCGCTGCTGGGCAGAACCTATCTGGATGCCGGGGATACGGACGGCGCGCGGTCAATGTATCAGAAGTGTGTGGATGACGGAACATTTGTGGCGGCAGGCTATAATGGCCTCGCCATCTGCGATTTGCAGGATGAGAACTACGAAGCGGCGCTGGAGCATATCACGGCCGGACTTTCGTCCGGCGACACCTCGATGCAGGAAGAGCTTCTGTATAACGAAATTATCGTGTATGAGAAACAGGGCGATTATGAGACGGCGGCGTCCAAAATGACATCGTTTCTCGGCTGGTATCCGCAGAATACAGCTGCTGTCGCAGAGAGCCGTTTTATCAGCAGCCGTGTCCAGCAGAAAAACAGCACACCGCAGAAGGTTCTGGACAGCGGTGCGGACACAGGAGACAGCAGTACCGATGCGGGGACAACGGCCGATACCGGTTCGGAAGACGGCAGTACCGACGCTGGGACAACGGCAGATACCGGTGCGTGAGGAACAGACGCGCGAAACTGGGCTGTGTGGATGGAAAAATACAGATGACAGATAATACAGAGAAAAAACAGCGCGTACTGCTGGTGGCGGTATGCGACGGCGATATGCAGCAGACCTCGGCATCACTGGATGAGCTGGCGTCTCTGGCCGATACGGCAGGGGCGGAATGCGTGGGCAGGGTTGTGCAGAACCGTGATAATCCCGACCCGGGCACGTATGTGGGCAGCGGCAAGATTCTGGAGATCCGGGAGATGCTGGATGCACTGGATGCGGACAGCGTGATCTGCGATGATGAGCTCACACCCGCGCAGATGAACAACCTTGAAGAGGAGCTTGACTGTGCGGTAGCGGACAGAACACTGCTGATCCTCGATATTTTTGCTGCGCGGGCGCAGACAAGCGAAGGCAAGATTCAGGTGGAACTGGCACAGCTGAAATACCGGCAGGCGCATCTGACCGGCATGCGGCGCTATCTCTCGAGACTCGGCGGCGGTATCGGCACCAGAGGGCCGGGTGAGAAAAAACTGGAGATCGACCGCCGGCTGATCGAAGAGCGGATCGGTGTGCTGAACAGGGAACGCAGAGAAGTGGTGAAGCACCGCGACCTGATCCGGGAAGGACGGAAGAAGGGCGGTGTGAAGGAGGCGGCGATCGTCGGATATACGAACGCCGGAAAGTCCACGCTTCTGAACGCCATGACGAACGCAGATGTGCTGGAGGAGGATAAGCTGTTTGCCACGCTCGATCCGACGACCAGGCAGCTGGAGCTTCCCGGTGGAAATAAAATACTCCTGACCGATACGGTCGGCTTTATACGGAAACTTCCGCATACGCTGATCGATGCCTTCCGGAGTACGCTGGAGGAAGCTACCTTTGCCGATTACATCATCCATGTGGTCGACGCATCCAGTCCGGAGATGGATACACAGATGCAGGTCGTTTACGATACGCTCCATGAGCTGAAAGCAGACGACAAACCCATTGTCACAGTATTCAATAAAACGGACAGAAATATTACGGGCGCACACCTGCATGATCACCGGGCGGATTATGTGCTGCAGATCTCGGCGCTGAAGGGCAGAGGCCTTGATGATCTTGTGACGGTCCTTGACCGGCTGATCATGGAGGGACAGACATATATTGAGCGCGTCATCCCCTATAAGGATGCCGGTGTGCTGGCCATGATACGTACGAAGGGCCGGCTGATCTCGGAGGAATACAGGGAAGACGGCATCGCTGTCACTGCCTATGTGCCGCAGGAAATTTACGGAAGGATCAGCAGCTGATCCTGCAGGAGGGGGATATATGAGCAGAGAAGCAATCAGAGAGATTTTCAAAAATACAGGCGTGGAGGCTCTTTTTATCACAGATCCTCACAATATGTGGTATCTGTCGGGGTTTCGGGGCGGAGAAGGCATGGTATACATCTCTCCCGAAAGACAGATCGTTATAACGGACTCACGCTATACGGAATCGGCATCCAGAGAAAGCAGTTTTGAGATCATTGAGGAAAACCGGCATCACAGAAGAACCGACATCCTTGATGAGATCCTGAAGGAAGACGATGTGCACATTGTCGGCTATGAAGATAAATTCATGCGCTGTTTTGAATTCAGCCGGCTGCAGAACAGACTGACCCGCGTCAATCAGTGGATGCCGCTGGATGAGCAGATCGATGCGATCCGTCAGGTCAAGTCCGATGAGGAGCTCACGCTGATCGCGAGAGCGGAAGCCATCGGTGACGAGGCTTTTGCAGCAACGCTGAAGACCATAAAAGCCGGTATGGCAGAGAGAGAAGTCGCCGCTGAGCTGGAGTATCAGCTGAAAATGCATGGCGGTTCAAGGCTTTCCTTTGATACGATCATCGCTTCAGGACCGAATTCATCGATGCCGCATGCCGTTCCGTCAGAGAGAAAACTTGCGGAGGGTGATTTCGTCGTCATGGATTTCGGATGCAAGTATGAGGGATACTGCTCCGATATGACGAGGACGATCTGTATCGGCGGTGCCAGTGACGAGCAGAAGAAGATCTACGGCATTGTGCAGAAGGCGCAGCAGACAGCGCTGGACGGTATCCGGGCGGGCATGACCGGACGTGAGGCCGACGCACTGGCGCGCGATGTGATCACGGCGGAAGGATATGGAGAAAACTTCGGCCATGCACTGGGCCATGGCGTAGGACTGTATATTCATGAAAGCCCCACGCTGTCGCCGAATGATTCAACGGTCCTGAAAAAGGGCATGGTGGAATCCGTAGAGCCCGGTATTTATCTGCCGAAAAAGTTCGGCGTGAGGATAGAGGATCTCGTGGTGATCGGTACCGACGGCGTTCGCAATCTGAGCCATTCGCCGAAGGAACTGATCGAAATCTGATCTGTCCGCTGCTCCAGCCGAAACAGCTGGAAGAATCCAACGACAGAAGTTAAGAGCAGAAGGCAACAACAGAAGGAAAGGGAGGACGTGTACATGGAGACAATCGATCTCGCACAGGAACTCAGCGGCAATACCTATCCGGGACGCGGTATCGTGATCGGCCGCTCCGCTGACGGTAAAAACGCAGCCATTGCCTATTTCATCATGGGCAGAAGCGAAAACAGCCGCAACCGCATTTTTGTTGAAGACGGTGAGGGAATTCGTACGCAGGCCTATGATCCGTCAAAAATGAAGGATCCGAGCCTCATCATCTATTCGCCGGTGCGTGTGCCTGACCCGTCACATACCATCGTGACTAACGGAGATCAGACGGATACGGTTTTTGACGGTCTGAAAAAGGGCCTGACATTTGAGGAAAGCCTCCGTTCCCGTGAATTCGAACCGGACGGCCCGAATTATACGCCGCGCATTTCCGGTCTCCTGACGATTGAGAACGGTGTGTTCGGCTATCAGATGTCTATCCTCAAGAGCCGCGGCGGCAATCCGGATCAGTGTATCCGTGAGACCTTTGACTACAGCCATGCGCCTGCGGGCTGCGGACATTTTATTTCCACCTACATGCATGACGGCAATCCGCTCCCCAGCTTTGAGGGAGAACCGAAGCCTGTTGAAATTCCTGATGATATCGACGAATGGACGGACATGCTCTGGGCTTCGCTGAATGAGGATAACAAGGTGTCTCTCTTTGTGCGCTACATTGATATCAGTACAGGCGATTATGAGACGCAGATCATCAATAAAAACGAGAACGTAACGCTGTCATGATCGACAGCAGAAGTGCACAGAAGCTATATCCTTATGAAAAATGTGATGCCGGCACAGGCCGACATCGATGAGCATGTTGTCATGCCAAGGTGAAAAGGAGGCTACACCGATGAAAGAACTTCAGCTGAAATACGGATGCAATCCGAACCAGAAACCATCCCGCATTTATATGGCAGACGGCAGCGATCTGCCGGTCACTGTACTCAGCGGGCGTCCGGGGTATATCAATTTCATGGATGCCTTTAACGGCTATCAGCTGGTACGCGATCTGAAAAAAGCAACCGGACTTCCGGCGGCTGCCTCTTTCAAACATGTGAGCCCGGCGGGAGCAGCTGTCGGACTTCCGCTGACGGATACACTGAAGAAGATCTATTTTGTCGATGATATGGATGACCTTTCACCTCTGGCATGCGCTTTTGTCCGTGCGCGCGGCGCAGACAGAATGTCTTCCTTCGGTGATTTTATCTCTCTTTCCGATATCTGTGATGTGAGCACAGCACAGGTGATCAAGCGCGAGGTTTCGGACGGCGTGATTGCTCCCGGCTATACGGATGAAGCCCTTGCCATCCTGAAGCAGAAGAAAAAAGGAAACTATGTGATCCTGCAGATGGACGAGGATTATCGTCCGGCGCCCATCGAGAGACGGCAGATCTTCGGCATTACTTTTGAACAGGGACGTCAGGAGCTGGACATCAATGATGAAATGTTTGCCAATATCGTGACAGAGAACAAGGACCTCCCGGCAGAGGCTCTCCGCGACATGAAGATCGCGATGATCACGCTCAAGTACACACAGTCCAATTCGGTATGCTATGTGAAGGACGGACAGGCCATCGGCGTCGGCGCAGGCCAGCAGTCGAGAGTGCACTGTGTGCGCCTGGCAGGACAGAAGGCCGATAACTGGTGGAAGCGTCAGTGCCCGAAGGTGCTGGATCTTCCGTTCGTGCCCGGTATTCACAGAGCGGACAGGGACAATGCAATCGATGTGTACATTGGTGATGAATATGAAGATGTTCTCCGTGACGGCGAGTGGCAGAAGGTATTTACCAGAAAGCCGGAGCCTTTTACAGCGGAGGAAAAGAAAGAGTGGATCGCGAAAAATCAGGGCGTCACGCTCGGATCCGATGCATTTTTCCCGTTCTCGGACAATATCGAGCGGGCGAAAAAATCCGGTGTGCAGTATGTGGCAGAGCCCGGCGGATCCATCCGCGATGATGCTGTCATCGACTGCTGCAACAAATACGGTATGGTGATGGCGTTTACAGGCATCCGGCTGTTCCATCACTGATTTCGGAATACTGATGCTTTCACCATTCTCGGCTTGGGAGTCTCCATGTGTTCCGTGGCTCTGGTAACGTCTGGACTGTAACAAAAGCACCGGTGTCTGCGGTCTTGCGGAGTGAAAGCATCTGTCTCCCTGCATATGCGAACATACAGTTGTGGAAAAACAGATGACAAAGCAGGAATACCTGCGAAAGGAACAGTGACGGGCTGTGCGTTATCCTGAATTCAAGATGGAGAGAGAAAATCTGGTGAAGGTAGGAGACCGCGTGACATTCACGGAGTCCCAGCTCCCATCGTCGTATTACTACACGATCGTTCCCGCCGTAGCCATGAGCAGAAATTATGCGCCGTATGAACGGATTCAGTCCAGGGAAGGCGTTGTGGCGGATATCCGTGATACGCCGCGTGGATACTATGTCGTTCTCCGGCTGGATGAAGATCCTGTTGAGACTGAGACAGAAGAGGATTTTCAGAAAATGCTGAACCAGGACAAAACCGAAGCAGAAGACAGCACAGATGAGGCTAAGCCCGGTGCAGAGGCAGACAATGCAGGCGGGGATAAACCCGGAGCAGAGGCGGATAGCGATACGTCAGGCGCAGACAAACCTGACGGAAAGGAAGAATGACAGAGCATGAGCAGCAGAGCGGAACCGCAGCAGATCATTCATCCGTTCCCGCCGTTTGTGAGAGAAGATGCACGAATTCTGATCCTCGGGAGTTTTCCGTCTGTGAAATCCCGTGAGCAGAAATTTTTCTACGGCCATCCGCAGAACAGATTCTGGAAGGTCATGGCGGGCGTGTGCGGCTGTCCCGTACCCGGGACGATCGATGAAAAGAAAGCCTTTCTGGCGCAGAATAACATTGCCCTGTGGGATACGATCCACAGCTGTACGATCACGGGCTCGAGTGACAGCAGCATCCGGGATGTCGTGCCGAATGACCTGACGCCGATTCTCGACAAAGCAGATATCCGGGAAATTTACTGCAACGGAGGGACATCTTATCGACTGTACGAGAAGTATCTCCGGCAGCAGACGGGCAGAGAAGCGGTAAAGATGCCATCCACCAGTCCGGCCAATGCGGCGTGGAGCGTTGACCGGCTGATGCAGGCCTGGAGCGTTATTGCGGAAAAACTGCAGGACAGATGATGGCTTCGGCTGGTGAATGGAGAAATTTAAGCAATCATACGATACAGATTCTGGCAGGAGGGATTTTTTAATGGCAGAGCAGACAGAAAATAATCAGAACGGCGGAGAACAGACACCGGACTTCCGGGTGCAGGAAAATGCGTTCTCCAATATCGGCCATGTCATTGCCGTGATCAGCGGCAAGGGCGGTGTCGGCAAATCCATGATCACAGCGTCACTGGCCAACGCCATGACACTGACGGGTCATACGGCAGGGATTCTGGACGCCGATGTAACCGGTCCGTCCATTCCGAAAATGTACGGTATCACCAAACAGGCAGAATCTGACGGCAACGGCATCTATCCGCCGACAGCGGCAAACGGTGTGGAGATCATGTCCACCAATCTGCTGCTGCCGAACGAAGAGGAGCCGGTGCTCTGGAGAGGCCCGATCATCGCCGGTATGGTCAAACAGTTTTATACGGATGTTGTATGGGGTCCGCTGGATTTTCTGCTGGTGGATATGCCGCCGGGAACCGGTGATGTTCCGCTGACGGTATTTCAGTCGCTTCCGGTGGACGGAGCAGTCATCGTGACATCTCCGCAGGATCTGGTGCGGATGATTGTTGCCAAAGCCTACAGGATGGCTGAGATGATGCATATTCCGGTGCTCGGACTGGTGGAAAATTACAGCTACATGGAATGTCCGCACTGCGGAGAGAAGATCAGCGTGTTCGGTGAAAGTCATATTGACGAGATCGCTGCGGATCTTCATATCCCGGTGCTCGGCAAGGTTCCGATCCGCCCTGATTTTGTCAGCGCCGCGGATGAGGGCAGATTTGCGGAGATCAACAATACGTTCGTCGGGGATGCCGCGGAGGCGCTTCTGAAACTGTAACGAAGTGGATCATCTGCCGCACGGGTTCATAAGGAAGACGGCAGTGCTGTTATTATGAAATGCCTCATCATTATCTGACTGAGGAATATTGATTTTCATGGTCTGACAGTGTGAAAAATACAGAAGAGCAGAATACGCAGGAAAATAAGCAGAATAAGCAACACAGGAAAAAAGAACAGTAAAGATATCCGTGCGCAATCTTGTGGAGTTCATTCTCCGTTCCGGAGACCTCGACAGGAACCGCGGCGGGTGGGCTGACCGCGAAGCCATGCTCGCGGGCAGCAGGATCCACCGCAGGATACAGAAAAAGAGGGACGTTGGCTACAGGGCCGAGGTCCCTCTTCAGTATGAAAAAAACTATCCGCTGTTTACGCTGGTCATCGAAGGAAGGGCAGATGGAATCGAGACCAGGGAAACGGAAGTGACTGTGGAGGAGATCAAGGGCGTCTATGCGGATGTGGAGGCGATGGAAGAGCCTGTGCCTGTCCATCTGGCGCAGGCAAAGTGCTACGCCGCCATCTGGGCCATGCAGAATCATCTGCCGGAGATTTCTGTGTGCATGACCTATGTGAACCTGGACACGGAAAAAATCCGTCAGTTCCATGAGCATGATACGGAAGAGGAGCTTGAACAGTGGTTTGACAATCTGATCGATGATTTTTATCCGTGGGCGGAGTTCCGGATCCTGTGGGCGGAAAAAAGAGATCAGTCCATAAAAGATCTTCCGTTCCCCTTTGCCTATCGACCCGGTCAGAGGCAGCTGGCAGCGGATGTGTACCGAACGATCATCCGGCGGAAACAGATCTTTGTCGAAGCACCGACCGGCGTGGGTAAAACCATGTCTGTCGTGTACCCTGCCGTGAGAGCCATCGGAGAAGGCGCTGCCGTGCGTATTTTTTACCTGACGGCCAGGACCGTGACGGGAACGGCGGCAGCGGGCGCCTTTGCTATTCTGCGTGACAGGGGCCTGTCCCTGAAGACACTGCATCTTACTGCCCGGGAAAAAATATGTGCTGCGGAAGATCCGGGGGACTGTGATCCGTCTGTGTGTCCCAGAGCCGCGGGACACTATGACCGCGTCAACCGCGCGTTGTATGAGATGATCACGGATCAGGATGATTTCAGCCGGCAGAATATCATGGCGCAGGCGGAAAAATGGCAGGTGTGTCCGCATGAGCTGCAGCTTGACCTGGCCGCATTCGCTGATGCGGTCATCTGCGATTACAATTACGTGTTCGATCCGAATGCGCGGCTGAAGCGTTTCTTCGGTGAGACGTCCAGAAAAGAGGATATGGTCTTTCTGATCGATGAGGCGCACAACCTGACAGACCGCGGGAGGGATATGTACAGTGCGGAGCTCTCGAGGAAAGATTTTCTGGCGGCGGGAAGATGCGTGCGGGCATATGAAAAGGAAAACAGCGGCGCAGATCTCGGAGGACTGAAGAAAGCAATTTCAGCTTCCAGCAGGATCATGCTCAGGTACAGCAAAGCCTGCCATACCCTGGAAAAAATCAGCTTTCCGGGAGAACTCGAGAGCAGCCTGCTGCATCTCACGGCAAAAATGGAGGATACTCTGCTGTGGCTTCGCAACAGGAAAGACAGAGAATTTCGAAGAGAACTTCTGGACTTCTGGTTCAGCATACAGGAATTTCTTTATATCGCAGGACTGATCGATGACAGCTATCTGGTATATCAGAGAGTTACAGAGGACGGAGATTACCGGCTGAAGCTTTTCTGTGTGAATCCCGCTGTCAATCTGCAGCGGTGTCTTGACCACGGTCGGAGCACTGTATTTTTCTCGGCAACGCTGCTTCCCGTAAGGTATTACCGAAACCTGCTATCGGGCCGCGAGGATGATTATGCTGTCTATGTGCCTTCATCCTTTCCTGAGGAGAACCAGATGGTGATCATCGGAACCGATGTGAGCAGCATATACAGAAGGAGAAACGCCTCCGAGTTCAGCCGCATGGCTTCCTATATCCGGGCGGTCACATCAGCGAGGCATGGAAATTACATGGCCTTTTTCCCGTCATATGCCATGATGGAAGCTGTGCTTGCGTTCTGCATCAGTGATGGAAGTACGGCTGAAAACGGAGGGGAACAGGACCAGACAGTGTATCTTCTGCAGAAACCGGGAATGACAGAGGAAGAACGCGAGGAGTTTCTGGCGCGTTTCCGGGAGGATAACGATGGTACGCTGATCGGCTGCTGTGTCATGGGCGGTATTTTTTCAGAGGGCATCGACCTCACCGGCGGGCGTCTGATCGGAGCGCTGATCGTCGGCACAGGTATCCCGCAGGTCGGGCCCGAGAGAGAGCTGCTGAAGGATTATTACCGCGGGCACGGGGAGGATGGATTCAGCTATGCGTACCGTTATCCCGGGATGAACAAGGTTCTCCAGGCAGCGGGAAGGGTCATCCGGACGTCCGATGACAGAGGCGTGATCGTACTGATGGACGAGCGCTTTACTTTTCCCGAGTACCGCAGGCTGTTTCCCAGAGAGTGGAAAAATATCCGGACGGCGACCGTTCACACGGTTGGCGGGATGATAGAAGACTTCTGGAAAAAGAAAGAATAATGTGATAAAGTAATCCATATATTGCCTTACTTGATATGCAATTTATGGAAGGGGAGCAAAAATGAGCAACAGAGCACGAAAAACACTGTTTTTTATCATGTTGTTTATCTTCATCGGTATTGTAGCCTTTATGGGCTTTATGCTTTACAGAAGCCGTCAGGAGAATCTGAAGCTTCGCGCGGATGCAAAGGCTGCAGCAGAGGCAGAGAAGGCTGAGGCCACGCCGACAGCGACGCCGACACCGACGGCCACACCCACGCCGACAGCAACGCCCACACCTACGGCAACGCCGACACCGACACCGGAACCCACTGAGGTAATGTTCAGCTTCCGGGGCGATGATTTCAATGATACGGAGACCACAGCTGATAACGCTTATCCTGCGCAGTTTGAAAAACTTCTCCAGGATAACGGATTTTCCGATATCAAGGTGGAAGACAACACCTGGGAGACAAGAGGTACGCTTTCCCAGATGACACTCGCCGGTGTGGCTGATGATGTTGTGCAGAACTATATTACCAACCATACAAACGCCGGACTCACCGATGCCACTGAGACGATCATCTCTGATGACGTTGCTGACAAGCAGACAGAACGTGATGACCAGGATGCTATTCCGGTGCTCTGCATGGGCTATTTCGGCGGCTGGGGGCAGTCTCCGGACGAGCTTGTTGATCAGTACAAACAGATGCTCAGCACCTACAGTCAGCAGGATAAATATATTATCGTCGGTGTCTATCCTGATTCTGTCACCAATGGCGTCGTCAATCCGGATGACTATGTCAATGCGCTGTCTGGAGCCTTCAGCGAGCATTTTGTCATGATGGATTCCGTCAGCATGCCGGATCCGGCATTCTCTGACGCGGGACATCAGGAGATAGCATCTGCCATCTTCAGCAAGGCACAGGAGCTCGGCTATCTGAATGCTTCGGCATCTGCATCCACCGATGTGACACTCGTCAATGATGCGGGTGATCAGGTAACAGCGGCAAAGAACAGTGACGGTGCCTATGTAGATGCCAGCGGAAAGACATACACCGACAACGGAGACGGCACCTGGACGGATTCTGAGGGTGGCAGCTGGAAGACAGCGAACAGTGCTTCTCAGAATGACACGTCAGATAACGCATCTGCGGAGGCAGCCACTGCTTCGTATACGCTGAAAGATGACAGTGGCAATACGGTCACTGTATCGCCGGATTCTGACGGCAGTTATTTTGACAGCAACGGCGTCGCTTATCAGAATGAAGGTTCAGGCAAGTGGATCGACGAGAACGGCACAACCTGGTCGGAAAGCTGATAATAAGTCTGCGTCGGAGGCGGGCTTGCACAGTGGTGTGCAGTCCGTCTCTGACGTGGAAACCTGACAGTTATAGAATAAGGGTATTGACAGAGGAATGTTTGCGTGATAGACTGCAAACGTTGACAAGAAAGAAGAGTGTCCACTCTCACCTGTACACGGAGGCGTGCTGCGGGTAAATACAGACGGAATATCCTCACAGGGAGGATACATCCGGTGTGCTGTAGGAGTGGATGACAGAAATGTCATTCACTTTTTTAATGTATTAAATGCTGTGAAACTGCGAAGCAGCGAAGCGGCAGGTTTAATACAATGATGTGGATCTTTTCAAAACATGTCAGTATAGACAGTATCAGGCGAATTTCTTTTTGAGCGGTAAGGAGGGCAAGGCAATTAACAACAGCAGAGGTAACGACGTACAGATCAATGGACAGATCCGTGACCCGCAGGTTCGAGTGATAGGACAGGACGGTGAGCAGCTCGGGGTTATGTCTTCAAGAGAAGCACTGCAGAGAGCACAGGATGCAGGTGTGGATCTTGTAAAGGTTTCACCTATGGCGGATCCGCCGGTATGCAAGATCATTGATTTTGGCAAATATCGTTATGAGCAGGCCCGCCGCAAAAAGGAGGCCCGCAGGAAGCAGCATATTGTGGATATCAAAGAGGTGCGCATGACGCCCAACATTGATACCAATGATCTCAATACGAAGATCTCCGCTGCAAGAAAATTCCTGGAAAAGGGCGATAAGGTGAAGGTGACGATCCGTTTCCGCGGACGTGAGATGGCGCATATGAACGCCAGCCGTCCGACCCTTGAAAATTTCGCCAAGCAGCTCGAGGACATTGCCGTGATCGAGAAGCAGCCGAAGATTGAAGGACGCAACATGAGCATCGTTCTCGGACAGAAAAAGAAGTAAACATTGTTAAGGAGGAACATATTATGCCTAAGATGAAGACACGCCGCGCTGCGGCAAAACGCTTTGAAACTACCGGTACCGGTAAGATTGTCAGACATAAAGCATACAAGAGCCATATTCTGACCAAGAAGACCACAAAGAGAAAGAGAAACCTGAGAAAAGCAGCTGTTCTCGATCAGACAAACAGACGCCAGATGAAGAGATGCATGCCTTACGCATAAGGCTGTTCATATTACCGGTTAAGGAGGATCATTAAAATGGCAAGAATCAAAGGCGGCCTGAACGCCAAGAAGAAGCATAACAGAGTTCTTAAACTCGCTAAAGGTTACAGAGGAGCAAGAAGCAAACAGTATCGTGTCGCAAAACAGTCCGTTATGCGCGCACTGACTTCTTCCTATGCAGGACGTAAGCAGAAAAAGCGTCAGTTCCGTCAGCTCTGGATCGCAAGAATCAATGCTGCAGCAAGAATTAACGGTCTTTCCTACAGCAAGTTCATGTATGGTCTGAAGACTGCAGGTGTTGATCTGAACCGTAAGGTGCTCGCTGACATGGCAGTAACCGATAAGGAAGGATTCGCACAGCTCGCTGAGACAGCAAAGAAAGCTATCGCCGGCCAGCCTGCCT
Organism: uncultured Eubacteriales bacterium; assembly: GCA_900318405.1. Classification (GTDB taxonomy): domain Bacteria; phylum Bacillota; class Clostridia; order Lachnospirales; family Lachnospiraceae; genus Bilifractor. The sequence continues at coordinate 5,851 of ONKP01000001.1, read as the reverse complement.
GAGTTGTCGAATATTTTTTAGAAAAGATCAGAGCCGCGGATCCCGGTATTTACCGGACCGCGGCTTTTTGTGTATAATGACGGGAACAGACGTTTCTGAAAAAGCAGTTTCTGACCGGATGTACATGTGCCGACCTCGGGAATTGCGCAGCGATGGAGCAGTCGGGCTTCATACAGTACGGTAGCATCTTGTATGATTGGAGTTTATGGTAGAAGGAGGAACCTATGGCGGGATCAACATTTGGAAGAGCTTTCAGAATCACCACATGGGGTGAATCCCATGGTAAAGGGATAGGCGTAGTGATCGACGGGTGCCCTGCGGGGCTTCCCCTGACAGAGGAAGATATTCAGCCGTATATGGATCGCAGAAAGCCGGGACAGAGCCGATATGCCACACATCGGCAGGAGTCCGACAGCGTTCTTATCATGTCCGGAACCTTTGAGGGAAAGACGACGGGTACACCCATCTCTCTGATGATCATCAACACCGATCAGCACTCGGCTGATTATTCAGCGCTGAAAGATGTTTACCGCCCGGGCCACGGCGATTTTACCTATGATCAGAAATACGGCTTCCGGGATTATCGCGGCGGCGGGCGTTCCTCAGGCAGAGAGACCGTCGGCCGTGTAGCGGCGGGGGCTGTAGCCTGCCGGCTGCTCCGTGAGTTCGGCATCGAGGTCATGGCCTGGACCAGTGCCATCGGACCGATCAGGGCGAGAACCTTTGACAGGGATGAGATCAGAAAAAATCCGCTCTGCATGCCTGATGCGCAGGCGGCAACCAGGGCATCTGCCTATCTGGGACGCTGCATGTCGGAAAAAAATTCAGCCGGCGGCATTATCGAATGCCGTGCGACGGGGGTGATGCCGGGACTCGGCGATCCTGTCTTTGATAAGCTGGATGCCAGACTCGCACAGGCCATCATGTCCATCGGCGCTGTCAAGGGCGTGGAGATCGGTGACGGTTTTGCTGCGGCAGAGCATACGGGCAGAGACGATAATGACGGCTTTACGACGGATGAAAACGGTGTGATCCGCCCGACGTCCAATCATGGCGGCGGCATGCTGGCCGGCATCAGCGACGGCGCCGATATTTTTCTCCGCTGCGCTGTCAAGGCTACGCCGTCCATCGCGCAGGCACAGAATACGGTTCATACGGACGGAACGCCCGTCCGCATAGAGGTCAGGGGGCGTCATGATCCGGTTATTGTGCCGAGAGCGGTTGTGGTCGTTGAATCCATGACAGCCATCGTGCTTGCTGATGCCCTGCTTACAGGCACGACAGCCCGCCTGGACACTGTGAAGCGCGCGTGGAACCGCTGATGGTTACATGCACACGTCTCGTTGACAAATCAGGAGACGCACTCGTATAATGACGTGTAATGCGCGGGGGAGATTCCGGTGATGTCCACACGAAAGGAACTGGAATGAATATACTTGACAGACTGGAAAGAAAATTCGGAAGTCATGCGATACAGCATCTGACGCCGATCATCATCGTCACCTACGTGACAGGATATATTCTGCAGCTGATGGGCAGTGTGACAGGCTCGAGTCCGCTGGCCCTGCTGAGCTTTTCACCGACGCTGATTGCAAGAGGTCAGGTCTGGCGTATCGTCACGTGGATTCTCATGCCGCCGTCATCGCTGTCCATCTGGACGCTGCTGATGCTTTTCTGTATCTATCAGCAGGGCGTGATGCTGGAGCAGGTCTGGGGAGACTTTAAATTCGATTTCTATATTTTTAACGGTCTGATCCTGACGGTGATCGCGGGATTCATCGCCTATGCCATCAGTCCGATGGAAGTCGAGTTTTACAGTCTGTCCTTCTCCACCTATTACATCAGCCTTTCGGTATTTCTCGGTCTGGCTCTGACCTTTCCGAATATGGAATTCCGTTTCATGTTCCTGATACCGATCAAGGCCAAATACCTGGTGATCTTTTACGGAGCCTATCTGCTCTACGTACTGATTGCCGGAAATTCGGTCGTACTGGGTGCGATGATCATCGCATCGGCTGCCAATATGGCGCTGTTTTTCTTCCTCTACAGGAAAGGGCCCGGTCTGACCAGGTCACAGCGGAAGACACGGAATAATTACCGGAAATTCATGCGTCAGAACCGCCGGTCGGGCGAAAAAATAGATCGCACGACGTTCGGCGGGCAGAGCAACACCGGTTACGGGCAGAACGGCTACGGACCGGACAACAGCGGCTATGGCCAGAACAGTTACGGACCGGACAACAGCGGCTACGGCCAGAACGGCTACGGACCGGGAAACACCGGTTACGGGCAGAATGGTTACGGACCGGATGACAGTGGTTACGGCCAGAATGGTTATGGTCAGCAGCAGAATTATGACAGCAGTGCGGGGTCGCGTGATACGTCCGGCCAGCGCATGAGAGGATATAGAAACGGGAAAGGCCGTCAGCCGATCCATCGCTGTACAGTCTGCGGAAGAACAGAGCTCGATGATCCGACGCTGGAATTCCGCTACTGTTCGAAGTGTAAGGGAAATCACGAATACTGTATGGATCATCTGTATAATCATGTTCATATTCAATGAGAGGATGGGAAACTGTCATGAGTGAATACCGTAAGGTACCTTTTGTCACAAAGGAAAAGCTGGAAGAGATCATTGCCGATGTACCGACGCCCTTTCATATCTATGATGAAAAAGGCATTCGTGAGAACGCGCGTGCGGTGAAAGAGGCTTTCGCATGGAACAAGGGGTTCCGCGAGTATTTTGCCGTCAAAGCGACGCCTACGCCGGCGCTGATCCACATTCTCGGCGAGTATGACTGCGGATGCGACTGTTCTTCGATGACAGAGCTGATGCTCTCAGAGGCCATGGGATTCGACGGCAATCACATCATGTTTTCTTCCAATGATACGCCGGCGGAGGAATATCAGAAGGCCTATGATATGGGCGCCATCATCAATCTGGATGATATCACGGCCATCGATGTGTTTGAGAAAAAGGTGGGAAAGTTCCCGAAGAGAATGTGCTGCCGCTTTAACCCGGGCGGACTTTTTGCCATGTCCAACGGCATCATGGATAACCCCGGCGATTCCAAGTACGGTATGACGACAGAGCAGCTGTTCGAAGCCTTCCGCATTCTGAAATCAAAGGGCGTTGAAGAGTTCGGTGTTCACGCGTTCCTGTGCAGCAACACCGTGACGAATGAGTATTATCCGAAGCTTGCCGACATTCTTTTCCGTCTCGCGGTAAAACTGCAGAAGGAAACGGGCTGCCATATTACTTTTATCAATCTGTCCGGCGGTGTCGGCATTCCCTATGAGCCGTGGCAGGAGCCGAATGACATCCGTGCGATCGGTGCCGGCGTCGAGGAGGTCTACAACAAGATCCTCGTTCCCGCGGGCATGGGCGATGTGTCGATCTACACAGAGATGGGACGCTTTATGATGGGACCGTACGGCGGACTTGTCACGAAGTGCATCAACCAGAAACATATTTACAAGGAGTATATCGGTGTGGACGCGTGTGCGTGCAACCTGATGCGTCCTGCCATGTACGGCGCTTATCACCATATCACCGTCATGGGCAAGGAAAATGCGGACTGCGACCACAAATACGATGTGACAGGATCGCTCTGCGAGAACAACGACAAGTTTGCTGTGGACCGCATGCTGCCGGAAATCAATGTCGGCGATATTCTCTTTATCCATGATACCGGCGCACATGGCTTTTCCATGGGCTATAACTACAACGGCAAACTGTGGTCAGCGGAGATCCTGCTGAAGGAAGACGGAAGCTGGGAGATGATCCGCCGGCCGGAGACGCCGAAGGATTATTTCGCTACACTGGATTTCACGCCGGAATATAAGAAAATGTTCGGTGACGCGTAATAGAACGGGGGTATGCGCGAACCGCATTTCATTTCAGGGGAGAGGTAAAGTCTTTGGGATGGCCTGTCTTTTACCAGTGATGAATACAAATCATCAGGGAACGGAGGGTCACTATGCAGAATAACAGGGATACAGATAAAATAAAAAACAAAAAGAAAATCGGCGCAGGGCATATAGCCCTGATCATCGGTCTGGCGCTGCTCGCTGCGGCACTGATCGGTGCGCTTGCGTTTCAGAATTACTGGAATAAGGAAAAAGAGCGGGAGACATTTCTGGACGGCACTACGATCAACGGCAGTGATGTCTCGGGAAAGACGCCGGAAGAGGTGACAGAAGCTCTGGCGGAGCAGTGCAAGGATTTTTCCGTGGAGATCGATGAAAACGGAACCGCTGTTCTTACCGGTACTGCGTCGCAGTTCGGTTATACGCCGGATACACAGGCGCTCTCGGAAAAGCTGCAGGATGCGCTGAAGGCACAGACATCTGATTTTGCACGCATGATGCAGCTGAAGAGGACCGGTGAGTCGCTCACAGAGACGATGAGCTGGGCTTTTGATGAGAGTACGTTTGACAGTTTTGTGCAGTCGGCAAATTTTTCCGTGCCGCGGACAGCGACGCAGGATCCTGAGCTGACGCAGAGTGATGACGGCACCTATACCGTTACGGATGGAAGCAAGGGCAATGAGGTGGATGACACCGCCCTGCAGTCGTTTGTCAAAGAGCAGATCGATCAGGCTGTTGCGAACGGAACAGAAGAGAGCGGCGTGACGATGACGCTGCCTGACAGCGTATATACTTCGGCAGATCCGGATGAATCGCTGAAGACGTCGCTGCAGCAGGAAGCCGATGAAAAAAATAAAGCGGCTGTTCTGGATAAATACCAGAATATGTCTGTGACCTATGAATTCGGAACACAGACAGAAGTCCTGGATGCGAATACGATCATGGGCTGGCTCAGTGTCGCCGATGACGGAAGCATCACGGTGGATCAGGATGCTGTTTCTTCTTATGTGAGCGATCTGGCTTCGAAATACAATACACGGTATATTGCGAGAACATTTACTGCGACGGACGGCGAGGAGATCAGCTTCAGCGCCGGTTCGGTGGAATACGGTTACACCATTGATCAGGATGCCGAGTGCAAGCAGCTCACGGCGGACATTGAAACCGACGAGCCGGTGTCAAGGGAGCCGGAGTATATCCAGACAAATGATTATGGAAATCCGCTGTATCTGGGCCGGGAGGGCACGGATGATCTGAACGGAACCTACGTCGAGGTGGATATCAGCTCGCAGCATATCTGGTTCTACAAGAACGGAACGCTGGTTGTGGACAGCGACTGTGTGACCGGTGATGCATCGAAAGGGTTTGACACGGAGATCGGTATTTTTCCGCTCGCCTATAAGGAGAGTCCTTCCGTGCTGACCGGTCAGAATGCCAACGGCAATGATTATGAAACCAAGGTGTCGTTCTGGATGCCTTTCTTCGAGGGAGAGGGTCTGCATGATGCCACCTGGCGGTCAGCATTTGGCGGTGATATCTACAAGACGAATGGTTCGCATGGATGCGTGAATCTGCCGTATGATACGGCGGAAAAGATTTACGACAATATCGATGCGGGCACGGCGATTGTTATTCATGAGTGAAAAAGTCTGCTTCACAAATGATACCCGCCTGTGATAAAATGCATAAAGTATGCGGCAGCTGAGTTATGCTGCCGCGTAAGCCGGCGTGTTGGAACTGGTAGACGAGGCGGACTCAAAATCCGCTGATAGAAATATCGTGCGGGTTCGATTCCCGCCGCCGGCATTAGAAAATCCCCGGGAAATCCTTATAAATAAAGGGTTCCGGGGATTTCACGTCTCTTCCATCTAGCAAATATCACTGTAATCCGCGATTTTATTCCTCACCAAAAGAAAGATTATCCGTCACATTATCAGAAGGTACGGTGTAGTTTAATCTGATGGAATCAGCGTCAGATTAT